>NZ_JAPPTM010000002.1:0-318673 GCF_027587105.1 Vibrio sp. RW
CAGAGTTTCAGCTCTTTAAAACTGAAAATAGGGGTGTAGCTCCAATTGGCAGAGCAGCGGATTCCAAATCCGCGTGTTGGGAGTTCGAATCTCTCCACCCCTGCCATATTTAAGGCTCTAGTCGAAAGACTGGAGCCTTTTTACTTTTTGGTGCTGAAACATGTCATTAGTAGGGCAGCGGATTCCCCCGATTTACCAAAACAGCGCGTGTTGGGAGTTCGAATCTCTCCACCCCTGCCATATTTAAGGCTCTAGTCGAAAGACTGGAGCCTTTTTACTTTTTGGTGCTGAAACATGTCATTAGCAGAGCAGCGGATTCCCCGATTTACTAAAACAGCGCGTGTTGGGAGTTCGAATCTCTCCACCCCTGCCATATCTAAGGCTCTAGCAGAAATGCTGGAGCCTTTTTCTTTCCATCGTTTCAAAACTCGTTTCCTTCCATTTTCTCATTATAAAATGCCTCTTTTTCGCCAAAAATTACATTCAATACGTATATGTTTTCTGATGACGACTAGTATGAAAAGTAGAGTTCATTCATTTGGAATAGTTATGAGGTTACTTTATACATCGGCTCTTATTTTTTATTCGCTTGCCGTATCGGCAACTCCGTGGGAAAAAGAAAAAAGCCCGACAAGAAATTCAACCTCATCAATAGGAAGTTATGCCAATGGTTGCCTCGATGGCGCACAGGCCCTGCCGATTAACGGGGAGGGTTATCAAATTATTCGCCCTCAGCGAGAGCGCTACTATGGCCATACTGAAGCCATTAAGTTTATTGAAAGGCTAGGTATAATTACAAGCGAGCAACTCAACACCAACTTGTTAGTTGGCGATATTTCACTAACTCGAGGGGGCCGCTTCTCATCTGGTCATTCAAGTCACCAGACTGGGTTGGATATTGATATATGGTTGAGGTTAACCAGTAAGAGGCTTACTAAGAATGAACTTGCTGTCCCTAAGCCTGTGAGCGTTGTGGATCTTACTAACTACAAACTGCGTAAATCTAATTGGACCGATGATCACTTTCAAGTGATTCGCTATGCAGCGAAAGATGAAAAAGTGGTGCGTATTTTTGTTCACCCTGTCATTAAACAGGCCCTTTGTGATCAAGATAGCTCTGATGTTAATGATAGATCTTGGTTAGGTAAAATAAGACCTTGGTGGGGGCATCATTCTCACTTCCATGTTCGTTTAAAGTGCCCGGAAGGCAGTTCAAACTGTATAGCTCAAGCAAGGCCTCCTAAAGGTGATGGTTGTGGGTATGAATTAGCAAGCTGGGCTCCGAAAACTGTGCCAGATCCATCCCAAAAAGTAGCGAAAAAGAAGAAAAGAAAGAAAGTTAAAGTGATGCCTAGTCAGTGTTTGGCTTTAATATCAAATCAGTAATCTGAGTTTGGTCGATTATCTAAGCGTTAATGACGCACTCGTATTTTCGTCTAAGATGTAGGGGAAATGTCACTCGATTATTTGAGTTTATAAACACAGAATGGAATTTGTTACGGATATGAGTCGAGAGTATTTTATCTGATGTCTCTATCTCAGATGAAAATTGACGAGAATAGCTTGAGTATCAGTATGAGAAAGAGGGGGCAAAGTACCTCTGCAAAGTACTGGATAAAAAAGGTTCAACTCAATGATTCAGTTGAACCTTTTATCTGTCAGGTTAAGCCTTGAATGATGACAAACTTTTCAAGTAACTCGTCATCAGTTTCAATATGATTTGGGTCAGTGATAATGCATTTGGTAATGGGGCACACTGATTGACATGTTGGCTTTTCATAGTGACCTTTACACTCAGTACATAAATCTGGATCGATCTCAAAGATTCTGTCGCCCATAGTGATTGCACCATTTGGGCATTCTGGGTCACACATATCGCAGTTGATGCACTTGTCAGTTATTAGTAGAGCCATCTATCTTTCCAAAATAAACGTTATTTATCTGATGCGTTACGCGTATCTTGGCCTTTGTTCAAGTTGCGCATTAACAAACCGTACTGTAGGTCTAAATCTGTTGGTACAGGGATAAATACAAAGTGACCGTTGCCTTTCGCATCGTCTACAGCTTCAGATTTACGATTTTCCATGACTTCTAATTTGAAGACAACGTTACCTTTCGGTGTCATCATCTCTAAGCTATCGCCTAATAGGAATTTATTCTTCACTTCTACTTCCGCTAGGTCACCACGGCGCTTACCTGTGAACTCACCTACGAATTGTTGAGTATCAGAGATAGAGTAACCGTACTCGTAGTTCTGGTATGTGTCGTGTGTATGACGGCGTAGGAAGCCCTCAGTGTAGCCACGGTGAGCTAGGCTCTCTAGCGTGCCCATTAGGCTTTCATCAAATGGTTTGCCTGCTACAGCATCGTCGATAGCTTTACGGTAAACCTGTGCTGTACGTGCACAGTAGTAGAAAGACTTAGTACGGCCTTCGATTTTAAGCGAGTGAACACCCATCTTCGTTAGTCGCTCAACGTGTTGGATTGCACGAAGGTCTTTCGAGTTCATGATGTAAGTACCATGCTCATCTTCAAACGCGGCCATTTTTTCTTCTGGCTTGTGTGACTCAGAAAGTAACACAACTTCATCCGTTGGTTTACCAAGGCCTAGTGTGTTGTCTGGACGCTCATCTTGAACTTCAATGTCTTGCGTTTCTACTTCTTGAATAGCAACACCTGTAGGATTTACTTCAACGATCTGACCGTTTTCGTCTTCTTTCGCAGCTTCTGTCTTGTATTCCCAACGACAAGCGTTCGTGCAAGTACCTTGGTTTGGGTCGCGCTTGTTCATGTAACCAGAAAGCAGGCATCTACCAGAGTACGCCATGCAAAGTGCACCGTGTACAAAAATCTCCAACTCAGTTTCTGGGCAGTGTTCGCGAATCTCTTCGATCTCTTCAAGAGATAGCTCACGAGATAGGATCACACGCTCAACGCCTTGAGTTGACCAGAACTTAACGGTTGCCCAGTTTACTGCGTTTGCTTGAACAGAAAGGTGGATTGGCATCTCAGGGAATGCTTCACGAACCATCATGATAAGGCCAGGATCCGACATAATAAGCGCATCTGGGCCCATCTCAACAATTGGCTTAAGGTCGCGAATGAACGTTTTTAATTTAGAGTTGTGAGGCTGAATGTTACATACAACATATAACTTTTTGCCTTGAGCATGAGCTTCATCGATACCGATTTGTAGGTTTTCGTGATTGAACTCGTTGTTACGAA
The DNA here is from genome assembly GCF_027587105.1 of Vibrio sp. RW. Classification (NCBI taxonomy): domain Bacteria; kingdom Pseudomonadati; phylum Pseudomonadota; class Gammaproteobacteria; order Vibrionales; family Vibrionaceae; genus Vibrio; species Vibrio sp. RW. The sequence goes on from NZ_JAPPTM010000002.1 coordinate 3,226, forward strand.
CGCGAAGGCTGTAACGTGGCTGGCCTGCGTATACAGCATCAGCGCCGTAAGCGAATGCGTAACGCATGTTTTTGAGGCTTCCTGCCGGTGATAATAGTTCCGGTACAAATGGTTTTTGTGTCGTCATTGCTTCGTTCTCTAGTCTGATCTCAAGTCAGGTTGATACCACCAAGTGATATCAAAGGGGCGCAAATTTTACGCTAAAATGAGTTGGGTTGATAGCCCTAAAGATAACAATGGTATTAAGAAGAGAGCGGAGCTGGAGGAAATGCGGCAAGGTAGCTGTGAATTAAGCTCAGGTGCTGTTGACACCTGGGCTTCAAATTTCATGAATTAAGCGTTAGGTTGAGTTAACCCGCCGAGTGACTCGAATAGATTTGGAAGGAACACGCTGAACTCGCCACACAGTAGTGAGAAGTCTGCATCAAAGCGCGCTGCTTGATCTTCGCGAGGAATGTCGTCGTTCTCATCTTTTAGTTCGTCACTGAATTTCAGGCGCTTGATGCTGCCATCTTCAGCAAGAATGAACTCAATGCGATCTTGCCAGTTGATCAGAAGCTTAGTGACCACTTTGTTGGCTTCGATGTGGTTTTTAATCTCATCAGCTTCTAGTTCTTGTTTCTTAACACGAACGATACCGCCGTCTTCTTGGATTGATTTAAGCTCTGCTTCATCGAGCATAGTGATACCTTTAGGCGTATCACCAGATTTCACCCACTCTGTCAGAGTCGTTTCAATCGCTTGCTCTGGAATAGCAGGCACTACTGGCAAGCTACCCATAGTTTTACGTAGTAATGCTAGTACGTCTTCTGCTTTTTTGTAGCTGCTCGCATCAACGACAATGAAACCCTCTTTTGGCATGATCAGCGCGTAAGTGAAATTACTGCGGCTGAATGCACGAGGAAGCAGATCAATGATGATGTCTTCTTTTAGACTGTCTTTCTCTTTCTTTTTAAGAGGTGTTCCCGATTCTGCCTCAAGCGTTTCTACTTTTGCGTTCAGTGACTCTTTGATCACAGAAGCAGGTAGCATTTTCTCTTCTTTCTTTGCACAGATTAGAATGCGGTTTTCTGAGACGTGCGTCATCATATCGCCATGTTTGCCCATTGCGTGTACCCAACCAAATTTCTGTTTGTCTTGGCTACCACAAGGAGTAAAGCGGAATTCTTCAAGTTGTTTCTCTAGCTGATCTGCATTGAAATCAATATCACGGTTGAAGCGATAGACTAGGCAATTTTTAAACCACATAAATATTTCTCATACCTTTTTAGAAGTGCCTCATGATATGAGATCTAATTCGATTTGTCCTTAGCTCTGTATCAAAACTTACAAAGTGAAATGTTTGAGACAGTTATATGAAAATTTGTTTTCAAAGGTCACAAAAGTGTCATAATTAACTCAGATAATGCAATGCGTTGATTACTTATAAAGGCTATTCAATTATGTCGAGAAGGATTCTGGTCGTTGAAGATGAAGCACCAATTCGTGAGATGTTGTGTTTCGTGCTTGAACAAAAAGGCTACCAAGCAGTAGAGGCTGAAGATTACGATACAGCGGTAAACAAGCTATGTGAACCTTTCCCAGATCTAGTGTTACTAGATTGGATGCTACCTGGTGGTAGCGGGATAAACTTTATCAAGCATATGAAGCGTGAAGAGTTAACTCGCAACATCCCTGTGGTGATGCTGACAGCTCGTGGTGAAGAAGAAGATAAAGTTCGTGGCTTAGAAGTTGGCGCTGACGATTACATTACCAAACCATTTTCACCAAAAGAGTTAGTAGCTCGCCTGAAAGCGGTTATTCGCCGTGTAACACCAACCGCACTGGAAGATGTGATTGATGTACAAGGTCTTAAACTAGACCCAGTCTCGCATCGCGTTACAGCAAGCGAAGGTCCCGTTGATATGGGACCGACAGAATTTAAAATGTTGCACTTCTTTATGACGCACCAAGAGCGTGTATACAGCCGAGAGCAGCTACTTAACAACGTTTGGGGTACGAATGTTTACGTTGAAGACCGCACCGTTGATGTGCATATTCGACGCCTACGTAAAGCGCTTGAATCGGCAGGTCACGATAAGCTAATTCAAACGGTTCGCGGCGCGGGTTACCGTTTTTCTACAAAAGCTTAATGTGGCTTCGCTGCAGTCTACGGAGTCCTGAATGGTTGAAAAGTTAACCTGGAAAAAGCTGGTTTGGGAACTGGTTTTTTTTTACGCACCATGGTTTTTAGTCGGATGGGTATTCGGTTATTTACCTTGGTTACTGCTGGCTGCTACGGTATTGCAGCTCGGCTGGCATCTACACAATCAAATGCGTTTGTCCGCATGGTTGTGGGATGAGAAGCGTCTAACACCACCTTCAGGTTCAGGAAACTGGGAATCTCTGTTTAACGGTATTTACCGTATGCAACAGAGACAGCGTCGTAAAAGAAAAGAGCTGACCAACCTGATCCGCCGTTTTCGAAACGGTGCTGAATCTTTACCCGATGCCGTTGTGGTGTTTCGCGGTGAAGGGAATATTGTTTGGTGTAACAAGCTCGCTCAATATTTGTTGGGCTTTCGTTGGCCGGACGATTCTGGGCAACCGATCTCGAATCTGATTCGTACGCCAGACTTTATTAAATATCTGAACAAGCAAGATTTCTCTGAGCCATTAGAGATGCCTTCGCCTCTGAACGTGGAGCGTATGCTTGAGTTACGTATTGTGCCTTATACCGAGGGTGAACACCTGATGGTGGTGCGTGATGTGACTCAACTAAAACAGCTAGAAGGCATGCGTCGTAACTTCTTTGCTAACGTTTCTCACGAATTGCGCACTCCAATGACCGTACTTCAAGGTTATCTTGAAATGACGGAAGATCCAGACATGATCGTCGGCCCGATGTGGACCAAGGCGCATGGTGTGATGACAGAACAATTGAATCGCATGAACAGTTTGGTGAACCAACTACTGACTCTTTCAAAAATAGAAGCGGCGCCAATGCACGAGCTAGACGAAGTAGTCAATGTACCGGCGATGCTCGAAGTTCTTGAAAAAGAAGCGGCGAGCTTAAGTGGTGACTGTGGGCACAAACTTGAGTTTGATATCGATACGAGTTTACGAGTATTAGCCGATGAAGACCAGTTGAGAAGTGCGATATCGAATCTGGTTTATAACGCGGTGAAATACACACCACCGGGCGCTACGGTTAGGGTTCGTTGGTACCAGACCAGTCAAGGCGCGTGTTTGGATGTGTCAGACACTGGAGATGGTATTGAACCTCAACACTTACATAGACTGACAGAGCGCTTTTATCGGGTCGATAAGGCGCGTTCACGTGATACCGGCGGCAGTGGTTTAGGGCTCGCTATCGTTAAGCATGCGCTAAGTCATCATGATTCCCATTTAGAAATTCAAAGTGAAGTGGGTGTTGGTAGCCGTTTCCATTTCACGTTACCAAACCGACTAACTGTATCATGATTGCTTTAGTACGCAGGGTGCGTTTCTTAGCCAGTTCGTTGTTAGCATTTGCTTTGGTTCACACTGCTTATGCGGAACAGAGCGTCAAGCCTCTTCCCGATTATTCCAAGGTTCCAGGTATTTCGGGAAGTTTGTTGTCGGTAGGTTCAGATACCTTAGCGGGCATGACAACGTTGTGGGTTGAAGAGTTCAAATCTTACTATCCGAACGTGAATGCTCAGGTCCAAGCTTCTGGCTCGGCTACGGCCCCTCCAGCTTTAACAGAAGGTACAGCTCACCTTGGACCAATGAGTCGTCCGATGCGCTTACGAGAAATTGAAGCGTTCGAAAGAGAGCATGGCTATAAGCCTACCGCGCTCAGAGTCGCTATCGATGCGATTGGCGTGTTCGTACACAAAGATAACCCGATCAAAGGGCTCAACTTCCGTCAGGTAGATGGCATTTTCTCGGAGACTTTACGCTGCGGTGGTGTTAGGAATATCGAAAATTGGCGAGAGTTAGGTATTAAACAACCTTGGGCAAAGCATCGCTTCCAACTGTTTGGGCGAAACTCGGTGTCTGGTACTTATGGTTACTTTAAGCAGAATGCTTTGTGTGGCGGTGATTTCAAGAATCGAGTCAATGAGCAGCCGGGTTCAGCTTCTGTTGTTCAATCTGTTGCTTTGTCGATCAGCGGCATTGGATACACAGGCATTGGCTATCGTGTTGCGGGTGTGAGACAGGTGCCTGTGGTTAAGACGGGTGATCAATATGTACACGCAACAAGAGAAAACATCCTAAGTGGCGCTTATCCGCTTTCGCGTTTCTTGTATGTTTACGTGAACAAACATCCAAACAAGCCGCTTTCTCCAGTCGAGCAAGAGTTCTTAACCTTTATCTTTTCTAAACAGGGTCAAGAGTTGGTGGAAAAAGACGGCTATGTTTCAATCCCTCACGAGTACGCTCAACAAGAACTCGCAAAAGTAGGGCTTTGATCTCCCGATTGGCAATTACGCTTTTTGATTATCATCGAAGCTTAGTTGCCATTCAGCATTACTCCACAGTTCCTGTTCTGCGGCTAAGTCCGCCGCTAATAACTTATTCTCATCAAGCCAAGCATCGTCTGCACCACAAACCTTCCAATGATCTTTCTCGATGACCTCAATGCGTGTTTCTAGGCGTGGAGAGTCGTTGCGTTGACCATTGAGAATGATGGATAGACGTAATATGCGAATTAAGCTGATCAAGTGCTTACTCTTAAACAAATTCAGTTCAGGCATGTCTTGAAGCTTAAGGGCTTTGCGCTGGAAGCGAGCTAATATCGACATGACCATTTGTTGCTCGCTGTTAAAGCCTGGCATATTGGTATGCTCAAGAAGATACGCAGAGTGCTTATGGAAGCCTGAGAAGCTGATACTCAGTCCGACCTCGTGTAATAGAGCACTCCATTCGAGGAGTTCAAAAAGCTGACTTTTTTTCTTAATGCACAGTTCATCGCAGAGCTGATGTAAGAACTCGCTGGCTTGCTCTTTTACGCGAGTTGCGTGATCGAAGTCAACGGAGTGCTTGGCTGCTAGGTTTTCTGTAGTTCGCATGCGAATGTCCGAACGCTGAAAGCGATCTTCCATCTCATAGAGCAAGCCTTCACGAAGCGCACCGTCTGAAAAGTGCATCTCTTTGACTGAAAGAGCCATGAATATCGCAGTGAGAATAGCTACTCCGCCAGCAAAGACGGGTTGGCGCTCTTCAGCCAATCCTTTGAGTTTTATCTCTTCAATACTGTCGTTTTCACACAACACATCAATTAAATGGCCTAATCGTTTTTCAGTGATAATGGCATCTTCATAGCCCATTCCGACTAAGGCTTCTTTGATTGCTTTGATGGTTCCTGAAGAGCCAAGAGCGGCATCCCAGCCTTTCTTTTTATATTTAGCGGCAAGAGGTTCTAGGCGTTGTTGAGCCGCAATGATGGCCTTGGAGAAGTTCTTGCGGGAGAGTTTTCCATTCGAAAAGTATCGTTGAGTGAAGCTTACGCAGCCCATCTGTTTGCTGTTGACGAGCTTCGCTTCAAACCCTTGACCGATAATCAACTCAGTACTGCCGCCGCCAATATCAATGACTAACTTGGAGTCTGACTCTGGCTGTGTGTGAGCTACGCCTAAATAGATAAGTCGCGCTTCTTCTTCCCCGGGAATTACTTCGATAGGAAAAGGAAGCACCTCACGAGCACGCTGGATAAAAATATGAGCGTTGTTTGCTTGGCGGAGTGTGTGGGTGGCAGCAATACGAACGTTTTCGACTTCAAAGCCTTGTAAGCGCTCGGCAAACATAGCGAGACACTCTAAACCACGCTCGATGGCTGCATTGCTTAGGTTTGATTGGTCATCGAGGCCAGAGCCAAGTCTGACTCTTTGCTTATGTCGGCTGACAAGTTGCAATTCTTGCCCTATGACTTTAGCCACAACCATGTGAAAGCTATTAGAGCCTAAATCGATGGCTGCAACGTGTTTGATAGGTGGTGGGGATACCGCCTCAAGTGAGCCGGTATTACTGGATTCTTCTGGCGTATTGGCCTTGGTTTTTTTAGCTTGGCTCATCGTGAGATTGTTGTTCCCTAGCTTTTCGAGTCTGTTTCTCTACCTGCTTGAGGTAATCATAGATGGCGACTTGTGAGCGGCGTTTTTTACGGTTACCACGAGGGACGTAAGCGTTGCTCATCTCTTTGTCTATCCACCTTGCTTTAACTGTATCGGTAAAATGAATATTTACAATGTCGATGATGCGTTGTTTCAAACGTTCATCACGGATCGGCGCTGCGACTTCAATACGGTGGTCGATGTTTCGTGTCATCCAATCCGCCGATGAGATGAACACCTTAGGGTCGCCATCGTTATGTGTAATCAAAACGCGTGGGTGCTCTAGGAATCGGTCGATGATACTGATGATTTCAATGTTCTCGCTGATGCCTTCTACTCCCGGAACCAGTGAGCACATACCTCGTATGATCATACGAATTTTGACTCCAGCATTGCTTGCACCATAAAGTTTGTTGATCAGCCCTTTGTCGACTAAGTTGTTCACCTTCAATGTGATTTCTGCTTTCTTGCCGGACTTGGCATTGGCAGTTTCTGTATCGATAAGACGGTAAAGTTTTTTACGTGAATTACGTGGCGACACAATTAAGTGGTCAAACTTTACAGGGCGGTAAGGGTTCTCAATATACCCAAAGACATTACGCACCTCGTTAGTTAGCTCTTGATCGGCGGTGAGCAGTGAGAAGTCTGTGTAAATTCTTGCTGTCTTTTCATGGAAGTTACCCGTACCGATATGCGCGTAATAAGTGATTTCTTCACCTTCTCGGCGGCTGATAAGAAGTAACTTAGAGTGGATCTTCAAACCTGTAGCACCAAAGATTACGTGAACGCCAGCGTCAGTTAGAATTTTTGACCATTCGATATTGGCTTCCTCATCGAATCGAGCTTGAAGTTCAACCACCACAGTTACGTTTTTGCCATTGTGAACCGCATCAATCAACGAGTTCATTAACTGAGAGTTTTTTGCTACACGATAGATGTTGATCTTGATACCGATGACTTTTGGATCAAATGAAGCCTGACGAACCAACTCAGCTATGTGATCAAAGGTATGGTATGGATAGTTTAACAAGATGTCTTGATTCTTGATGGCATCAAAACTGTTATCAAACCCATCAAAGTCGGCGCATGACATAGGTGGTAACGGCTTGTTTTCTAAGTATTCACGACCAACATTCGGGAAACCAATGAAATCTTTAAAATTATGGTAACGACCACCAGGAATCAGGTTGTCGTAGTTAGAGATCCCTAATTTTCCACACAAGAAATCCAGCATATTTTTCGGCATTGTGTGTTCGTAAACAAAACGCACAGGCATTGCACTGAGCCTTTGAGCGACACCTTCCGACATTTGCTCTAGCAAACTATGTTCGACTTCATGACTAAGATCGTATTCGGCATCACGTGTCATTTTCATCGCGTGACAGTTGAGTTGATCGTATTCAAAAAAGCCTTTAAATAGGTCATCAATGCAGTATCGGATGATATTATCAAGTAAGATGATCGTCTTGCGGCGCTTTCCTTTCTGCTCTGGAACCATGACAAAGCGCGGAAGGTGATCGGTCGGTATCTCTATGACGGCGTATTTGGATTGCTGCTCTTTTTGAAGTTCGACGGTCAGGTAGGCATATTCATCTTTTAAGAATTGAAGCACATTAATCTCGTCGGTCATCAAAAGGGGAGTAATGTGTGGAAGTACTTCTTTCTTAAAGTATTTTCTTATCCATTTCTTTTGAGGGTCATTCAGTTGCGTCTCGTTGACCAAGAAAATTCGTCGCCTTGCCATCTCTAGAATAAGCTCATTGTAGAGTTCATCAAAACGCTGGTTTAGCTTAAACGCTTTGGTTTGCATCTTGGTAAGCAAATGCTTTGAGTTATCGTGGATCCCACGTTCTTGGTTGATCAAAATACGACGTTTAACGTCAGAGAATCGAACTTTGTAAAACTCGTCTAGGTTATTAGAAAAGATCCCAAGAAATCGCACTCTTTCGATAAGAGGCACCGTTTTGTCCGCTGATTCTTGTAAAACTCTCTCGTTAAAGGAGAGCCAACTGAGTTCTTTTTCTATATAGAGTTTTTCAGCGTTCATAATCCATCCTAGACATCTTAAAGAGTGTGAGATTACTCAAATTGTAAAAATGAGCAGAGTATGCTGTTTTTGTTACGGTATTATTTCACTCTACAGTTTCAACAAAACTTACTATTCTTTTCAGTTGTTTAATGTGAGTTGTAATATAATTGTCATGTAAACGAAATATTATGATATTAGCTCAAAAAAGGTAGATAGACAGATGACCGCAGCCGAAATTTCATTGAAAAAACGAGATAAAAAAAGATGGTTGAAAGACCGTCTTATGCGTTTTGCAGTGACGTTAGGTGGTGTTAGCGTATTGGCGGCACTGGTTCTTATCTTTATTTACCTAGCGATGGTTATTCTTCCTATCTTTGCTGACTCAAGTTTAGAGACAGATCAAAAAGTCCAACCTGTGATAGTGCAAGATCCAATTACAATGACGATCGATGAATATGGTCAACATGCTTTAGTGATCGATCGCGATGGTTCGGTAGATTATTGGACTCTTGATAATACTCAATCGACTCCATACTTCTCAGCGTCAATTATTGAAGACTCGGTTGCGTTTGCTCGAAGCGCGCCCTCAGACAATTGGTTCGCCTTTGCTAATCGCCAAGGCCAAGTGCAGTTGTTTCAGCCGAAGTTCTTAAAGCCTCTTGCCGTAAGAAAAGGTCAAGCTGATAGCCCTCGCATCAACTACCTTCAACTCAACGGTAAACCGTTTGAATTTTTAGATGACATCGCTTTGAGTAGTGGCTTGAGCGTTGAAAAGCTAACATTTGCGACCGACAATAGTCTTCTGACGCTGGTGGCTCAGCTGTCCAATAACCGCATTCTAATAAAATGGTACCAAGCGTCATTGACTGGTGAGTATTCAGAGGTCAACTCACAATGGTTATCTAAAGAGTTTGGACTGCAAGACCAGCTTTTAATGACGCCTAACGGGCACACTCTATACCTTCGAAACGCCTCTGATCTTACGATTTTAACCACGGGAGCGAACGAGTTCTCGGTTAGGGAAGTGATCGACTTAAGTTTAGGTGATGAGCTGCATTCCGTTAAGAGTATTGACTTGTTGTCCGGTGCTTATTCTCTGCTCGTGAGTCATTTTGATGGGCGAGTCTCTCAATGGTTTGATGTATTGAGCAATGAGCAGCGTAACTTGACTCACATTCGAGACTTTAAGCTGCCTTCAGAGGTTCAATTCTTACTGCCTGATACGTATCGCAAAGGCTTTTACAGTTTCTATCAGAATGGCACGATTCAAAGCCACTATACGACCAGTGAAAAGTTATCTCTGTTTGAGAAAGCTTATAAGAAGTCGCCACAACTCGCGGCCATGTCTGCGAATGAACTTCACCTCGCGACACTGAGTGATGGCGTTATTAGTCTTGCTTTAGTCGATAATCCATACCCAGAGATATCTTTTTCATCGTTATGGCAAAAGGTTTGGTACGAGAGCTACCCAGAGCCTCAATATGTGTGGCAGTCCACTTCGGCAAATGATGATTTTGAAGGGAAATTCAGCTTAGTTCCTCTGACTTTTGGCACACTTAAGGCCGCACTGTTTGCGATGATGTTCGCGGTGCCTATTGCGGTACTTGGCGCTATTTACACCGCTTACTTTATGACTCCAAAGATGCGTCGAGTGGTAAAACCTTCGATTGAATTAATGGAAGCATTGCCGACAGTTATCATCGGGTTTGTAGCGGGTTTGTGGTTTGCTCCTATCGTGGAAACGCATTTAACTGCTATTGTCTCACTGTTATTGGTGCTACCTCTTAGCACGTTGGTTGTTGGTTTAATTTGGTACTGCTTACCACACGATTGGGTGAGCCGTTTTCCTAATGGTTGGCATGCACTGATTCTGGTTCCTGTTTTGATTGTGACCACTGTGATCGTGCTTAACTTGGGTGGGAAAATTGAATCGTTGTTGTTTGCTGGTGATATCAAGCTCTTTTTAAACCACCATGGGATCGATTTTGACCAACGTAACGCTCTTGTGATTGGGTTCGCGATGGGCTTCGCTGTTATCCCAACCATTTTCACTATCGCAGAAGACGCTATTTTCTCGGTGCCTAAGCACTTGTCGGATGGTTCTTTGGCGCTAGGCGCCACACCTTGGCAAACCCTTATTTATGTTGTGCTGCTTACTGCAAGTCCCGGAATTTTCTCTGCAATCATGATGGGGTTGGGTAGAGCGGTTGGTGAGACCATGATCGTGCTGATGGCGACCGGTAATACGCCTATCATGGATTGGAATATTCTTGAGGGGATGCGAACGCTATCTGCGACGATTGCTGTTGAGCTTCCTGAATCAGAGGTTGGCAGCCCTCACTTTAGATTGTTGTTCCTAGCTGCGTTACTTCTATTCGTCTTTACCTTCGCCGTGAACTCGATTGCGGAATGGGTAAGACAAAGGCTGCGAGATAAATACCGTGCTTTATAATTTTTATCAGAATCGTCAATCGCAACCAGTAAGAGAGCTTCTTCATGTTTAAGTGGATTAAATCGGGATCTCCTTGGATATGGTTAACTGGTGGTGCCGTTAGTATTAGTATGCTGTCGGTACTTGGCCTGATCTTATTTATTGGCTGGAAAGGGTTAACCTATTTCTGGCCTGCGCCCCTGTACCAATGGCAAGTGAATGAAACAGAAAGTCTTGCAAATGTGCCATTTCAGCATCAAGAGATGGCAAAGAACCGTTTAATCGGTCAACTCTATGATCGTAAATACATTCCGGTTGAACAACTGTCGAATGTGCAAGATAAGAAGTTGCCGCAAGAGATTATTGATAAAGGGGCAGTTCGACGTCTTAGTATCAAAATTGCTAACCGCGAACTGTACCCTGCGGATTTCGTATCTATTCTTGAGGTGAACCTTAAAGAACCAACCACACCAGAAGAGTGGGCTGTGATCGAGCGTAGCCGCGGTGGGTACTTCTTCGGAAAGCCGGTTGGCTTTAGGAGTGCTGACGGTGTTCTAACCGATGATATCGAGAAAGAACTGGTTGAAGGCTTAACTCACGCCGACACGCTGCGTGATGAAATTAAAAAGATCGTTAACCAAACAGTCCGCACAACAAGTTGGGCGTTAGAGCAATTACGTTTAGAAAAGCGTAAAAAAGAGCTCAATGACAACCTGTCAGATACAGAGCGACAAGAGCTCGAGTCTAAACGTTTGGCTTTAAGAAGTGAACTCGCCTCGGGAGAATATCAACTCGATTCTTTAAGACAACAGCTCAACCTCGATACTCTGATGGTTGAAGATATGACGGGCAAAGTTGTTGAGATTCCGCTGAGTGAGATCTTAGACTTTTGGTTCCCAAATCAGATGACCTACCCAGAGAAAGTGCTGCATTGGTGTGAGCAGGTCTGGAAGTTCTTATCTGAAAAACCTAGGGAGTCCAATTCTGAAGGGGGGGTGTTCCCTGCGATTTTCGGTACGGTACTTTTAGTGCTGATCATGTCGATTGTCGTTATGCCACTTGGTGTCATTGCCGCGATTTATCTAAATGAATACGCAAAAAACAATGCGCTAACTCGCTTGATTCGCATTGCGGTTATTAACTTAGCGGGTGTGCCATCCATCGTTTATGGTGTATTTGGTTTAGGCTTTTTTGTTTACACCATTGGTGGTTCTATAGATTCGTTGTTCTACGCGGAGCGTTTACCAGCGCCGACATTTGGTACACCAGGCTTGTTGTGGTCAGCATTGACTCTGGCTGTGTTAACATTACCTGTAGTGATTGTGACCGCGGAGGAAGGGTTAACGCGAATCCCGAGTTCTGTGAGGCATGGTTCTCTCGCTTTGGGGGCAACCCCGTCTGAAACCTTGTGGCGTATCGTTTTACCGATGGCGAGCCCTGCGATTATTACCGGGCTTATTCTGGCTGTAGCACGTGCTGCGGGAGAAGTGGCGCCATTAATGCTAGTGGGTGTGGTGAAATTAGCGTCGAGCTTACCGGTCGATGCTCAGTTCCCATATGTGCATCTCGACAGAAAATTTATGCATTTGGGCTTTCACATTTATGATGTGGGTTTTCAAACCTCAAACATAGAAGCGGCAAGACCCCTAGTTTATGCGACATCATTTTTGTTGGTTACTGTGATTGTTGGGTTGAACCTGACCGCGATTAATATTCGAAATAACTTGCGTGAAAAGTACCGAACCTTAGGACAAGATTAAGATGTTCTCAATTAATGAAACCTTGGGTTATCAAGCACCTTTAGATGTGCACAACCTAACTGAAGAGCAAACAGCCATCTCGATTGAAGGGCTGAACCTATACTACAAAGAAGCGCAGGCACTTGATGATATCTCGATGACAATACCTAAAGGGCAGGTGACGGCTTTTATCGGTCCTTCGGGTTGTGGAAAGTCGACACTGCTTCGCTGTATTAACCGTATGAACGATCTTGTTGAAGGCTGCAAAGTCTCCGGCAAAGTGAAGTTGTACGGAAACAATGTTTATCATCCTAAGGTTGATGTAGCGACCTTAAGACGTCGTGTTGGTATGGTATTTCAACGCCCGAATCCTTTCCCTAAATCCATCTATGAGAATGTGGTTTATGGGTTGAGGCTGCAAGGTCTGAGTAATAGTCGTGATCTTGATGATGCGGTTGAGCGTTCATTACGCGCAGCGGCGTTATGGGATGAAGTAAAAGATCGTTTGCATGAGAATGCCTTTGGTTTATCTGGCGGCCAACAGCAACGATTAGTTATTGCTCGAGCGGTTGCGATTGAACCGGAAGTACTTTTGCTAGATGAGCCAACATCGGCCTTGGATCCAATTTCTACTTTGACTATTGAAGAGTTAATCAACGAGCTAAAAACACAATATACCGTGGTCATCGTGACTCATAACATGCAACAGGCTGCTCGTGTTAGTGACCATACTGCTTTCATTCATATGGGGAAATTGATCGAGTACTCAGATACGGACTCAATATTTACGTCGCCATTGAAAAATCAAACAGAAGACTACATTACAGGTAGGTACGGTTAACTTTTGAGTTGGTGCCACCTAGAGTTAAACCACTCTATATAAACGGTTTGATTTATTTCTTTGCAAGGAGCTGATATGCATTTCGGTCGCCACATTTCAGGGCAATTTAACGTCGAATTAGAGTCGATCCGTACTCACGTACTCACCATGGGTGGGCTCGTGGAACAGCAACTTTCATTTGCAATGCAAGCGCTTCACAGAGATGACGTTGAACTGGCTAAGAAAGTGATTCGTGACGATCATAAAGTGAATGCGATGGAAGTGTCTATCGATGAGGCATGCACCCGTATTATTGCTAAGCGTCAGCCCACCGCAAAAGACCTTCGTTTGATTATGGCGATCATCAAAACGATTACTGATTTGGAAAGAATTGGTGATGTCGCTTCTAAAATAGCGCAAGGCGCGATAGAGGCCCCCTCAGCCAAAGACCAGAAGTTTCATGTTTCTTTAGAGCCTCTTTGTCGTCAAGCGATAACTATGCTCCATCAGGTATTGGATGCATTTGCACGTATGGATGTTGATGCCGCGGCTGAAGTACATAAGCTTGATGATAAGCTAGACGCTGAATACGAAGCTGTAATTCGTCAGCTAATGACTTACATGATGGAAGAGCCGAAGAATATACCTATTATCTTACAGGTTATGTGGTCAGCTCGTGCTATTGAACGAGTGGGCGACCGTTGCCAAAATATTTGCGAATATATTATCTATTTTGTTAAGGGAAAAGATGTTCGACATCTAGGTGAACAAAGCCTAGATGACGCACTAAAATAGATTGAACTCGTCTCTTCGAAAAGTGCTTCCCATACGACTTAAACCGACAGTTGGCAGTGACCGTACTGAACTTAATATGGCATGAGTGAGATTCGGCAATTTGGTACTCTTCGACTTATGTTAGTGGTTATTACTCTTTAATCGTTAAAGCGACCCTCACATCAAATACCTTGTTGGCGTCAGTGACAGGAATCTGGTAATCATCAATATCATCACTCCCCATTTGAGCGGACGAGCCGTTTTCCATTCGGCTAGCTCTTGTGGATTTCCCTGAAAGGTGAAGTGCGGGTACTTGGGTGGTGCTTTGAATCACTTTAGCGTTAGTCGCGTTTACGCCAGCGCCTGCCATGATATCGATTCTACCATTCGCTTGTGTGACCATGTCTGCCAATACATTGACTCCCTGCTCGGCATTAACAGCAAGCCCGGATGTTAGGACTCTTTCACATCCAAGTGAAATAATTTGTTCTAACGCCGTTTGGTAATCAGAGCTATTATCAATGGCTCTGTGGAAAGTGATTCCTAGTTCTAAGGAGTGTGCTTTGTCTGCCAGTTGCTGCATTTTCGGCATATCAATACTTCCGTTAGGCATTAATACTCCTAGCACCACTCCATTCAATCCTGCTTTAGAGCTCGCTTCAATGTCTTCCAACATGCAGAGCATATCGTCGTCATCGAAAATGAAGTCGCCCTGTCGTGGGCGTATCATAGCGTATACCGGAACCGATGAAATCTGAGCGGCTTGCTTCATCATTCCAAAGCTCGGCGTTAGTCCACCTAAAGCGAGTGAGGAGCAAAGCTCAATTCGATTTGCTCCGCCAGACAAGGCATTGTGTAAGGATTCTAAGTTATCAATACACACTTCAATTTCAGTGTTCATCATATTTATCCGTTCAAAAAGATATTGATCAAATAATAGCAATCTAGATGCGATTTTGAATAGATGGTAACAGAGGAAAATAGGGGTAAAGTTTGGTCTTGCGGTTACCTCAATTCATGGCTAGGTAAATGGCGTGGGATCATTGATGTTGGATAGAGGAAAACAAAAAGCCCGAAGCGTTAACTTCGGGCTTTGAATAAGACTTTACTTCTTAACTGATTGGCGGTGCGCTTTGCGCTATTAGCTTATGCTTATTTCTCTTTAAAGAGATTCATCCAACCATTAACCCGTGTTGAGTTCGGGCTTAAGAGGTAATTACTTGCTTAGGTCGTCAGCGTGCTCAGATAGGAATGCTGCAACACCTTTTGGAGATGCGTCCATACCTGATTTACCTTCTTCCCATTGTGCAGGACAAACTTCACCGTTCTTCTCGTGGAAGTTTAGTGCGTCTACCATGCGTAGCATTTCGTCGATGTTACGACCTAGCGGAAGATCGTTAACTACTTGGTGACGTACAAGACCGTCAGCATCGATTAGGAAAGAACCACGGAAAGCAACACCTGCTTCTGGGTGCTCAACATCGTATGCTTTGCAGATTTCGTGCTTAACGTCAGCAACTAGAGGGTATTTAACTTGACCGATACCGCCGTCAGCGATAGCGGTGTTACGCCATGCGTTGTGAGAGAATTGTGAATCGATAGAAACACCGATTACTTCAACGCCTTTAGCTTGGAAATCTTCTAGACGGTTGTCGAAAGCGATTAGCTCTGAAGGACAAACGAAAGTGAAGTCTAGTGGGTAGAAGAAAACTACCGCTTTCTTACCTTTAGTGAATTCTGCGAAGTTGAAGTTATCAACGATCTCACCGTTACCTAGAACAGCTGCTGCAGTAAAGTCAGGGGCTTGACGACCTACTAGTACCATTTGGAATCTCCTAAAAATTAGTTGGCCCAACACATCTTTGTTTGGGCTCCGTTTCTACGGGACAAACTATAGTACAATATGTACTATAGAAAAAAGCGAATTAAATAGATTAAGTTAATCGAAAAAAACGATGAGCTTATTCTTTGCCCAGTCCTTAGGTCTGATGACCTTTACCTAATTTATCCTACTCATATTACAAAGTAATTTCATGAATAAATGGCCAAGTCTTAAGCAACTTCACTATCTTGTTACGCTTCACGAAACTCGTCACTTTAGTGATGCAGCTGATCGCTGTTTCGTCAGTCAATCTACATTAAGTAAAGGTATTCAAAATTTAGAGGAGCTGATTGGTTGCCCTCTTTATGAGAAGAAAGATAAAAAGAGCCCATTAGTTTTTACTCAAGCGGGTGAGCTGGTGGTGAAGCATGGTCGAGAGCTATTGGCGAAAGGGCAAGACTTAGTCGAGCTTGGTAGTTTGTGTAATGGCGATACGATGCAAGGTCAGCTGCGGCTGGGATGTATCCCTACTATTGCCCCGTTCCTATTATGCGATTTGGTACAAGAAGCGAATCAACGCTTCCCACAGTTGAACTTGCTGTTACGTGAAGACACGACAACTAACCTATTAGCTGCGCTGCGCCATGGCGAGCTGGATGTATTAATTCTGGCCCTGCCTGTTGATATCGACAACATGGAGAGTAAAGTTGTTGGGCAAGATCCTTTTAGAATGGTGATCAGTCGTAATCAAGCTGATGGGATTCGTGTTCCTATAAAATATGATGATCTGCCAGACGAATCTGTTTTCTTGTTAGAGAATGAACACTGTTTAACAGAGCATGCAGTGTCAGCCTGTAAGTTAACCGATAAAGAGAAGATCAACCCGTTCACTGCAACAAGCTTACACACACTAGTGCAAATGGTGGCAAATGGCTTAGGAACCACCTTTATTCCTCAGATGGCTATCGATCACGGTTTGCTTGAGAATCAGAATCTCGTGGTTATCGATCCGCCAGGTCAAAAGGCCTACCGCGATATTGGCCTTGTATGGCGCCCAAGCTCTTCGCGTCGTGAAACATTTCACCAATTAGCCGATGTGGTTTCTGAATTGTTGTAGACAATATTGAAGCATCAAACCTAATTTTGAGCGGTGAGTTAAGTCGATCTTTTTGTAACGTCATTCGATAAGAAAAACGCCACAATAGTGGCGTTTATAACGTTATATTTTGAAAAAGCTCAGTAAGTCTTTTTGTTTCACAGCTAATGAAGACAGCTCTTCACTTGCTTGTTTGCTTTGCTCGATTCCAGAGACATTTTGGTGGACAATATCAAAGGTTAAAGAAACATTTTGTGAAATGTCCTGTGTGACCCCAGACTGCTCTTCAGATGCTGTCGCGACTTGTGTATTCATATCTGAAATCAGGCCAACGGATTCAGTGATTGATGCAAATGCAGTTCTAAGCTGTTCGCTGTAATGACGAGACTCCACGGCTAGCGACAGGTTAGATTGCATGAATTGATTAGCATCTTTCGCTTGTGCTTGAAGTCGAGATATTATTTCTTGAATGTCGATAGTTGACTGTTGTGTTTTAGCGGCCAGAGAACGAACCTCATCAGCAACCACTGCAAAACCTCTTCCTTGCTCGCCAGCTCGAGCCGCTTCAATGGCTGCGTTTAGCGCTAGCAAGTTAGTTTGATCCGATATGGCGTTGATCACTTCAATAACAGTGCCGATCTCCACTGAGTACTCTTGCAGTTGATTGACAATGTTTGATGTCTCTTCGATCGAGTCTTCAACCTTGCGAGAAATATCATCGGATCTATCGAGTGAAACGCCCCCCTCTTTTACATTGGAAGTTGCGCCGGTTGCTGCATTCTCAGCGCTAGCCGCATTTTGACTAACCTCATTTGCAGTACTGGAGAGCTCATTGATAGCGGTTGCTATTTGTTCCATTTGACTCAGTTCTTGTTTGGCATTTCCTTCGGTCTGACTCATCACTGCGGCTAGCTCAACTGAGGCTGCTGAAACGTTGTCTGAAATTTGGTGGAAACCATCAATGATTCGGCGCAGTTCCTGGCGCATCGCTAAAGTGTTAGCGTATATACCGGTTTCTTTACCTGTAATTGGGATCTGCTTAGAAAGATCACCAGAAGCAACCTCAGCAACAATTGATTGGATATCACTCGGCTCTCCTCCTACTACCTTCCAAACACTGCGGTAAATTGAGATGGCAATACTCAGGGAAGCCGCTACAACAATAATAGAAAGAACGCCGAGAACCCACTGAGCACTAGAAAATCGCTCGACCATACTAGGCCCGACAGAATCTTGTTTTGCTTGTGTCGATAGTTTGATTTCTTCAATGGTTTTAGCCGCATTGATACCAGCAAGATCAAGTGTCTCTGTAATGATGCTGTTGCGCTCGTTTATTGTGTTAGCGACCTTCGAAAATGTGGAGCGATAAATTTTGGAAGCATTAGTAAAGTCGTTTAGGTGGCCGATTTGCTCCATCGACATTAACTGCGATTCGATAGCTTTTGCTATTAATGCTGCAGAGGACAGCTCTTTTTCAGCACGCTGAGCATCTTCTGTTTTATTGCTGGCCAAAAACTTAGAGGCGTACAATCTTGATAGTAAGACATGCTGTTGAAGTTCCCCTGAACTTGCGGCAACCTCTAAATCCTCTTCGACTGAAGCTTGGAGCATCAAGTTCGTTACTGCTTTTCGCATATCGATACCTGATGGGTCTAAAGTTTCTTGAACTAGATTATTTTCCGTATTGACCAATTGAACAACTTTGCTAAAGCCATGGCTGTATTGCTCAAGCTGCTTCTTTATCATTAGAAATTCACTTTTGTTCAGGTTGTCAAAGCGAGAGTTTAGTAGGTCATCGATCAATTGATTTGATGCTGTGATACGTCTACTCAATTCAGATATATGTGAAGGAATCGGGTTCTTAATATATTTAAGTGCAGACAAACGAGCTTCCAGTATGTTGGCTTGGATTCGCCCTGTCGAGACACTGGTCAATGCAAGGGAACGGTAGCTATTAAACCCATCACTCGATTGATAAAAGCGTAATGAAGCAACGATTGAAATAACCAAAATTAGCGTGAGAATCACACCAAAACCCAAGGACAGCAATTTCTTTAAACTCATAAATATATTTCCTAGTGAAGCCGCTTTTTTATTCTTAATAATTCGTTATCATTTTAATGATAAATATATTAATAAATAGTGCTGTTTCACTATATTTTTACATCTAAGAATGATGTGTAAAGTAGGTTGTTGATATTCTTGTTTTTTAGTAGCTAGTTTCTAGTTTTTTAAAAAAGAGGGGAGGTTTAGAGGCGTTTCAGTTTAGATATGTGAAGAGCCTTAGATAAAAAGGCTCCAGAGGTTATTGCGAGTAAAATAAGTGGATTAATTTTCGACTTCTTCTGGCTCCGCATCTTCTTGTAGTTCTAGTAGGTTGATCGCTATCGTGACGAAGTCACTGTCTGTAATAATACCCACTAATTCATAATTTTCTACGACAGGCAAGCAGCCCACTTTGTGTTTCTGCATATAGATAGCTGACTCTTTTAATCCTGCACGCGGTTCTACCGACATAACGCTTTTGTGCATAATGTCATTGAGGGGAGTGGCAAGAGTAAAAGATTGAGCTTGTGGGATATTTTGTAGGCTGGATTCTTGAGCGGCGAGAACGTCTCGTTGGGTAACAACACCAAGTAGCTTTCTGTCAGCATCAACGACTGGGATATGGCGGATATCAAGCGCTTCCATCATGTGTTTAGCATCGGCCAGTGAGTGTGAGCGCAATAGAGTATGAGGGTTGCGAGTCATCATATCTTCAACCTTGATCATACGAACCTCCTTATTTTTTTATTTGTTGTTATCACTATAGTTTTTTATCTAAAAAATAACTGAGAGCTGGCGCATTTTTGAAACAGTTTTATGCAACTAATTATCTAACTTGAAGCGATGAGTGGGTAGCATTATTTTACGCCTCTTTACAATAATCACTTGCCGTAAACCTTGCTATTGCGGCTCGTGTGCCTATACTAGCCCACTGCGAAATTTTTAGTCGTGTTTGTGATGTGTTTCTGGTAACGATTGACTTACCGTAACGATTGATCTGCAACCATGATTTATTATTCGTCAACAGCACAAATCTCATCAACTAAGACAAGACTACAAACATGCAAGTTTCAGATTTTCACTTTGACCTACCAGATGAACTTATTGCTCGCTACCCTCAAGAAGAGCGTACAGCAAGCCGCCTGCTTAAATTAGACGGCAATAATGGCAACCTGACAGATGGTTCGTTTAAAGACGTTTTAGACTTGGTTGAACCAGGCGATCTTGTTGTTTTTAATAACACTCGTGTTATTCCTGCTCGTGTATTCGGTCGCAAGGCATCAGGCGGTAAGCTTGAAGTGCTGGTTGAGCGTATGCTCGATGAGAAAAGCATTCTTGCGCATGTTCGTTGTTCTAAATCACCGAAGCCGGGCACTAAGTTGTTCCTTGGTGAGAATGATGAGTATGAAGCTGAAATGGTGGCGCGTCATGATGCGTTATTTGAAATCCATTTCACCTCTGATCAAAGCGTATTAGAGATTCTTAACAGTGTTGGTCATATGCCACTGCCTCCTTATATCGATCGCCCTGATGAAGATGCAGATAAAGAGCGCTACCAGACTGTCTATAACGAAAAGCCGGGTGCGGTTGCAGCGCCAACAGCAGGTCTTCACTTTGATGACAAGCTCATGGCTGGCATGAAAGAGAAAGGTGTTGAGTTTGCTTACGTGACGCTTCACGTTGGCGCTGGCACATTCCAGCCCGTAAAAGTGGACAACATCAATGATCACCACATGCATGCTGAGTACGTTGAAGTACCGCAAGAAGTGGTGGATGCCGTAGCGGCTGCAAAAGCGCGTGGCGGGCGTATTATTGCGGTTGGCACAACATCGGTTCGTTCACTGGAAAGTGCAGCGCAAGATGCACGTAATAAAGGCACAGAGTTAGTTCCTTTCTTTGGTGACACAGAAATCTTTATCTTCCCAGGTTACGAATACCAGTTGGTGGATTGCTTGATTACCAATTTCCACTTGCCAGAATCAACACTGATTATGTTGGTGAGTGCATTTGCTGGCTACGACAATGTGATGGGCGCATACGATCACGCCGTGAAGAGCGAATATCGTTTCTTCAGCTACGGCGATGCGATGTTCATCAATAAGAAAACGAGCTAATTTAAGCTGGTTTAAGCGATACAAAAATTTACGGGTGCTAGCAGTAAGCTAGGAGTCGGGCAGGGTGTCTGTCTAATCTCTCGCAAGGAATACGCGACCGCTCCTCATAGAACCCACTAGACTGAACTTTTGTTTGGCCTAAGGTTCTGAATTAACAGTCAGATTGTTTCTCTGGCATATTGGAGGCTTCGTGAAATTAAAATACGAACTTAAAAAAACTAATAGCGGCGCACGTCGTGGTCAACTTCAGTTTGAACGCGGTACCGTTGAAACCCCAGCATTCATGCCCGTAGGTACTTACGGTACTGTAAAAGGTATGACACCTGAAGAAGTAAAAGACACAGGTGCTGAAATCCTATTAGGTAACACATTCCACCTATGGTTACGTCCTGGTCAAGAAATCATGAAAATGCACGGTGACCTGCACGATTTCATGAACTGGCACGGTCCTATCCTGACAGATTCAGGTGGCTTCCAAGTATTCAGCCTAGGTGCAATGCGTAAAATCACTGAAGAGGGTGTTCATTTCCGTAACCCTGTCAACGGTGACAAGATCTTCATGGACGCTGAGAAGTCGATGGAAATCCAAAAAGATTTAGGTTCAGATATCGTCATGATCTTTGACGAGTGTACGCCTTACCCAGCGACACACAAAGAAGCAAAAGACTCAATGGAGATGTCTCTTCGTTGGGCTGAGCGTTCACGCAACCACTTCGACAAGCTTGAAAACCCGAACTCACTATTCGGCATCGTTCAAGGTGGTGTGTACGAAGACCTTCGTGATGTATCTGTTAAAGGCCTAACTGAAATTGGTTTTGATGGTTACGCAGTTGGTGGCCTAGCAGTAGGCGAACCAAAAGAAGATATGCACCGCATTCTTGAGCACACATGTCCTCAACTGCCGGAAGATAAGCCACGTTACCTAATGGGCGTAGGCAAACCTGAAGACTTGGTTGAAGGTGTTCGTCGTGGTATCGACATGTTTGACTGCGTAATGCCAACGCGAAATGCACGTAACGGCCACCTATTTGTGACTGAAGGTGTGATCAAGATCCGTAATGCGAAGCATAAAACCGATACAACACCACTAGATTCAGAGTGTGACTGTTACACTTGTAAGAACTACAGCAAGTCGTACTTACACCATTTGGATCGTTGTAACGAAATCCTAGGTGCTAGACTGAACACGATTCATAACCTGCGTTTCTACCAACGAGTAATGTCAGACATTCGTCAGTCTATCGATGAAGACCGCTTTGAAGAGTTCGTTGCAGAGTTCTACGCAAGAATGGGGCGTGAAGTGCCACCACTAGGCAAAGAATCTTAGTATTTCTTTTTTGCGAGTCCTATCTCTCTTCCAAGAGGTGGGGCTTGAAAATAAAGGGATATAACCCAATTAGACAAACAATTACCAAAATATAATAGAGGATGTTTTTAATGTTTATTTCTCAAGCTCACGCAGCAGCAGAAGGTGCACCAGCAGGCGGCGGTTTCGAAATGCTTATCATGCTAGGTATGTTCGCTGTGATCTTCTACTTCATGATCTACCGTCCACAAGCGAAGCGTGTTAAAGAGCACAAGAACCTTATGTCTTCTATGGGCAAAGGCGACGAAGTTCTTACAAGCGGCGGCCTAATTGGCAAGATCACTAAGATTGCTGAAGACAGCGACTACGTTGCTATCGAACTGAATGCAAACAACGAAGTCGTTATCAAAAAAGACTTCGTTACAGCAGTGCTACCAAAAGGTACTCTGAAATCTCTATAAACAGCTAGAGGATCCTCGCTGTGCTAAACCGTTATCCGTTATGGAAGTATTTGATGGTGGTGTTTGCCATTGCTATCACTGCGCTATACGCACTTCCAAATATATACGGTGAAGATCCGGCAGTTCAAGTTACAGGGGCGCGTGGCGCCTCTGTAGATCTGTCTACGCTGGATGTTGTCACCAATGCTCTTGAAGCAGAGAGCCTTTCTACTAAATCCGTTGCTTTAGAAAACGGTTCCATTCTTGTTCGCTTTAATGATACAGATACGCAAATTAGCGCCCGTGATATCATCACAGAGGCACTAGGCGATGACGTTATCGTTGCTTTAAACTTAGCAGCTTCAACTCCTGATTGGCTTGAATCTATTGGTGCTGCACCAATGAAACTGGGTCTTGACCTACGTGGTGGTGTTCACTTCTTAATGGAAGTGGATATGGACGCTGCAATGGAAAAGCTCGTTGGCCAACAAGAAGAAGCGTTCCGCAGCGAACTTCGTGAAGAAAAGATTCGTTACCGTGCAATTCGCCCATCGGGTAAAGATGCCGTTGAAGTGCTTCTGCGTAACGAAGAGCAGCTTGCTGAAGCGAAATCGTTACTGCAATCTCAACACCAAGATATGACGTTCGTAGATTCTGCATCTAACGGTCGTTTCTCTTTGGTGGCTAACTTCACTGAAACTCGCCTTCAAGAAATCCGCAACTACGCGGTAGAGCAAAACATTACTATTCTACGTAACCGTGTTAACGAACTTGGTGTAGCTGAGCCTTTGGTTCAACGTCAAGGTGCTAGCCGTATCGTAGTGGAATTGCCAGGTGTTCAAGACACGGCTCGCGCTAAAGAAATTTTAGGCGCAACCGCGACTCTTGAATTCCGTGAAGTCGATAGCAGTGCAGATTTAGCTGCAGCTGCTTCTGGTCGTGCTCCTGCGGGGAGTGAGATCAAGCAAGATCGTGATGGTCGTCCTGTGGTACTTGAGAAGCGCGTTATCTTAGGCGGTTCAAGTATTACTGATGCAAGCTCTAGTGTTGATGAGTATGGTCGTCCACAAGTTAACATCTCGTTAGACAGCGAAGGTGGTAGCAAGATGTCGGCTTTCTCTAAAAAGAACATCGGTAAGCTAATGGCAACCGTATTTGCAGAGTACAAAGACAGTGGTCGTAAAACACCTGAAGGCCGAGTGATCCTAAGTAAGCACGAAGAAGTCATTAACCAAGCGACAATTCAATCAGCGCTTGGTCGTAACTTCCGTATTACTGGTATCGACTCAACGGCTGAAGCTCATAACTTGGCACTTCTACTGCGTGCGGGTGCTTTGATTGCGCCTATCTCGATTGTAGAAGAACGTACGATTGGTCCATCTATGGGTCAACAAAACATCGATATGGGTATCATGGCGATGGTTTGGGGTATGGCTGCAGTTATGCTATTCACGCTGCTTTACTACCGTAGCTTTGGTCTTATTGCGAACATTGCGCTAATGGCTAACTTGGTGTTGATTATCGGTGTAATGTCGATGATTCCGGGGGCGACTATGACCCTGCCAGGTATTGCTGGTATCGTATTGACGGTCGGTATGGCGGTTGATGCCAACGTTCTGATCTTTGAGCGTATACGTGAAGAGCTTCGAGATGGACGTAGTCCGCAGCAAGCCATTCACCAAGGTTACGCGAACGCATTCAGCACTATCGCCGATGCCAATATCACCACACTACTAACAGCAATCATTCTATTTGCTGTCGGTACCGGTGCGATTAAAGGTTTCGCGGTAACGTTATCAATTGGTATCTTGACTTCAATGTTTACAGCTATTATCGGAACACGTTGCATCGTGAACCTGATGTATGGTGGTAAACGCGTTAAGAAACTGTCGATCTAAGGCTAGGAATTAATATGTTTCAGATTCTAAAAGCAGAAAAAATGATCGACTTTATGCGTTGGTCAAAATTTGCCTTTGTGTTTTCTATCTTGATGATTGGTACTGCCATCTTTACCTTAACAACGAAATCGTTGAACTGGGGGTTAGATTTTACTGGCGGTACTCTGATTGAAGTCGGTTTTGAGCAACCTGCAAACCTACCCGATATCCGTAGCTCACTAGAGGCTGAAGGCTTTGGAGATGCAACGGTACAGAACTTTGGGTCGGCACGTGAGGTTATGGTTCGTTTACGCCCGCGTGACGGTGTTGCAGGCGAAACGCTTGGTAACCAGATTCTGGCTGCTATTAAAGACGGTACTGGTGAGCAAGTTGAAATGCGCCGTA
Source organism: Vibrio sp. RW (assembly GCF_027587105.1). Taxonomy (NCBI): domain Bacteria; kingdom Pseudomonadati; phylum Pseudomonadota; class Gammaproteobacteria; order Vibrionales; family Vibrionaceae; genus Vibrio; species Vibrio sp. RW. The sequence goes on from NZ_JAPPTM010000002.1 coordinate 28,202, forward strand.
TCGAGTTCGTAGGCCCTAACGTGGGTGATGAACTAACAGAAGCTGGTGGCCTTGCTATCATCGTTTCTCTTATCTGTATATTGATCTACGTATCAGTGCGATTTGAATGGCGTTTGGCTGCGGGTGCGGTATTAGCACTTGCGCACGATGTTATCATCACACTTGGTGTGTTCTCTCTAATGCAAATTGAGGTGGATCTAACCATCGTAGCAGCCTTGCTAACGGTAGTCGGTTACTCCCTCAACGATACCATCGTTGTATTCGACCGTATTCGTGAGAACTTCCGTAAGATGCGTAAAGGTGAAGCGCCTGAAGTACTGAACAACTCAATCACACAAACATTGAGCCGTACATTGATCACTTCTGGTACAACGCTATTCGTAGTTATCGCACTGTTTGTACAGGGCGGTGCTATGATTCACGGCTTCGCAACCGCACTTCTGTTAGGTATTACGGTTGGTACTTACTCTTCTATCTACGTTGCATCAGCACTGGCTATGAAGTTGGGTATTACACGTGAGCACCTAATGCCACCACAAGTGGAAAAAGAAGGTGAAGAGTTTGAAGAAATGCCTTAGGCCTTGGCTTAACAAGTTTCGGTAAACCAAAAAACCGCTAGGCAACTAGCGGTTTTTTTACGTCTGCATTTGTGGGGAAGCTCAATGCAATTTATCGGCGAAGTGAGTTGTACTTAATGTAACTAAGAAACATCCTGCTCGTAGCTCGTAGCTCGTAGCTCGTATCTTTGAATCGCAGGTACAAAAAAGCCTCGCAGTAGCGAGGCTTTGGAATTTCTATGCGCCCTTGAAACAGGGAGCGTTAATGTAAGGCCTGAATTACTTCAGCATACCTTCGTTAGCGTTCTCACGAACGTGCTTAAGAATAGACTTAACACCACGTGCGCTTGAAGCAACAACGTTACCAGAAGTCATGTAATCAGTACCGCCAGCAAAGTCAGTCATGATAGCACCAGCTTCACGAGCGATTAGATCGCCAGCAGCTAGATCCCATGGCTTAAGGCCTAGTTCTAGGTAACCATCAACACGGCCTGCTGCTAGGTAACATAGGTCAAGAGCAGGAGAGCCTGTACGACGGAAATCAGCACAGTCGATGAATAGACCAGAGATGATCTTCATGAAAGATTCAGAGTGTTGTTTTTGCTTGAATGGGAAACCAGTCGCTAGAACAGTACCTTGAAGGTCTTTTAGTTGAGTAACACGCATACGAGCGTTGTTAAGCTGTGCGCCAGCGCCACGTTGAGCGGTGAATAGCTCGTTTAGCATTGGGTCATAAACACAAGCTACTTCTGTACGGCCGTTCATGCGAACTGCGATAGATACAGAGAAGTGAGGGAAACCTTTTACAAAGTTGTTGGTGCCATCGAGTGGGTCAACGATCCATTGTACGTCAGAGTCTTTACCTTCAGTTAGGCCTTTCTCTTCAGAAATAATGCTGTGCTCTGGGTAAGATGCTTTGATTGTCTCAATGATCATGTACTCAGCTTCTTCAGCAATGTTAGTAACGTAATCGTTGTTACCTTTCAAAGACGTTTCGATCTTATCTGTTGTTTCTAGAGATTTTGCAATATGGTTGCCAGCTTTACGCGCAGCGCGTATCGCAATGTTTAGCATTGGATGCATATGGTTTTTCCCACAAGATGTTAAAGAACAATTTAAAGCGGCGGCGAGTATACCAAAGTTTCCGTAAAAAGGAAGTGGTTGTTTTTTGAACTCTTGAATTCACATTCCGCGAAGGGTCTGACCATTTTACTTTGCTATGTGTTAATATCTCGCGATTAATTTTAAAGTGGTGTCATATAGCATGTTAGACAATGTAAAAGTCGTTCTGGTCGGTACGTCTCATTCGGGAAATATCGGCTCAGCAGCTCGCGCAATGAAAGTGATGGGTTTGAGTCAATTAGTTCTTGTAGACCCTCAATGTGAAGTTGACGAGCAGACCTTAGCACTGGCTGCTGGAGCAGGTGACATCGCAGAAAATGCGGCCATTGTTTCTACGCTTGATGAAGCTGTAAAAGACTGTGGCTTGGTGGTCGGTTCAAGTGCGCGTTCACGTACACTTGAGTGGCCTATGCTTGAACCTCGTGAGTGTGGACAAAAATTTGCTGTTGAAGGTCAAGAGTACCCAGTCGCATTGGTGTTCGGTCGTGAACGTACTGGCTTAACGAATGATGAACTGCAGAAATGTCACTATCACGTATGTATCCCTGCTAACCCAGAGTACAGCTCATTAAATCTAGCGATGGCGGTACAGACTCTGAGCTACGAGGTTCGTGTTGCACACCTTGATATGGTGGCTAGCCAATATCAGCCACAACAACAAGATGAATACCCTCGTCACGAAGAGCTAGAAATGTTCTATGAGCACCTTGAAAAAGTGATCATTGAGACCCAATTTATCTCTAAGGATAAGCCTGGTCAGGTGATGAATAAGCTACGTCGTATGTTCAGCCGAGCACGACCAGAGTTGCAAGAAATCAACACTCTACGTGGTATTTTGACTTCAATAGAGAAGAGCAAAAGCGACAAATAAATCCCACATAATATTCAAGGATGAATACTTGACTAATTTAGTCAGTTAAATACTTGACCAATTTAGTCAAGTATGGGAAAATTCCAACCACATAAACAATGTGGATACGGTGTGATATGAAACTTACATCTAAAGGAAGATATGCGGTAACAGCTATGCTAGATGTAGCACTGCATTCGCAAAAAAGCCCGGTTCCTCTGGCTGATATTTCAGAGCGACAAGGCATATCGTTATCTTACTTAGAACAACTGTTTTCTAAGTTACGTAAAGCTGGTTTAGTTGCTAGTGTTCGTGGTCCTGGCGGCGGTTACCGTTTAGGTGCTGAAGCAAGCGACATCGCTGTCGGAACTGTGATTGCCGCAGTGGACGAATCCGTTGATGCAACTAAATGTCACGGTCGAGCAGATTGCCAAGGTGGTAGTCGTTGTTTAACTCATACCCTATGGCGTGATTTAAGCTCCCGAATCAGTAGCTTCTTAAATGACATTACGCTCGGTGAGCTAATGAAAGATAACGAAGTTTTAGAAACTTCTGACCGTCAAGATATCGATCTTGCGGTTAATAATGGTTTTGCACATAAGAATACGAGCACTACAACGATTAGTGCAGCACCTCACGGTGTCAATGCCCGCTCTTAGCGGTCAGTTTTTACATTGGAGTAGAAAATGAAACTGCCTATTTATTTTGACTATTCAGCTACATGCCCAGTCGATCCACGTGTTGCTGAAAAAATGGTTCAGTGTATGACGATTGACGGTAACTTCGGTAACCCTGCATCTCGTTCACACCGTTACGGCTGGCAGGCAGAAGAATCAGTAGATAATGCTCGTGAGCAAATTGCCGATTTACTGAATGCAGATCCACGTGAAATTGTTTTCACATCGGGTGCTACAGAGTCAGATAACCTTGCTATCAAAGGTGCTGCGCACTTTTACGAGAAGAAAGGTAAGCACGTAATCACGTGCAAAACAGAACACAAAGCGGTTCTTGATCCATGTCGCCAACTAGAACGTGAAGGTTTTGAGGTAACTTACCTTGAACCTGAAGCAAACGGCATCATCGATCTAGACAAGCTACAAGCTGCAATGCGCGAAGATACTGTTTTAGTTTCTATCATGCATGTAAATAACGAGATTGGTGTCATCCAAGATATCTCTGCAATCGGTGAACTATGTCGCTCACGTAAGATCGTCTTCCACGTTGATGCGGCTCAGTCTGCGGGTAAAATTCCACTAGACGTACAAGAGATGAAAGTTGACTTAATCTCACTTTCAGCTCACAAAATGTATGGCCCTAAAGGTATCGGTGCACTTTACGTTCGTCGTAAGCCACGTATTCGTCTTGAAGCGCAAATGCACGGCGGCGGTCATGAGCGTGGTTTCCGTTCAGGTACGCTTGCTACTCACCAAATCGTGGGTATGGGCGAAGCTTGTGCTGTTGCTAAGCAAGACATGCAGAAAGATTACGATCACGCATTAGTACTTCGTGAGCGCCTATTGAAAGGGGTTCAAGATCTAGAAGCGGTAACGGTAAACGGTGACCTAGACCAACGTGTACCACACAACCTAAACGTGAGCTTTGCTTTCGTTGAAGGTGAGTCTCTGCTGATGTCTCTAAAAGACCTAGCGGTATCATCAGGTTCAGCGTGTACATCAGCAAGCTTAGAACCTTCATACGTTCTACGTGCTCTTGGTCTAAATGACGAACTCGCACACAGTTCTGTACGTTTCTCATTCGGCCGTTTTACTACGGAAGAAGAAATCGACTACGCGATTGCACAAATTCGTGTAGCGGTAAACAAATTACGCGACATGTCTCCTCTATGGGATATGTATAAAGAAGGGATTGATTTGAACACTGTTGAGTGGGCTCATCACTAATCTCACGGAACTAGAGGATTCGAGGTAACTATCATGGCATATAGCGAAAAAGTAATTGATCACTACGAAAACCCACGTAACGTAGGTTCGTTTGATAAAGAAGACCCAAGTATTGGTAGCGGTATGGTTGGCGCACCAGCTTGTGGTGACGTAATGAAACTGCAAATCAAAGTATCTGCAGAAGGTATTATTGAAGACGCAAAATTCAAAACTTATGGTTGCGGTAGCGCAATCGCTTCTAGCTCACTAGTCACTGAGTGGGTTAAAGGTAAAAGCATTGATGAAGCGGCGGCTATCAAAAACTCTGAAATTGCCGAAGAGCTAGAGTTGCCACCAGTGAAAGTTCACTGTTCAATTCTTGCTGAAGACGCAATCAAAGCAGCCGTTGCGGATTACAAAAAGAAACGTTAATCGTTTCATTAAGTAATTACGTAAAATAAGCAATATTTGGGAGCATCCTTTGTGCTCCCCCTGAGTTCTCAATTTATATAAAACACAAGGTTGTAGTATGGCCATCACCATGACAGATACGGCAGCAAGCCGAGTTCAAGCTTTCCTAGATAACCGAGGTAAAGGTATCGGGTTACGCTTAGCGGTAAAAACGACTGGCTGTTCGGGTATGGCGTATGTACTAGAATTCGTTGACGAGCTTAACGAAGAAGACGAAGTGTTCGAGCATTCAGGTGTGAAGGTTATCATTGATCCAAAGAGCCTAGTCTACCTAGACGGTACTGAGCTTGATTATGTCAAAGAAGGCCTAAACGAAGGTTTTGAATTCAACAACCCTAATGCCAAAGGCGAATGTGGTTGTGGTGAGAGCTTCAACGTATAAACACTTCAATCGTTAAGCGTTTATTGTGAGCGAAGAATAAAATTAGGCTTTGTTTAAAAAGCCTAAACTTAGGACCACCGTTAAATGAATCATTTCGAATTATTTGGGCTACCACTTCAGTTTCAACTGGATGGTAGCCTTCTTTCTTCTCAGTTTAGAGATCTACAACGCCAATTCCACCCTGATAAATTTGCTACAGCTTCTGAGCGTGATCGCTTATTGGCCGTGCAAAAAGCGGCACAAATCAATGATGCGTATCAGGTGTTGAAGAATCCAATCAGCCGTGCTGAATACCTGTTGATTCAACACGGTGAGGATATTCGCGGCGAGCAGCAAACCATGCAAGATCCAATGTTTCTGATGGAGCAGATGGAGTTGCGTGAAGAGCTTGAAGATATTGCCGACAGTTCTAACCCTGAAGATGCATTACTTGCATTTGAAGGAAAGGTTAGCAAAATGTATAAACAACAATTAAGTGCTATCCAACAAGAACTCGACAGCGAAGCTTGGCTAGAGGCAGCAGACCGAGTAAGAAAGCTTAAGTTTATTGCAAAATTAAAGAATGAAATTGAGCTAGTTGAAGATCGTCTGATCGGCTAGTTTGTATAACAAGGACACATCCATGGCACTACTTCAGATAGCAGAACCAGGGCAAAGCGCCGCTCCTCACCAGCACAAGCTTGCTGTGGGTATTGATTTAGGTACAACAAACTCATTGGTTGCGGCAGTGCGCAGTGGTGAGGCGAGCACTCTCGTGGACCAACAAGGCCGCAGTATTTTGCCTTCCGTTGTTCACTATCAGTCAGAGTCATACACAACGGGTGATGAAGCGCGTGCAAGTGCACAGACTGATCCTAAAAATACCATTATCTCAGTAAAGCGATTAATCGGTCGTTCACTGTCAGATATTCAACAGCGATACCCATCTCTGCCATATCAGTTTGAAGAAAGTGATAATGGTCTACCTGTGATTCGCACTGAGCAAGGCAACAAGAACCCAATCCAAGTATCAGCAGATATTCTGCGAGCGCTAGGTCAACGTGCTGAGTCCACGTTGGGTGGGGAGCTCTCTGGTGCTGTGATTACCGTTCCTGCGTATTTTGATGATGCACAACGTGCAGGTACTAAAGACGCAGCACAGCTTGCCGGTCTCCATGTTTTACGTCTTTTGAATGAACCAACGGCAGCAGCCATTGCATACGGATTAGATTCAGGTAGGGAAGGGATCATTGCCGTTTATGACTTAGGTGGTGGTACGTTTGATATCTCTATCTTACGCCTATCTAAAGGCGTTTTTGAAGTACTTGCAACGGGTGGCGACTCTGCATTAGGTGGTGATGATTTTGACCATTTAGTCGCGGAGCACTTTCAAGAGAAAATGGGCTTATCAGTACTAACAGCAGAACAGAATCGTATTCTGCTAGATGCAGCAACAGAAGCGAAGATTGGCTTATCTGAAGCTGAAAGTGTTGATGTTGAAGTGCTTGGTTGGTCTGGTTCATTAACTCGTGAAGAGTTTGAAGAGATCATCAAGCCGCTGGTTAAGAAAACATTGCTTTCGTGCCGCCGTGCACTGAAAGATGCAGACGTTGATGCGGACGAAGTTCTCGAAGTGGTCATGGTGGGTGGTTCAACTCGCACATTGCTTGTACGTGAAATGGTCGGTGACTTCTTTGGTCGTACACCACTAACCAGCATTAACCCTGATGAAGTGGTTGCGATTGGCGCATCGATTCAAGCGGATATCTTAGTCGGCAATAAGCCAGATTCTGAAATGTTACTACTGGATGTTATCCCGCTTTCCTTAGGTATTGAAACCATGGGCGGTTTGGTCGAAAAGATCATCCCTCGTAATACCACGATCCCTGTGGCTCGCGCACAAGAGTTTACCACGTTCAAAGACGGTCAAACTGCAATGACAGTGCATACCGTGCAAGGCGAACGTGAAATGGTTGACGACTGTCGTTCACTGGCTCGTTTTGCTCTAAAAGGCATTCCCCCAATGACAGCGGGAGCGGCGCATATTCGTGTGACTTACCAAGTGGATGCTGATGGTCTATTATCGGTTACCGCTATGGAGAAGAGCACTGGCGTTCAAGCAGAAATCCAGGTTAAACCTTCTTACGGCCTAAGCGACGACGAAGTGTCTAACATGCTGAAAGACTCGATGACGTTTGCCAAAGAAGACATGCAAGCACGTGCTCTTGCGGAACAACGCGTAGAAGCTGATCGTGTTATCGAAGGCTTGATTGCTGCAATGCAAGCTGATGGTGACGAGCTTCTAGATGAACAAGGGAAACAGCAACTTGTTCAAGCGATTGAAGTGTTGATTGAAGTGCGTAATGGCGACAATGCTGATGCCATTGAACTAGAAATTAAGAATATCGACAAAGCGAGCCAAGACTTTGCTTCTCGTCGTATGGATAAATCAATTCGTGCTGCACTGTCAGGTCAGTCAGTCGATAATATTTAATAGTTAGAGAATAGATAAGCATGCCAAAGATTATTGTTTTACCTCACGAAGATCTATGTCCAGAGGGCGCTGTTTTAGAAGCAAAAACTGGCGAAACGGTTCTTGATGTTGCATTGAAGGCCGGTATTGGTATTGAACACGCGTGTGAAAAGTCATGCGCCTGCACTACATGTCATGTTGTGATTCGCGAAGGCTTCGATTCTTTAGAAGAGAGTGATGACCTAGAAGACGACATGCTGGATAAAGCATGGGGCTTAGAAATGGAATCTCGCCTTGGTTGCCAAGCTAAAATGGCTGATACAGACCTAGTTGTTGAGATTCCAAAGTACACATTGAACCTAGCGTCTGAAGATCACTAAGAACTTCTCTACAGTTATGGTGGTTTCGCCATGACTGAGATAACGGTTTAACAAAACTGACCTAAAGTATAGATCATAAAGGTGACAGAGCGTCGCTGATAAATATAAGGAAGTGTTATGAGCTTGAAGTGGATTGATTCGCGAGATATCGCAATTGAACTATGTGATTTGTACCCAGATACTGATCCTAAAACGGTACGTTTTACCGATTTGCATCAGTGGGTGCTAGACCTTGAAGAGTTTGATGACGAGCCTAATCACTCGAATGAGAAAATCTTAGAGGCGATTATTTTGTGCTGGATGGATGAGATGGACTAAGCCTCTTGTCTAATGATTTGGTCGTGGGTTGGGATCTGTCCAATATAAAACGCAGCCAAGTTAACAATTCTTACTAAAAAAGCGGACCTTATGGTCCGTTTTTTATCAAAATGACATTTTACTTCTACATAATGCTAACATCAGTGCGCTAATAAAAAATAACCGAGCCACTCAAGCAAGGTGGTTCATGACAAGGAGAAATCATGTCTACACAGATGTCTGTATTTTTAAGTCAAGAAGCTGCCCAGCCTCAGTGGGGAGAAAGAGCTATTTTATCGTTCTCTGAAGCGGGATCGACAATTCATATTGGCGAAGGCCACGATTTAGGCGCGGTTCAACGTGCTGGTCGTACACTTGATGGACAAGGTATTGCATTCGTATCACTTCGTGGTGAAGGTTGGGATCTCGAAAGTGTTTGGGCTTTTTATCAAGGCTACCGTGGACCAAAGAAAAAGAATGCATTGGAGTGGGATGCACTTTCAGAAGCCGACCAAGCTGAACTAGAGGCTCGCATTCGTTCTACTGATTGGACTCGTGACATTATCAATAAAACCGCTGAAGAAGTGGCGCCTCGTCAATTAGCGACGATGGCAGCCGAATACATCAAATCAGTGGCTCCTGCGGGCACAGTTAAAGCGAAAATCGTTAAAGACAAAGACCTACTTACCGAAGGTTGGGAAGGCATCTATGCGGTAGGCCGCGGCTCTGAACGCACATCTGCGATGCTTCAACTGGACTTCAACCCAACCGGCGATGAAAACGCACCGGTATTTGCTTGCCTAGTCGGTAAAGGCATCACTTTCGATTCAGGCGGCTATAGCATTAAGCCAGGTCAATTCATGACAGCGATGAAGGCTGACATGGGCGGTGCGGCAACCATTACGGGTGGCTTAGGCCTTGCGATTGAGCGTGGCTTAAACAAGCGCATTAAACTTATCTTATGCTGTGCAGAGAACATGATCTCTGGCCGTGCGTTGAAGCTTGGTGACATCATTACTTACAAAAATGGTAAGACGGTTGAGATCATGAATACCGATGCGGAAGGTCGCTTGGTTCTTGCTGATGGTTTGATGTACGCCAGTGCACAAAACCCAGATCTGATCATCGACTGCGCAACGTTAACCGGTGCGGCTAAAAATGCACTAGGTAACGACTACCACGCATTATTAAGCTTCGACGATGAGCTGTCTCACCAAGCATTAACGGCGGCAAATCAAGAAAAAGAGGGTCTTTGGCCACTGCCTCTTGCTGACTTCCACCGTGGTATGCTGCCTTCTAACTTTGCTGATCTCTCAAACATAAGCTCTGGGGATTACTCTCCGGGTGCAAGTACAGCGGCTGCGTTCCTTTCTTACTTTGTTGATGATTACAAAAAAGGTTGGATTCATATGGACTGCGCGGGTACTTACCGTAAGTCAGCAAGTGATAAATGGTCGGCAGGTGCGACTGGTATGGGTGTCCGTACTCTGGCTCGCCTTCTTATCGACCAAGCAAAATAATAAAAGTGCGCGGTATTTAATGCCGCTTATTCATAACACTAAGATCGAATGATCTCAGTACTTTCAGTATTTAATAACAAAAATGAAGTGAAGGAATCCCTATGGCTCTAGAAAGAACGTTCTCAATTGTTAAGCCGGATGCAGTTAAGCGTAACCTTGTTGGTGAAATCTACCACCGTATCGAGAAAGCAGGTCTAGAAATTATTGCTGCTAAAATGGTTCGTCTAACTGAAGAGCAAGCGAGTGGCTTCTACGCAGAACATGAAGGTAAAGAGTTCTTTGGACCACTTAAAGAGTTCATGACTTCTGGTCCTATCATGGTTCAAGTGCTTGAAGGCGAAAACGCGATCGCTCGTTACCGTGAACTTATGGGCAAAACTAACCCAGAACAAGCGGCTTGCGGTACTATTCGTGCTGACTACGCAATCAGCATGCGTTACAACTCAGTACATGGCAGCGACAGCCCCGAGTCTGCAGCTCGCGAAATCGAATTCTTCTTCCCAGAATCTGAAATTTGCCCACGCCCAGCTCAATAATCGGCACTGCGAATAAGTTTTAAAGGCTTCACTTCGGTGAGGCTTTTTTTGTAAGTGGGTTTACGTTATTCCCGAAACAACGAAGGAGTGCTGTCGGGAATATTTTGTTTAAATTAGGTAATCTCAGGCCAATAAACAAAATTGTTCAAGTTTTAATCGTTTAAGTTTGAATGTCTTAATAAACACAGGGTTTTACAATGCTTGTTGAAGTTGCGTAAAGCCTGTACAATTCGCGCCCTTAATTATTGTTCCGTCATTGAGAGGCATCATGACCACAGCTAAAGTCAATCTACTCGATTTTGATCGTAAAGGTCTTCGTCAATTTTTCGCAGAAGAACTGAATGAGAAAGCGTTTCGAGCAGAGCAGGTGATGAAGTGGATTTATCATTTCGGTGTTGATGACTTCGAAAAAATGAACAACATCAACAAAAAGTTACGTGAAAAACTTGAGCGTCGTTGTGAGATTGTTGCACCAGTTGTTTCAGAAGCTCAACACTCTTCAGACGGCACAATTAAATGGGCAATGAGCGTTGGCGATCAAGATGTTGAAACCGTATACATCCCAGATGGTGACCGTGCGACGTTATGTGTATCGTCTCAAGTTGGTTGTGCACTCGAATGTAAATTCTGCTCTACTGCTCAACAAGGTTTTAACCGTAACTTAAAAGTTTCAGAGATCGTTGGCCAAATCTGGCGTGCATCTCGTGAAATAGGCCTAGAGAAAGAAACGGGTCGTCGCCCAATTACTAACGTCGTAATGATGGGGATGGGTGAGCCGCTGCTAAACATGAAGAACCTAATGCCGTCATTAGAAATCATGCTTGATGACCTAGGTTTCGCACTGTCTAAGCGTCGTGTTACGGTATCAACTTCTGGTGTTGTTTCTGGCCTTGACCAAATGACAGACAACATTGATGTTGCGTTGGCTATCTCTCTACACGCGCCAAACGATGCACTACGTAGCCAGATCATGCCGATTAATGATCGTTGGGATATTCAAGATTTCCTAGCGTCTGTTCGTCGTTACATTGCTTCTTCAAATGCTAACCGCGGTAAAGTAACGGTTGAGTACGTTCTATTGGATCATGTGAATGATGATATGGACCACGCTCGTGAGCTTGCAGAGTTAATGAAAGACACGCCGTGTAAGGTTAACTTAATTCCATTTAATCCTTACCCGGGATCGCCTTATAAGAAGCCAAGCAACTCGCGTATTGACCGCTTCCAAAAAACGTTAATGGAATACAATTATACCGTAACCGTTCGTAAAACTCGTGGTGATGACATTGATGCCGCATGTGGGCAGTTAGTGGGTGATGTGATTGATAGAACCAAGCGCACTAAAATGATCAAAGCCGCATCAGAAGCGAATTTGATTGCAGGCGGTGTGATTGAAGTAAAAGCGGTATAAAAGATAGTTTGAACCTAAACAAGCCAGAAGCATTACTTCTGGCTTGTTGCTTTTCAGGGAAGAAGTTTTGTCATTTTGAGCTTCTTCTCCGTGCTTTCTTACATTTTTCGTCAAATTTTGTACAAAAGCATGAGCTGACGGTAAATTTTGTTTAAAGTGTTTTTGCCTTGCAATGGCATTAGCTTATGATTAAATAACCTTAAATTAATTTAAGTGCTCGCTTGCTACTAATCATCAATATGTCTATTTAGGTTGGCTACTTGATAAACTAGCTTCCTGAGAGGATCATTCATAACAATATGAGTGATGTTCGCTTTTAAGGGTTGATGATTTAGGTAACAGGAAAAATTTCACATAAAGTGGGTTGCTAGATTGAGCTTAAACGATAATAAAAATGCTCTCATCAACCTGCGATAATCTTTAGAAGTTCACTTTTTATGAACACAGAACACGATACAAAAACACAAGAAACCGTTGCTCCAGCTTTGGAGGCGGGAACGCTTCTCAAAAATAAACGCGAGTCTCTTGGTCTTACACAAAAACAGATCTCTGATCGCTTAAAGCTTCGCGTTACTTTGATACAACAAATCGAAGAAAACCAATTTGAGTCAGATCAAGTGGCGACTTTCATGCGTGGTTACATTCGCTCATACGCGAAATACGTCAACCTTGATGAAAAAGTGGTACTGAGCGCACTTCACCATGCAGGTGATGCTCAACATCAAGAACAAGAAATGTTGAGCTTTTCTCGTAAAACAAAAACCGAGAAGCACAACAGTCGCATTATGTTGCTGACTTGGAGTATCTTCGCTGTTATTGCTGGTATCTCTTCATTGTGGTGGTGGCAGAATCAACAACAAGACACTTTATCTCAATCTCTGGTCAATGCTGAGAGCCCAGAAGAGTTGGTGGTTGAAGAACCGCTTACTCCTGAGTTAGATTCATTAGCCGTTATCGAAAGTGTTGATGCTCTTACCGTGGTTAGTGCTGCTGAATCTTCAGATACACTCACGCAAGTTGAAGAAACCCAAGCAGCCGCAGAGGTTGACTCTGCTGTTGCTGAACCAGACGTTGTAACTCCTGAATCTGTAGCTGATCAGCTCGTTATGCAATTTTCTGCTGATTGTTGGATTCAAGTAAAAGATGCGGCAGGCAAGACTTTGTCTACCGGTATCAAAAAAGCAGGTCAGACACTCAATCTTTCAGGAACGGCGCCATACAAAGTGATTCTAGGTGCACCTGAGGGCGTATCGATGACATTTGCAAGTGAACCTGTCGACCTTTCTGGGTATACTTCAGGCAAAGTCGCTAGAATAACCTTACCTTAGAGTTAATATGCAACACGAATCTCCTATTATTCGTCGCAAATCAACCCGTATTTATGTGGGTGATGTGCCGATCGGTGATGGTGCGCCAATTGCTGTGCAATCCATGACCAACACAAGAACAACCGATGTAGCCGCGACCGTTGCTCAAATTCGAGCTTTGGAAAAAGTGGGTGCTGATATCGTTCGCGTATCTGTACCAACTATGGATGCCGCTGAAGCGTTTAAGCTAATCAAGCAGCAAGTTTCTATTCCTTTGGTTGCTGATATCCATTTTGATTATCGTATTGCCCTTAAAGTGGCAGAATATGGCGTAGACTGTCTGCGTATCAACCCTGGTAATATCGGTAACGAAAGCCGTATCCGCTCTGTTGTGGATTGCGCTCGCGATATGAATATTCCGATTCGTATTGGTGTTAACGGCGGCTCTCTTGAAAAAGAGATCCAAGAGAAATACACAGAGCCTACAGCAGAAGCGCTTGTTGAATCCGCGATGCGTCATGTAGATATCCTAGACCGTCTGAACTTTGATCAGTTTAAAGTCAGCGTTAAGGCCTCGGATGTATTCTTAGCCGTCGGTTCTTATCGTTTGCTTGCCAAGCAGATTGACCAACCACTTCATCTTGGTATTACCGAAGCGGGCGGTGCTCGTGCTGGTTCTGTGAAGTCAGCGGTCGGTTTAGGTATGTTATTGTCTGAAGGTATCGGCGATACGCTGCGTATCTCACTCGCGGCGGATCCTGTTGAAGAGATCAAAGTCGGCTTTGATATTCTTAAATCTTTGCGCATTCGTTCGCGTGGCATCAACTTCATTGCGTGTCCGAGCTGTTCTCGTCAAGAGTTCGATGTTATTAACACCGTTAACGCTCTTGAAGAGCGCTTAGAAGACGTTATTACCCCAATGGATGTATCAATCATCGGTTGTGTGGTTAACGGCCCTGGTGAAGCTGAAGTGTCTCACTTAGGTCTAGCGGGTAGTGCACGTAAGAGTGCCTTCTATGAAGACGGTAAGCGTCAGAAAGAGCGTTTTGACAACGATGACCTTGTCGACAAGCTTGAAGCGAAGATCCGCGCAAAAGCATCGGTGCTTGATAAAGCAAATCGCATTGATGTAGAAAATTTAGAAGATTAATACAACACGATGGGGTGTGATTGTCTATTCGCACTAACATCTGGTCGTGAGAAATTACGGAATAAATACTGTGGCTAAAAATATTCAAGCAATTCGAGGCATGAACGACTGCCTTCCAACTCAATCACCACTGTGGCAGAAAGTAGAAAACGCAGTTAAAAACGTGGTGAGCGCATACGGTTACAACGAAGTACGTATGCCTATCGTGGAAGAAACGACCCTATTTAGCCGTGCGGTTGGTGAAGAAACTGATGTTGTTTCTAAAGAAATGTACACCTTTGATGACCGTAATGGCGATAGCCTAACGCTGCGTCCAGAAGGCACTGCTGGTTGTGTACGTTCATGTATTCAAAACAGCCTTATCAATCGTGATGAACAGCGCCTATGGTACATGGGGCCTATGTTTCGTCACGAGCGCCCTCAAAAAGGCCGTTACCGTCAATTCCACCAATGTGGTGTTGAGGTGTTTGGGCTAGACGGTCCAGATGTAGACGCAGAACTGATTATGATGACAGCGCGTCTATGGCGTGAACTAGGCATCGATAAGCATGTTCGACTAGAGCTGAACTCAATTGGTTCTCAAGAAGATCGTGTAAGCTACCGCACTGCGTTAGTGGCCTTCCTAGAGCAACACATTGATGTGCTAGATGAAGACTGTAAACGTCGTATGCACACCAACCCTTTACGTGTACTTGATACTAAAAACCCTGATGTTCAAGCTATCTTAGGTGACGCACCTCGACTATCTGAATATTTAGGTGAAGAATCGAAGCAACATTTTGCTGGTTTGTGTGAACTTCTTGACGCTGTTGGTATCGAATACCAAGTTAATGAACGTCTAGTACGTGGTTTAGATTACTACAACCGTACCGTATTTGAGTGGATCACCGACAGCCTTGGTGCACAAGGTACAGTGTGTGGCGGTGGCCGTTACGATGGTCTTGTTGAGCAACTAGGCGGCAAAGCAACTAATGCGGTTGGTTTTGCAATGGGTCTAGAGCGTCTGGTTCTGATGATGGAAACGCTAGAACTAACAGAAGTTCGCCGTAGCGTTGACGTATATATGGTTGCTGCTGGTGAAGGTACAATGATCGCGGGCATGAAGTTAGCGAATCAATTACGCGACAACCTAGAAGGTGTACGAGTGATGAACCACTTCGGTGGCGGTAACTTCAAGAAGCAATTCAAGCGTGCTGATAAAGTAGGTGCTGTTGTGGCACTCGTGCTTGGTGAGAACGAAGTTGCTGACAATACTGTCGTGCTAAAAGATTTGGTTGGCGGCGTGCAAGAAACCGTGTCTCAAACGGAAGTTGCAGAGAAAGTGGCTGCGCTAATCTAAACCATTGAGCAAACGCTCATAATGAATACTAACGTCAGCACTATGCTGGCGTTTAAAGAATTAAAGAGGACAGGAAGTGGAACTTTACGATAGCGAAGAGCAACAAGTTGAAGCCATTAAAGATTGGTGGAAAGAGAACGGTAAAGCCGTAATCTTTGGTGCAGTTATTGGTTTAGGTGGTCTATTTGGTTGGCGCTATTATCAAGATTCAGTCGTCGAAGCGCGTGAAGCTGCTTCGGAAAGCTACACTTCTGTAATTTCAGCGCTTGATGCTAAAGGCGTTGCGGCTCAATCTGATATTCAAGCTTTCATCGATGCAAACAAAGACGCTGAGTACTCAGTACTTGCTGCAATGCAACTTGCAAAAGCACAAGTACAAGCGGGTGAGCTAACGGCGGCACTTGAACAACTTGAATGGGCAAAATCGGCAACGAAAGATGCGGCACTTGAGCCTCTGCTTACTTACCGTGTTGCACGTATTAAAGCTGAGCAAGGTGAATTTGACGCAGCATTGACTGACCTTGCTGCAATGACTGATGAATCTTGGAAAGGCCGTGTTGCGGAACTGCGTGGTGATATCTCACTTCGTAAAGGCGACACTGACGCAGCATACAGTGCCTATACAGAAGCACAGCAAGCTGTTGATGCGAGCCAAACGCTTCAAATCAAACTTGACGACCTAGCTAAATAAGGCGCTTTGAATGAAGAAGATGTTTCCAAAAGCGGCGTTATGTGCGATTGCTCTTGGCCTAATAGCTGGCTGTGCAGGTGAAGAAGACACCGTAATCATGGCGCCAGTACCAACAGTAAACAGTGAGTTCACTCCCAAACAGGAGTGGTCTACGTCGGTTGGTGATGGTGTTGGTCACTACTTTTCCAAATTAACGCCAGAGCTTGCTTACGACAAAGTGTTTGTCGCGAGCCGTGACGGTATTGTTAAAGCGCTAGACCCTGAAACGGGTAAAAAGTTGTGGGAAAACGATCTTGAAAAAGAAGTGATCGCACGCTTATCTGGTGGCCTAACAGCAGCTTACGGCAAAGTGTTCTTAGGCTCTGAAAATGGCGAAGTGATCGCACTGGAAGAATCAACTGGTGAACAGCTGTGGCGTGTATCAGTGAATGGTGAGGTGCTTGCATCCCCAGTAACTGATAGCAACATGGTTATTGTTCATACCAGCCGTGGCATGTTGATCGCGTTAGATCAAGACAACGGTGAGCAAAAGTGGGCCATCAGTACTGAAGTACCAAGCCTAACACTACGTGGTGATAGTACACCAGTTGCGGTTTCTGGTGGTGTATTCTGGGGTACAGCAAATGGTCGTCTAGCAGCTGCTATCGTGGACCGTGGCCAGCTTATTTGGCAACAGCCAGTCGGCACGCCAAAAGGCGCAACGGAAATCGATCGCTTAGTCGATGTTGATGCATCTCCGGTTGTTCTTGGTGGCACCCTGTATACTGTGGGTATCAATGGTCAGTTAATCGCTATCGATCTTCGCTCTGGCAAGCCAGTTTGGAAGCGTAACTACTCGTCAGCGATAGATTTAGCGAGTGATGGCAGTCGTTTGTTTGTGGTCACAGACAAAGATCATGTGGTTGCGGTTGATGCTCGTAGTGGTACTGAACTTTGGAGCACTCCATTGTTAGAAAACCGTCTACTAACGGCCCCTGCTATTATTAACGGTTATGTAGTTGTCGGTGATACGGAAGGTTATCTACACTGGTTAGATCGTTCATCTGGTGAGTTTGTTGCTCAACAGCTAGTCGATGATAGCGGCTTTGCGGTTGCACCCATTGAAATGCCTGAAGGCTACTTAGTGACGACTCGCAATGGCGATGTAAAGAAACTAACGATTAGCAAATAAAAGCGTGATATAATTCACAATCGGCTCCTGGTTGGTAACAGCTAGGAGCCGTTTTGTTGTTATAAATTAATAAACCATGTGGTTATAGGTAAGAGTTTAAACTTGCGAACAAGAGTTTACCTATAACTACATTTAGAGAAGAAATTGTAGAGGTTGTTATGGTACCTGTTGTTGCTCTAGTAGGGCGTCCGAACGTAGGTAAATCTACGTTATTTAACCGATTGACTCGAACTCGTGATGCATTGGTTGCGGATTTTCCTGGCTTAACGCGTGACCGTAAATATGGCCATGCTCATTTTAGTGAGCATGAGTTTATTGTTATCGACACTGGTGGTATCGATGGTACTGAAGATGGTGTTGAAACTAAAATGGCTGAACAGTCGCTAGCAGCGATTGACGAGGCTGATGTTGTCCTATTTATGGTAGATGGCCGTGCGGGCCTAACACCTTCAGATGTGGCAATTGCTAAGCACCTTCGTCAGCTAGAGAAGCCTTCAATGCTAGTAGTTAACAAGGTTGATGGTATTGACCCTGATGCTGCAAGTGCTGACTTCTGGCAGCTAGGTGTAGAAGACATGTATCAAATCGCCGCGGCACACGGTCGTGGTGTAACAGCGCTGATTGATCTGGCTCTTAATCCGTTCGCCGAAGCTTTAAAAGCTGAGAATGGCGAAGTTAGCGATTTAACTGAGTTTGAAGACGAAGAAGAAGAGCAAGTTGATTTCACTGAAGAAGAGGCTGAAGAAGAATTCCAGCGTCTTCAAGATCAACCGATTAAGTTAGCGATCATTGGTCGTCCTAACGTAGGCAAATCAACACTCACTAACCGTATTCTTGGTGAAGAGCGTGTGGTTGTTTACGATATGCCAGGTACAACTCGCGATTCTATTTATATCCCAATGCAGCGTGATGAGCGTGAATACGTTCTAATTGATACTGCGGGTGTTCGTCGTCGTAAAAACATCAATGAAACCGTAGAAAAGTTCTCTGTAGTAAAAACATTGAAAGCGATTGAAGATGCTAACGTTGTATTGCTGCTTATTGATGCCCGTGAAAACATCTCTGATCAAGATCTAAGCTTGTTAGGCTTTGCGTTGAACGCGGGTCGTTCAATCGTGATTGCAGTAAACAAATGGGATGGCCTAGATAGCGACGTTAAAGATCGCGTTAAGAAAGAGCTAGACCGTCGTTTAGGTTTCGTCGATTTTGCACGTATTCACTTTATCTCTGCACTTCACGGTACAGGTGTGGGTCACTTGTTTGAGTCTGTTCAAGAAGCTTACAAGTCAGCGACGACTCGTGTTGGTACTTCTGTTCTAACTCGTATCATGAAGATGGCAACTGATGATCACCAACCGCCTATGGTTCGTGGCCGTCGTGTTAAACTAAAATACGCGCACGCTGGTGGCTATAACCCACCGATTATCGTTATCCACGGTAACCAAGTACGTAACTTGCCAGATTCATACAAGCGATTCCTGATGAACTACTACCGTCGTTCACTAGAGATTATGGGTACACCAATTCGCATTCAATTCCAGAACAGCGAGAACCCATTTGAAGCTAAGACTAACAAGCTAACAATCTCTCAAGAACGTAAACGTAAGCGTATGATGAGCATGATGAAAGGCCGTAAGTAGCTCTTTCCAATAGATTTGATACCCGAGCCTGTCTCGGGTATTTTTTTAAGCAAAATTTACGTTAATCCATAATAATACCAATCGTAGTAAATAACTGTTCACCCTAGCTTGTTAAAAATCTCGATAACGTCGTTAGATTTTTTGATTGTAGAATAACTACTTATCGAAAAATCCGCCTTGTTCTCAAGGTTTTTTCCTGCGCTATTTTTGATCACTTACTTACTGTGATTGGTATAAGTACCTCTTTATCGCTATGGATTAACGAACCAGACTAGATTCCAGAAGAAGAACGATATGACCACTAGCAACTTGATCACACAAGCTGAAGTAATCACACCAACCATCACTCAATTTTGCCACCAGATTTGGCAACTCAACGCTAAGGTGTTGCATATTGAAAGTGATGAGAATAAAACTTATCTGATCACTGATGTGACTCCTTTTCACCCTGTGAGTCATATTTGGCCCGATCACCCGGCAGACCAAGGCTTTGTCACTGTTGGCGACGTGCAATATCCAGTTGAAGATTGCCTTGTGGGAGCAATAGAACAATCTACTGGAAAACTTTTTATCGCAGCAGATATTCCTGTTAAGCGTGATACGGAAGGCTGGGCATTTGTGGTTGTTCATCAGTTATCGGCATCAGCTTCTATGATTAATATTCACGACGAAATCGTGTTGTCGGTTGATAAAGAGTACCAAGCCAGCCTTAGCCGAGGTCACAGCGCCGGTCACATTGCTTCCTTAGCGTTGAATAAAGTATTAGCAGAGAGTTACTGGCGCAAAGATGCCGACAGAAAAGATCCGCTCGGCAGCTATGACTTTAATAGTTACGCGCAAGTGACGAGCTTTGTGACTCAAGAGTTGTGTACCGACAAGTATCGCTTGGGTAAAACTCTGAAGAAACGCGGCTTGAACGTTGCAGACATGCTAGCAAACCTTGAGAGTATTGAAGCTGATATCAATCAGATGATTTCTGGCTGGCTTGCTGAGTCAACTCCAGTAGCAATGAGATTGGAAGGCGAGGCATTAACAGATTCTCGTTACTGGGAATGGCAACTTGATGCAGAGACACTTGTCTCTATTCCGTGTGGCGGAACTCATATTGAGAGCACGTCAGAACTCAAGAGGTTATCCGTTAAGTTAACGCAACTGGATGAACAGCACATTGAAATGCTGACGCATGTAATTCGATGATTCAGATTACAGATCGAAATCACTTATGCTGTTTGTTTTGTTTTATTGTGTTTGTTTTAATATAAATGACTATATAAAATTGAAATGCAGCACATGTAACTTATGCTTTCGGTGTGTGGTGATATAAATATTCTTTTTAGGGTAGATCGCTGATCAAAACAGATAAAGCAAAAGATCAACCTATGATCTTCGGTTTTGTGTCGTACTCATTTAGTCTGCTGATAGCAACTAATACGATCTTGCACAACAACGATCTGCGCCAAAATATATAATTGAAAGCACTAACGAATGACGCAACAATCTGTCTTAGAAGCTTATCGAGAGTTAAAGAGCTTGTTTCGAAAGCTACATAAGTTTCATCGGTAGTAGATTATAAAAATAGTAGTGAATTAGGAAATGCTAATGAGTGAAAATATCTGCCCTAAATGCCAGTCAGAGCTAGCTTGGGATGGCAAGTACCACTGTGAAAGTTGTCAGGCTCACTTTACTAAAGTGGGGCTTTGCCCAGAGTGCAGCAGCCAACTTGAGAAGCTTCAAGCTTGTGGGGCTGCGAGCTATTTCTGTAATGGCGATTGCAACGAGCTTAAATCGAAGTCGAGAGTAAAGTTCGAGTTTCAAGCTGCGGATTAGCTTGAAAGCGAGAAGGTTAAGTATCGTAATCCATAATATTTAATTGAGGCCTAATACTTATGTATTTGGCCTTTTTTGTATCCATTGTACGGTTATGTTTCATCTTGGTTCATTCTTATCGTCGCTGCACCAGTATGAAACATAGTTACATGATTGCTATGCACGCTATTGGTGTGAATGGATTTTTAGTTCCATTAATACAATGACTTATAAATTTGATGGTTAATTTTTAAGTTTGGCACTCTTCTTGTAACTCTGTAATTGAATAACAAAAATACAATTATGGAGTAACAATCATGAACAAGGTGTTCAATTTATCGCTAGCTGCACTGTGTACAACACTTTCATTTTCTTCTGCATCAGTACTTGCGGCTGACGAGACCATCAAGGTCGGTGTTCTACACTCACTCTCTGGCACTATGGCGATCAGTGAGACCACGCTAAAAGATACCGTGCTAATGCTTATTGAAGAGCAGAATAAAAAGGGCGGTTTACTTGGCAAGAAGCTAGAGCCTGTAGTCGTTGACCCCGCGTCAAACTGGCCGCTATTTGCTGAAAAAGCGCGTGAGCTGATCGAAAAAGAGAAGGTCGATGTGGTTTTCGGTGGTTGGACATCGGTATCGCGTAAATCGATGCTGCCGGTATTTGAAGAACTCAACAGCATCCTCTTCTACCCAGTTCAATATGAAGGCGAAGAGTCTTCGAAAAATGTTTTTTACACTGGCGCTGCGCCAAACCAACAGGCGATTCCTGCCGTGGATTACTTGATGGAAGAGCTTGAAGTTGAACGTTGGGTACTAGCAGGCACCGATTACGTTTACCCACGTACCACCAACAAGATCCTTGAGGCTTACCTAAAAGATAAAGGTGTCGCCGAAGAAGACATTATGATCAACTACACGCCATTTGGTCACTCTGATTGGCAATCTATTGTTTCAGACATCAAAAAATTCGGTGAAGCGGGCAAGAAAACCGCGGTGGTTTCTACTGTGAATGGCGATGCGAACGTCCCTTTCTATAAAGAGCTTGGCGCTCAAGGCATTTCATCTGAAGACATCCCTGTGATTGCATTCTCTGTTGGTGAAGAAGAACTGTCAGGTATGGACACTGAACCACTGGTTGGTCACCTAGCGGCGTGGAACTACTTCATGAGTGTTGATACCGAAGCCAATGAAGAGTTCGTTGAAACGTGGCAGTCATTCATCAAGAGTGAAAAGCGTGTCACCAACGATCCAATGGAAGCGCACTATGTTGGCTTCAACATGTGGACGCAAGCGGTAACCAACGCGGGCACAACCGATCCTGAATCTGTACAAGATGCCTTAATTGGTGTGTCTGTTCCTAACCTTTCTGGCGGCTACTCAACCATGCTGCCAAACCACCACATCACTAAACCTGTCCTGATCGGTGAAATCCAAGATGATGGTCAGTTCGATATCGTTTGGGAAACCACAGGCCTAGTGGCGGGTGATGCTTGGTCGAGCTACTTACCTGAATCAGCGAAGCTGTTCTCTAGTTGGTCTAAGCCATTCTCATGTGGTGCGTTTAACGTCGAAACCAAGAAGTGTTCTGGCGGTAACTAGAGCGTTGATTTAGGAATATTGAGCCTTCTTGTTTGGGAAGAGCGCCTCTGTTTAAGAGGTGAAGCAAACGGAAGGCTCATCGTTTCAAGTAACAATAATTATCCACATGTCCATTGAGCAAAAATAACAATATCGAGCCAGATGGATTAAGGAATCAGGGATGAAAAACGTATTGAACGTATTTAAAGCACTGTTGCTCATGGCAGTCAGTGCTCAGTTGGCTTTTGCTGGAATAACGGATGAAGCTAGCTTTACCAAGTCGCTAATTGGTAAGAAAACATCGGATAAAGAATTGGCTATCGATTGGGTCATTGAGGCACAAACGGAAGATATATCGAAGCCTATTTTGGATGGCTGGTTAAACGGTAATCTTTATTATTTTAATGATAAACAGAACGAACAGTACAAACAGCTCTACCTGATTCAGAGCATCAAAACAGCGACGGTAGCTCAGTCGGCATGGGATGATTCAAGCCTCAATATCGAGAATGCGAGACAGTTCAAAAAAGTTCGCGTGAACAACAAGCTTCGCGGGATCTTGCGTGGGGAGATCGCCTCGATTGGACTGAATAGCAGTAAATCAGACGTGCGTTATAAAGCGGTTTTGGATCTGCTCGGTACCAAAGATTCTGACATTATCGATCGTTTAGCTGTACTCAGAACCAGTGAATCAGAGGGGAAAGTCGCTGAGTTAATGGATTTGTCGTTAGCCATATTTACCTCTCTTGATAAGAGTGCCACGGTTGACGATCGTATGGCTTCGATTGACCGAGTTGGCGACTTCAAACATTCAGTGGTACTCAAAACCTTGAATCAACTGCTCAACAGCGAACAAGATCCAAAGGTCTTGGCTGCAGCTGAGCGTGCAATGGACGATTATCAACAGAGCCAAGCGCTGTATTCTGGTGTCGAAACCGTATTCTTCGGTTTGAGCTTAGGTTCAGTCTTGGTGCTGGCGGGTATAGGTTTAGCGATCACCTTTGGTGTGATGGGCGTGATTAACATGGCCCATGGTGAACTGATCATGATTGGTGCTTACACCACCTATGTATTGCAACTGCTAATGCCGAATCACATCGGTTTAGCGCTCATTCTCTCTATTCCTGCAGCGTTTATTGTTTCTGGCTTAGTGGGTATTGTGATTGAGCGGAGTGTGATTCGTCATCTTTACGGACGCCCATTAGAAACCTTACTTGCGACCTTCGGTATCAGCTTGATCTTACAGCAAGCCGTTCGCTCTATTTTCTCTCCACTTAACCGCTCAGTGAGCACGCCTGAATGGATGTCTGGCGCACTTCAATTGAACCCAATGTTGTCTCTGACCTACAACCGCTTATATATCATCCTTTTCTGTGGCTTGGTGTTTATGGGCTTGTTGATGGTTCTGAAAAAGACACCGTTAGGTTTACAGGTTCGTGCCGTTTCTCAAAACCGTGGCATGGCGCGTGCGATGGGGATTCGTTCTGAGCGAGTTGATGCGATGACCTTTGGTTTAGGCTCAGGTGTAGCGGGTGTCGCGGGTGTGGCATTGTCTCAATTGACTAACGTTGGCCCGAATATGGGGCAAGCGTACATCATTGATTCTTTCATGGTGGTGGTGTTCGGCGGAGTTGGCAACTTGTGGGGAACATTAGTCGCAGGTCTGAGCCTTGGTTTGTTCAATAAGATCTTAGAGCCTTGGGCTGGCGCAGTACTTGCCAAGATTCTAGTACTGGTTTTCATCATTCTATTTATTCAAAAACGCCCACGCGGATTGTTCCCGCAACGTGGCCGTGCGGCTGAAGGTTAAGGACAACATCATGCAGTCAAAATCATTTGTACTTTCGGCAATGCGTGGTGACAAAGGTGGCCAACTGACCATCCTTGCCATTCTTGCGGCCGTGATTCTTATCCCACTGGCTAACACCATGTTACCAAGTGGGCACCCACTTCATGTTGAGACTTTCACTGTCTCACTGATGGGCAAATACCTGAGCTACGCAATGTTGGCGCTGGCGCTCGATCTTGTATGGGGCTATCTCGGCATATTGAGCCTAGGCCACGGCGCTTTCTTTGCGCTTGGCGGTTATGCGATGGGCATGTACTTAATGCGTCAGATTGGTGACCGTGGGGTTTATGGTGATCCAATCTTGCCTGACTTCATGGTATTTCTTGATTGGTCTGTGTTGCCATGGTTTTGGCAGGGCTTCGATCAGTTTTGGTTCGCCTGTTTAATGGTCGTGTTAGTGCCGGGTGCGTTGGCTTACCTGTTTGGTCATCTTGCTTTCCGTTCCCGAGTGTCTGGAGTTTATCTTTCTATCATGACTCAAGCGTTAACTTACGCATTGATGTTGGCGTTCTTCCGAAACGAGATGGGCTTTGGTGGCAACAACGGACTGACGGATTTCAAAGACATCATCGGCCTGAGCTTGCAGAGTGATGCCGTTAAGATTGGCCTGTTTGTCGCGACGGGCATCTCGCTCATCCTAAGCTACATAGCATGTCGCATGGTAGTGACCAGTCGATTAGGACGAGTGGCATTAGCGATTCGTGATACCGAGTCTCGAACTCGCTTTATGGGTTACGACGTTGATGGCATCAAGTTGTGGGTCTTCGTTTTGTCTGCGGTTATCGCGGGTATTGCTGGTGCGTTATATGTGCCTCAAGTCGGCATCATCAACCCTGGAGAGTTTGCGCCGCTTAACTCGATTGAGATTGTGGTTTGGGTTGCCTTGGGCGGTCGTGCCACTCTTTTTGGTGCCATCGTTGGGGCGCTGATCATCAACTACGCCAAGAGCTGGTTTACCGTTGAATTTCCAGAAGTGTGGTTATTCGCTCTCGGTGGTCTATTCGTACTCTCAACCATGTACTTCCCACAAGGTGTGATTGGCTTTGTCAGTGAAAAATGGCAGCAGCTGCGCAAAGTATCAAATGGGAAAAACCAAGATAAAGATAAGGATGATCAGCACAAGGCCAAGGAGGTAATCGCATGACCACATTTAATAGCGTAAAGGAATCGGTTCAGGCGTTCACTCGTCGAGACGAAGTGTTTGATTACCTCAAACCCGATATTCATCCTGCCATTGATACTCGCCATAACGTGCTGTTGTATGTCGAAGGCGTCAACAAAAGCTTCGATGGTTTCCAAGCGATAAACGACCTCAACCTTTACATCAAAGAGGGCGAACTGCGCTGCATCATCGGTCCGAATGGCGCTGGTAAAACCACGATGATGGACATCATCACCGGGAAAACTAAGCCAGATACTGGTGAAGTGTGGCTAGGTTCGAACATCAATCTACGCAAGATGAACGAAGCTGAAATTGCTAATGCAGGTGTTGGGCGTAAATTCCAAAAACCGACCGTGATTGAGTGTTTAACCGTGTGGCAGAACCTTGAGTTGGCGATGGCCGGTGACCGTTCAGTGTGGGCGACTTTCACTGCGGTGATGTCTGGCGAGCAGAAAGACAAACTCACTTCAGTGCTTGAGCTGATTCACCTCAAAGACGAAGCCGCGAATTTGTCGGGCAACCTGTCACATGGGCAAAAGCAGTGGTTAGAGATCGGTATGTTGCTGATGCAAAACCCTAAGCTGTTGCTGGTGGATGAACCTGTTGCTGGTATGACTCACCAAGAGATGGATCGCACCTCTGAACTGCTCAACTCACTGGCAGGTAAACACTCGGTGGTCGTGGTTGAACACGATATGGATTTCGTTCGTTCGATTGCCAGCCATGTCACTGTGCTTCATCAAGGTCATGTGTTGGCAGAAGGCACCATGGACCAAGTGCAGGTTCACCCTGAAGTTAAACAAGTTTATCTCGGAGAATAGGATGCTAGAGGTTAAATCAGTTAATCAATATTACGGTGAGAGCCACACCTTATGGGATTTGGATATGCAGATCCCAGAGGGTAAATGTACGGTGTTAATGGGGCGCAATGGCGTCGGAAAAACCACCTTGCTTCAATGCATCATGGGGTTGGTGAAGGTTGAAAGCGGTGACATCTCCTTATCGGGCGAGTCACTACTGAAAACCGATGCCGAAGATCGTTCTCGCCAAGGAATCGGTTATGTACCGCAAGGTCGTCAGATATTCCCGATGCTCACCGTTCAAGAAAACCTAGAGGTTGGCCTACCGATTCGTGAGAAGGGCGATCGTAAGATCCCCGAATTCATCTTCGATATCTTCCCTGTCTTGAAAGAGATGCTGCATCGCCGTGGTGGTGACTTATCGGGTGGCCAACAACAACAATTGGCGATTGGGCGTGCGCTGGTGGTTAATCCCAAGCTATTGATCTTGGATGAACCGACAGAAGGTATTCAGCCTAATATTGTGCAAGAAATTGGTGACATTATTCGCATGCTCAACGAGAAGATGGGACTGACGGTGCTGCTTGTGGAACAGAAGTTGCCATTTGCGAGAAAGGTCGGTGACCGTTTTTGTATTCTCGACCGTGGCCGTCAAGTGGCTGAAGGTGAAATGACAGGGCTCGATGAGTCCTTGATTAAGGAGTACCTAACCGTATGAATTCTCTCTTTTCTCCGAATGAAGTCAGCAATGCTTCTTTAGTCGAAGCTTTGTCTCTGAATGAGACCATCGAGCAAGATATCCGAGACGGTTGGCAGGCGAGCCTAAACCTCACCTTTGTCGACCGTGGTGATAAAACCGTATTAAAGAATCGTCAGCAGTCTGGTCCGCTTGCGGTGCAACGCCCCCTGTATCCTGATGGGGAAACGTGTCACACCTACTTACTTCATCCCCCCGGTGGAGTAGTAGGTGGTGACACTCTCAATATTGAAGCGACCATCGAAAGCGGTGCTCATACGTTGATCACCACACCCGGTGCGACCAAGTTTTACCGCTCAAACAACAAGTACGCCAAGCAGAAGCAAACCCTTCGAGTGAAGAAAGGCGCACGTTTAGAGTGGATGCCACAAGAGAATATCTTTTTTCCTAATGCACACGTTCGCCTAGACACTGAAATTCGCCTAGAAAAGGGTGCACAGTTTTGGGGTTGGGAGATGCACTGTTTTGGACGACCTGCACAGAATGAGGGATTTGAGCGTGGTCACCTTGTAGGGAAAACGGAAATCTATCTTGATAATCAAAGGCTTCTTACGGAAGGTTTTAATTTTCATGGCGGTGATAAGTTGATGATAAATATGGGGTTACTTGATTATTCAATGATGGGAACTTTTTATATCACTTCAAATGAGAAGCAAGATTTAGAGTTGGTACAGAGTTTGCTCTTATCTATTACACAGCAAGCTTCACAGCAATCAGTTACATCAAAAACATCGAGCGAACCCACATTAATAATGGGAGCGACTCAGATAGAAGGATTGATTGTGGTGCGAGCCTTGGGTTATTGGAGTGAAGACATCCTCCAAGCCTTTGGTCAGATATGGCAAGCAACTCGCTCTCATTTATGTGGTACGACTCTTGACTTACCAAGGATTTGGGCAACTTAGCGATTAGCCCTTTTTGTACCTAGGGTGACTTCCGGCTCTAGGTACATTTTTTCAAGCTTGCTGTGTTTGAATCCCACTTACTGCTCATACGTTTTTGAGCACTAAGAAAACAACACTAACAGCGGGCAGCTAAATGGAATTAACACCAAGAGAAAAAGATAAGCTACTTATCTTCTGCGCAGGAATGCTGGCACAGCAGCGTAAACAAAAAGGCTTAAAACTCAACTATCCAGAATCTATTGCGCTGATCAGCAGTGCGATTCTTGAAGGTGCCCGCGAGGGTAAAACCGTTTCGGAATTGATGGATTTTGGGCGCACACTGCTTACTGTCGATGACGTTATGGAGGGGATCCCTTCGATGATCCCTGATGTACAAGTCGAAGCGACTTTTCCTGATGGCACCAAGTTGGTGACCGTTCATGAACCTATCGTGTAGGGAGAAGAAATATGGCTGGTTCCACCAAACAATATTCAGGCTTCGTTCCCGGAAAAGTAGAAACGGCTCCTGGTGACATCACCTTAAATGAAGGCCGAGACACGACGTCCATTAAGGTGCAAAACATTGGCGATCGTCCTGTTCAAATTGGCTCTCATTACCACTTCTATGAAGCAAACCCTTCGCTGATCTTTGACCGAGAAGCCACTAAAGGTTTTCGACTCAATATCCCCGCAGGCACTGCTACCCGTTTTGAACCGGGTCAGTCGCGCAGTGTCGAGTTAGTACGTTACGCCGGTAAGTTAGAGATCTACGGCTTCCAAGGGAAACTGATGGGTAAGCTCTAAGCGCTCTCACGGAAATAATGAAAACAACAAAGGATTGATCATGGCGAAGATATCCAAACAGGCTTACGCCGAAATGTTTGGGCCAACAATCGGAGACCGAGTGCGTCTTGCTGACACCGATTTATGGCTAGAAGTTGAAAAGGATTACACCGTATACGGCGACGAAGTGAAGTTCGGCGGCGGTAAAGTGATTCGCGATGGGCAAGGGCAAAGTCAACGTCCAAGTGCTGAGACACCGGATTTGGTGATCACCAATGCGATTGTGTTGGACTACTGGGGCATTGTAAAAGCCGATATCGCAATCAAAGATGGCCGAGTTCAAGCTTTAGGCAAAGCGGGCAACCCAGACGTTCAACCGGGTGTCGATATTGTGATTGGCCCGGGCACGGAAATTTTAGCGGGTGAAGGTTCAATTCTGACTGCTGGTGGCATTGATTCACACATCCACTTTATTTGTCCGCAACAAATTGAAGAAGCGCTAGCTTCAGGTGTAACAACCATGATAGGCGGTGGCACGGGGCCAAACACCGGTACTAACGCAACCACATGTACACCGGGTCCGTGGAACATGCACCGTATGTTGGAATCGCTCGATCAGTTCCCAATGAACTTTGGTTTACTCGGGAAAGGCAATGCTAGCCAACCGGAAGCATTGCGTGAGCAAGTGGCAGCGGGCGCAGTGGGTTTGAAGTTGCATGAAGACTGGGGAACCACTCCCGCTTCAATTGATACTTGCTTGAGCGTCGCCGATGAGATGGACGTACAAGTTGCGATTCACACCGATACGTTAAATGAGTCGGGTTTTGTTGAATCGACACTTGGCGCAATTGGCGATCGCGTGATTCATACATACCACACGGAAGGTGCCGGTGGTGGTCATGCTCCCGATATTATTCGGGCTGCAGGTGAACCAAACGTTCTGCCTTCTTCGACTAACCCGACACGACCTTATACCGTCAATACGGTCGATGAGCACTTAGATATGCTGATGGTGTGTCATCACCTTTCACCGTCGATTGCTGAAGATGTGGCGTTCGCCGAGTCGCGTATTCGTC
Source organism: Vibrio sp. RW (assembly GCF_027587105.1). Lineage (NCBI taxonomy): Bacteria > Pseudomonadati > Pseudomonadota > Gammaproteobacteria > Vibrionales > Vibrionaceae > Vibrio > Vibrio sp. RW. Next base: position 58,058 of record NZ_JAPPTM010000002.1, read on the forward strand.
GTGAAACCATTGCCGCTGAAGACATTCTTCATGATTTAGGTGCGTTCTCGATGATCGCTTCTGATTCACAAGCGATGGGGCGCGTAGGCGAGGTGGTAACCCGTACTTGGCAAACCGCACACAAGATGAAAGTTCAGCGTGGTAGCCTAAAAGAAGATTCCGACTACAGCGATAACTTCCGCCTAAGACGTTATGTCGCTAAGTACACCATTAATCCTGCGATCACGCACGGCATGGCCCATGAGATCGGCTCTATCGAAGCAGGAAAGCTCGCAGACCTAGTGCTGTGGAAGCCCGCTTTCTTTGGTGTGAAACCGAGTGTGATTTTAAAAGGCGGCATGATCGCCATGGCACCAATGGGTGATCCTAACGCTTCAATTCCAACCCCTCAGCCCGTTCACTACCGTTCTATGTTTGGTAGCTATGGCAAGGCGTGTCAGAACACATCAATGCTGTTTGTTTCCAAAGAAGCCAAAGCACAGAACATTGATAAACAATTGGGTTTGCAGAGTTTGATTGGCGTAGTCAGCAACTGTCGAAACATCAGCAAAGCGGACATGAAGCTTAACGATTGGATGCCGAAGATCGAAGTCGATTCTCAGACGTATCAAGTGCGCGCTGATGGCGAACTGCTGACGTGTGAGCAAGCTGAAGTATTGCCAATGGCTCAGCGGTATTTTCTATTTTAATCGCTCGGCTGAAGGCTATTGTTTTAAGGCTTAGCTGAAGACTCATATTTTAGACCTTTAGCTGAAGCTCCTATTTGGGCTCTTGGCTGAGGGCTCTTATTTTGAACGTTATAAATCTCACAAGGAGATTGAGGTAATAGCATGATTGAACTAACTCAAATTCAAACGGAGTTGAGCACGGCTCCTGATGGCTTTCTAAGCCTACCAATCGATAGCCGTATTAAGAGCCGCCTTAAGGTGATGCTCGATGACGGACGCAATGCAGGGCTGTTTCTACCACGAGGTCACATCTTGCGTGGCGGTGAACAGCTTTCAAGTGAATGTGGTTTAGTGGTGGAAGTAAAAGCCGCACCGGAAACCGTGTCGACCGTTTACTGTGAAGATTCGCATCTATTAACTCGTGTTGCTTACCACCTTGGTAACCGACATGTGCCGCTACAAGTGGAAGCGGGCTGGGTACGTTATCAACATGATCATGTTTTGGATGAAATGGTTGAAGGTTTGGGCGCGACAGTGACGACCGAAAAACAACCCTTTGAACCTGAAGGTGGCGCTTATGGTGGTCGCTCTGGCGGTCATCACCACCATCACTAATCGAGTCATTTGATACTCATCCATTTATAGATACAACCACGATATTAATAACAATAACGCAAGGATTACGCGATGAACTTTAAAACAGCAGCAGGCTTATGCACTTTCACAATAGCTTCTCTAACTACATCAACATTGGCTTTGGCTCACCCAGGGCACGGTTCGCATTCGGTTCATGAGTCTCACTCATTTATGTCTGGCTTAACTCACCCTGTGACAGGTATGGATCACCTGATCATGCTGATCGCTTTCGGTCTGTTAATTGGCGCACTGTCGTTTTCAACCAAGATAAAAGCCGCGTTGATTGGCGGCGGATTGGCTTCATTGGTCGTGGGGCTTCTCGCAGGCCAAGCCCTAGGTTTCTCTGTAATAGTTGAACCGGCAATCATCGCTTCTCTGTTCGTTGTCAGCTTATGTTTATGGCACGTATTCTCACCATCAACCAAGCGTGTAAACAGCGTATTGGTCGCTTCGATTGCAATGCTGTTTTTCCATGGTTACGCGCACGGCGTTGAAGCGGCGAGTAACCTAACTCAATTTGCAACCGGTATGAGCATTAGTGCTTTGGCATTAATGGTTATCGGTACGTTTGTTGGCCGCGCGATTTACTCTAAATGGATGTCGGTCGGCGTGGCTTCAGCAAGCGCACTATTACTGTTAGGTGCGTAAGCTCTCGAACTTTTCGATTCTAGAGGACAAAGAACAAGAGTATGACCACAACAGAAAATGTCGCGATTTATCGTCTGTTCCAATTGATCAGTCCGTCGTTGCCGATAGGGGGTTTTACTTACTCGCAAGGTTTAGAGATGGCGGTTGAGGCGGGATGGGTAACGGATCGCAATAGCATGGAACAGTGGCTTAATACCATCGTCAGTTCTAGTGTCGCGACCTTGGAATTACCTATCTTAGATCGCCTTTATCACGCGCTAGAAAAAGGTGAAATCGATGAGATTGAGCATTGGTGTAACTACTTATACTCAAGCCGTGAAACCAGTGAATTGCGAGCGGAAGAGAAGCAACGTGGACATGCCTTGAATACCTTGTTGAAGCGCTTGGATATCGATATTTCGCTGGTGGATTCCGTTGATAGTCACCCAAACCAATTGTTGGGCATGTGTATTGCTGCTCAACATTGGAACATTGATTTAGAAAGCCTCAAGCAGGGTTATCTATGGAGCTGGCTTGAGAATATTGTCACCGCAGGGGTTAAGTTGGTGCCTTTAGGACAGACCGATGGGCAGTTGGCACTGATTAATATCACCAACACGTTCCCCGAGGTGATTGAGAAAGCACGCGCTATAGAAGATTGGATGATAGGCAGTTTTTCGCCATCAATGACATTAGCGAGTTCACTGCACGAAACACAATACACGCGACTATTTCGTTCGTAGCGCTAAGCACGGACGAGGTAGCAAAAAGAATATAAGGAAGTAGACAATGGAAAGTTATAAGCAACCCCTTCGAATTGGTATCGGTGGCCCGGTTGGGTCGGGTAAAACAGCGTTGTTAGAAGTGCTGTGTAAGGCGATTCGCGACAAGATCAATATTGCAGTAGTAACCAACGACATCTACACCCAAGAAGATGCCAAGATACTGACACGAGCTGAAGCTTTAGATCCTGACCGCATCATCGGTGTGGAAACAGGCGGTTGCCCACATACTGCGATTCGTGAAGATGCGTCGATGAACCTCGCGGCAGTCGAAGAGCTGGCTAAGCTACATAAGAACCTCGATGTGGTGTTTGTAGAGAGTGGTGGTGACAACCTCAGTGCGACGTTCAGCCCTGAGTTAGCCGACCTGACTATCTATGTGATTGATGTAGCGGAAGGGGAGAAGATCCCACGTAAAGGTGGTCCGGGTATTACACGTTCTGATCTGCTGGTCATCAACAAGATCGATTTAGCGCCATACGTTGGGGCGTCACTTGAGGTGATGGAGCAAGACACACAACGTATGCGCCCTACCAAGCCATACGTGTTCACCAACCTCAAAGAGAGCCAAGGGTTAGACTTCATCATCAACTTTATTGTGACGGAAGGGATGCTGACCATGAAAGAGCATTCTACGACTGAGTAGGATTGGAATCCGTTCGTTTTTGAAGCTGGTAGATACAAAAAAGCCCTGTCGATTATCGATAGGGCTTTTTGTTTTCAATGGTTTTCAGCGTTCGAGTTGAATCTAGAGCTCGCTCTTAGCGACTCTTGTTGTTACTTGTGATTCAATCACACCATCTTCGACCTGCGTGGTGATCACTTCGCCTACTTCAACATCGTTAATGGATGACACCGTCTTGCTCGACGCTGAATGGGTAATGCTGTAGCCACGCTTTAGGGTTGCCAGTGGGCTGACGGTCTCTAACTTCTCGGCAGCCATAGCTAGCTGGTGGCGAGTTGTTAGTAACGTCTTATCCATCGCATCCAGCAGCTTTTGCTCAGAACGCTGTAAATGTAACTTCTGTACACCAAGGCGTTTCACTGGTGAGTTCAACTGAAGAAGATGCTGTTTACGTTCAATATCTTGTGCATGCTGCTTTAAGTATTGGGTCATACCACGACGCAAACGCATGTCTAAGTCATCAAGTTGCTGACTCTGCTTTTGTAGCTGGTAGCTCGGGTGCTGTTTCTCTAAGCGGTATGTCAACGTTTGAGTTGATTGCGCTTGCTTGATTAACACATGTCGAATCGCACTGACCAAGCGAGCACGTTTAGACGAGAAAGTTTGTTCTTTATGACTGTTATCACGGCTCACCAATTCTGCAGCTGCTGATGGTGTTGGGGCGCGCATATCTGCGACGAAATCGGCGATAGTGACATCGATTTCGTGACCAACAGCACTGATGATTGGGATCTGACTTGCCTTAATAGTGCGAGCTACTATCTCGTTATTGAAACACCATAAGTCTTCTAACGAGCCACCGCCACGACCAACAATCAACACATCACATTCATTGCGTTCGTTAGCTCGTCCAATCGCTTGGGCGATTTGAATCGCTGCTTCTTCACCTTGAACCATCGTTGGATAAATGACAACGGGCAATGAAGGATCGCGTCTTTTCAATACATCGAGAATATCAAACAGTGCTGCGCCCGTTTTGGAAGTAATGATACCTACACATTTAGGATGCTCTGGCAAAGTCTGTTTACTCGATTGAGCAAATAAGCCTTCAGATGCCAAATCTATCTTCAGTTTTTCGAACTCTTGCTGAAGCTTACCGTCACCTTCTGGCTGCATGCTTTCGATGATCAGCTGATAGTCACCACGTGGTTCATAAAGAGAGAGGCGAGCTTTGACTAGAACTTGATTACCATTCTGGGGCTTAAAAGTGACTCGGCGGTTATTGCCACGAAACATGGCGCACTTAACTTGAGCGCGAGAGTCTTTAAGTGTGAGGTACCAGTGACCAGAGACAGGTGCTGAGAAGTTTGAGATTTCACCAACGAGCCAGACTATTCCCATTTCATTTTCTAATAGGAGACGAACCTCTGAGTTGAGGCGAGAAACAGTAAAGATGTTTGGATTAGTCATAGAAGCACTATCTTTCCTTGAAGGAAGGTCTTTCTTGGAATCTCACAGGGCGTGAGTATGGAAGATAGCGGCAATATAATACATAGCAAGGGGGGGAATGCAAATTAAAAATACAAAAATGTGTAGCCAAGCGATTTCGTTAGCCGTATAATCCGTCCGCAATATCTAATCCAAATGCAGTTTAATTTTCCTTAATTGGCTGCCCTCATTAGGCGAAACGATGAGATTGGATTGTTTCTTTTTACTCCTATTATTGTGAGATATTGCAAATGCTAAGAATTGCCAAAGAAGCGCTGACATTCGACGACGTACTGCTAGTGCCAGCACACTCCACCGTTCTCCCTAATACAGCTGATCTTCGCACTCAGCTGACGAAGAATATTTCCCTAAACATCCCAATGATCTCTGCATCGATGGATACTGTGACAGAAGCTCGCCTAGCGATTGCACTGGCACAAGAAGGCGGAATAGGCTTCATTCATAAGAACATGTCTATTGAACAACAAGCTGAAATGGTTCGCCAGGTTAAAATTTACGAAGCAGGTGTAGTTTCTCATCCTGTTACTGTAAACCCTGACGCGACAATCGCTGATGTTGTAGCTCTTACTCAAAAACACGGCTTCGCCGGTTTCCCTGTTGTTACTGAAACAAACGAACTTGTTGGTATTATTACTGGCCGTGATGTTCGCTTTGTTACTGACCTTTCTAAGAAAGTTGAAGTAGTAATGACGCCTAAAGCTCGCCTTGCTGCTGTTAAAGAAGGTGCAACTCGTGAAGAAGTTCAAGAGAAAATGCACGAAGCGCGTGTTGAGAAAGTTCTTGTGGTAAATGATGACTTCCAACTTACTGGAATGATCACTGCAAAAGATTTCCACAAAGCAGAACGTAAACCAAACGCTTGTAAAGATGAGCGCGGCAGCCTACGTGTAGGTGCAGCTGTTGGTGCTGGTGCTGGTAACGAAGAGCGCGTTGCTGCTCTAGTTGAAGCTGGCGTAGACGTTCTACTAATCGACTCTTCACACGGTCACTCTGAAGGCGTACTTAACCGTATCCGCGAAACTCGCGCTGCCTACCCTGATCTACAAATCATTGGTGGTAACGTAGCAACGGGGGCTGGCGCTCGTGCTCTTATTGAAGCCGGTGTTAGTGCGGTTAAAGTAGGTATCGGTCCTGGTTCAATCTGTACGACTCGTATTGTTACTGGTGTTGGTGTTCCTCAAGTAACAGCAATCGCAGACGCTGCTGAAATTGCAAACGAATACGGTATTCCAGTAATCGCAGATGGCGGTATCCGTTTCTCTGGTGATATCTGTAAAGCTATCGTTGCTGGCGCATCTTGTGTGATGGTCGGTTCAATGTTCGCTGGTACTGAAGAAGCACCGGGTGAAGTTATCCTTTACAACGGTCGTTCTTACAAGTCTTACCGTGGTATGGGTTCTCTTGGCGCCATGTCTCAAGGTTCTTCTGACCGTTACTTCCAATCTGACAACGCTGCAGACAAGCTTGTTCCAGAAGGTATTGAAGGTCGTATCGCATACAAAGGTCGTCTAAAAGAGATCGTTCACCAACAGATGGGCGGTCTACGCTCAAGCATGGGCCTAACAGGTTCTGCAACTGTTGAAGACATGCGTACTAAAGCTGAGTTTGTTCGTATCTCTGGTGCGGGCATGAAAGAATCTCACGTACACGATGTTCAAATTACGGAAGAAGCACCTAACTACCGTTTAGGTTAATAATACGTCCAAACGTTTGAATAATGTGCTGATTTAGTCGGCACATTATTTTATTTGAGGCCTGTTTTGTTTAGAGAGTGATTCTCACAAAATATCGCCCTACAGATAACCAACGAAAACGTTTGCTTTATTTCTTGAAGAGTTAATCAGAGGTGAGTAAACTCGCCTCCGTTTTATCACATAGCCAATAAGACTGCTTACAATGACTAAAAATATTCATGACCAACGTATTCTAATTCTGGACTTCGGTTCTCAATACACACAGCTAGTTGCTCGTCGTATTCGTGAGATCGGTGTTTACTGTGAACTTTGGAGCTGGGACGTAGAAGAAGCGGATATTCGTGAATTCAATCCAGACGGTATCATCCTATCTGGTGGACCTGAAAGTGTAACGGAAGAGAACTCTCCGCGCGCACCTCAGTACGTATTTGATTCAGGTGTTCCTGTATTTGGTGTGTGCTACGGCATGCAAACCATGGCAGAGCAGCTTGGTGGTAAAGTTGCAGGTTCTAACGAGCGTGAATTCGGCTACGCCGCGGTTCAAGTTACGGGTGATTCAGCATTATTTGCTAACCTTGAAGCGACGCAAGATGTTTGGATGAGCCACGGCGACAAAGTGGTTGAGATTCCTGCTGATTTCATAAAAATCGCAGCAACAGACACTTGCCCATACGCTGCAATGGCAAATGAAGAGAAGAAGTACTACGGCGTGCAATTCCACCCCGAAGTAACGCACACTAAGAATGGCCTTAAAATGCTTGAGAACTTTGTTCTTAACGTTTGTGGCTGTGAGCGTTTATGGACTTCTGAATCCATCATCGAAGATGCGGTTGCTCGTATTAAAGAGCAAGTAGGTGATGACGAAGTTATCCTTGGTCTTTCTGGTGGCGTTGATTCATCTGTAGTTGCAATGCTTGCTCACCGTGCTATTGGTGACAAACTAACTTGTGTATTTGTAGATAACGGCCTTCTTCGTTTGAACGAAGCAGAGCAAGTTATGGATATGTTTGGTAACAAGTTTGGCCTAAACATCATCAAAGTAGATGCTGAACAACGCTTTCTTGACGCTCTGGAAGGCGAAGCTGAACCAGAAGCTAAGCGTAAGATCATCGGTCACGTATTTGTAGACATCTTCGATGAAGAGTCTAAGAAACTGAAGAATGCTAAATGGCTTGCTCAGGGGACTATCTACCCAGACGTAATCGAGTCAGCTGCATCTAAGACCGGTAAAGCACACGTAATCAAATCTCACCACAACGTGGGTGGCCTTCCTGATGATATGGAAATGGGCCTTGTTGAGCCTTTACGTGAGCTGTTTAAAGATGAAGTACGTAAGATCGGCCTAGAGCTTGGTCTTCCATACAACATGCTTTACCGCCACCCATTCCCAGGTCCGGGCCTAGGTGTTCGCGTACTTGGTGAAATCAAGAAAGAGTACTGTGACCTGCTGCGTCGTGCTGATGCTATCTTCATTGAAGAGCTTCACGCTGCTGACCTTTACCACAAAGTATCTCAAGCATTCACGGTATTCCTACCAGTGCGTTCTGTTGGCGTAATGGGCGATGGTCGTAAGTACGATTGGGTTGTATCTCTACGAGCTGTAGAAACTATCGACTTCATGACTGCTCACTGGGCACACCTGCCATACGACTTCCTAGGTAAAGTCTCTAACCGTATTATCAACGAAGTTAACGGCATTTCACGTGTTGTTTACGATATTTCTGGTAAACCACCAGCAACTATCGAGTGGGAATAATCTCTTAGAGAATTAGACTACTTTGATTGAAACCTTAAAAGCCTTGAACTCAGTTCGGGGCTTTTTTCTTTCTGATTCAGGTATTAAAGAGTCAGAAAGAACGGTTAGGAGCCAAACTAGTCGAAAATTAGACATCGCCTCAAGAAACAATGAGACGCTTTGTTGTGTTGGACTATACATAAAAATATCACTCGCACTTTTTATAAATTCATACCACACCAGCTAGGCCATTTCACATGTGACGCATACTCTTTGATGGACTTATTAAGGACAGATAAGAGAATACACCATGTTAAAAATTAAATATTTGGCGGCAATACTTGGCTGTACATTAGCAGCACAAAGCCATGCGTCTTTGAACATTCAACCTGATCCGCAAAACCCGAATGGTTACCTTGTTGAGAAGTCAGCATTACAAGCTGCTGAACAGACGAAAACCTCCGACCCTATGTATGCTATCTGGTCACAGGCCCTACAAACTCGTTCGAACACCATCGTTGAAGCGATTGAACCCGGTTCACCTTTCAACCCTGAAAACGTAAAACGGGTTGAGCGTGTATTCCCTCAATCTGAATGGGACTTCCTTACTCAGATGGCTGCGCCAGAATACACTTATACTCGTTTCTTGCGTGCAATTGGTAAATTCCCAGCCTTCTGTGGAGAGTACACTGATGGGCGAGATTCTGATGCCATCTGTAAGAAATCCATCATCACCGCTTTTGCTCACTTCTCTCAAGAGACGGGCGGCCACATCGCAATCGACAATACTTCTGATAACCCATTAGCTCTAGAAGAGTGGCAGCAAGCGCTGGTACATGTTCGTGAAATGGGGTGGTCTGAAGGGCAAGAAGGCTACACCACAGGTTGTGGCCAGAACGATTGGCAAAATGCACGTTGGCCTTGTGCCGTAGGGCAGGGCTATTTCGGACGTGGTGCTAAACAGCTTTCTTACCATTTTAACTACGGTGCGTTCTCGGAAGTGATGTTCGATGGTGATGCGACGGTTCTATTGAATAATCCGGCCTTAGTGGCAGACTCTTGGTTAAACCTAGCTTCTGCTATTTGGTTCTTCCTTACTCCTCAAGCTCCTAAACCTGCAATGTTGCACGTGATCGACCGTACATGGACACCCTCGCAACGTGAATTGGATGCCGGTATTGGTTATGGCTTTGGTACTACTATCAACGTGATCAATGGTGGAATTGAGTGTGGTGAGCAGAATAAAGACAAAGGTCAACCCGTTAACCGAATTCGTTACTGGGAAGGCCTAGCGGCGCACTATGAAATTCCTGTAGAAGTGGACGAGCAGAACACGTGTTGGCAGCAAACGCCTTACGGAAGCTTAAACCTCAACGGTGCCACTGACGTGCTATACACTAACTGGGATGGTAACTGGAAATACTACGCAGACCGCCCAGAAGGCTACTCATTTGAATGTGAGCTTGTTGGTTTCCAAACGGCATATTCAGCGTTGGTTGCTGGAGATTACGAGAAGTGTGTGACCAACTTCTACGGTTCTCACGCGAGCTGGCCTGAAGTGAAAGTGGTCGACAAGCTTGATCCGGTAGACCCAGGGACAGATCCCGGTGGCAACGGTTGGAGCGCGACTAAGGTATACAACGCTGGTGATCAAGTGACTCAAAATGGCGTAACCTACGAAGCGAAATGGTGGACACAAGGTGATGACCCTGCCAATGGCGGCCCTTGGAAATTAGTTGCCGGTGAGCCTACACCTGTCGATCCTGATCCGGTAGGCCCAAGCCCTGTTGAACCGCCAGTGACTGAGCCACCAATTGTCGTAGATCCATCGGTGTTTATCACATGGGAAGCGGGCGTGAGCCAAGTGAGTAATGGCGACAAGGTGACACATAACGGCAAGTGCTTCGTGGCTAAAAATGGCCCTGGCGTATGGGAAAGCCCTGTTCAATCGAACTGGTTCTGGGATGAAATAAATTGCGATTAATAGGCGACGACTTTAATAAGTTGATATATTAAATCTATTGACCTGATTACCCAACATTATTCAAAAGCCGAAAGTTTCTACTTTCGGTTTTTTGTTTCTGACTATGCCGATCAGACACAAGCTCTAAGTTAAAAATCGAGCTAACGCAACAGATCTATATCAAGCTATTGAAAGGGTATTGCCGTTATTAGGTGTGTTTTTGTTGTGTTGAAAATGGTTAAAGTACAGCAAATGAAGTAAAAGGATCATAGTAGGCCAAAAACTATTTCTGCGGATATAAAAATGGACCTCAGCTTAACGCTAAGACCCAAATCTGAAGGCGGTATTAGAGGTGAGTAATTCACGTTGCCTCTCTCTCGGCCTAGATGCAATTTGCTGACCGACGTTCTTATGCGTAATTGGGTCGTAGTGAATACGAGTATTTTTTGGACTGAGGTAATTATTAGTAAAAGTTTTACTAAGTGAAATTAGTGAAAACGTTTTACTTTAACTCCATCACGTTTTTTGTGGGCTTTTGACGGTGCTGTGTGATCCACTTAAAAGAATGCTATTTGGTGTTTTATACAGCAGATTGGAAGAGACGATATGTGATTGGAGAGGGAGATAACAGGCACAAAAAAGGCCACCTATAGTAGAGATGGCCTTTCGTTATCTGTTTGAAATATATTGCTATTTTGTTGTATCGCGTAGCTTAAGTTTACTTGGTACGTAAACTCTTAGTGGGATAGTACGGCCATCGCGTACTTTCTCTATCAAAAGGTTAACACCTTGAATTCCCATCAGTTCAGAATGGATACGAACCGTTGATAAAGACGGGAAGGTAAACTTAGCGGTTGGGATGTCATTGACACTGATCAGCGCAATGTCTTCAGGAATGCGCAATCCGTGCTCATGAATCGCTCGTAAAACGCCAATAGCGATGGAATCTGATGCAATAAACATGGCTTTCGGGTAGTTCTCGCTTTCTAGCATTTTCTTCGCTAGGTCGTAGCCCGACGAGCTAGAGAAGTCACCGCGATAGATATCTTGTTCACTGACGACGTTTTTAAGGCCACCGTATTCAGTAAAAGCCACTTCACGAATATCAGAGGTGTTAATGTCGTCTTGGCCACCGATGAAACCAATGCGTTCGTACCCTTGGTTGATGAAGAAGTTGGTGATCTCTTTGCTGATGCGAGCAAGGTCAATATCAACGGAGTCATAAGGTTCAGAGTGATCGGTAAAGTCGACATAACAGATATTATCGGTGAGCTTTTTCGCTTGTGCGATAACTTTTTGGGTCATTCTACCAACCAGTAAAATACCGGTTATCTGGCTAGAGTTTGTCTGTATTTTACTTTCGTAACAGTTGGTTAGGTTAACTTCCATCTTCTCGCACTGTGTCTCAATACCGTGGCGAATCGATAGGTAGTAAGGGTCGTTAACTTCTGCTTCTTGCTTGTAGTTATACAAGGCAAGGAAGTGGTGGTTTTGCTTTTTACCGCTAACCGATTTACGTGAGCTGCTGGTTTTGTATTCCAACTTCTCGGCAATTTCAAAGATACGCCTTTTGGTCTCTTCCTTGACGCTTAATGTAGGATCTTCATTGAGAACCCGAGAAACGGTAGCTAATGAAACATTTGCTTCCGTCGCGATATCTTTTAACGTTGCCATACTCACTTCCTGTTCTTGGAACATTGCGCTGCTTTGAAATTCGTCTTTAGTAAAAAAAGCAATGCACCTCTTTATTCTACAGGCCTATTGTAATCAAACTGAAAGCCAATGCATTAACTTTTAGTAAAATAAATGCTCAACTCCTCTGTGATGTCGCAAATCTAACTATCTATAAAGATCTCATTTAATTTCAATGGATTAGCACTATCTATCGATTCATCTACTCTATGTTGGTTGAATATGTCTCGTGGAACTTGTGTAAACGTTTACACTTCGTGGTTGTGATCACAGAATTATAGTCAGATTGGCTGCTACTATTTCTATAACAACGAACTAATACACAGAGTATCGGTTCAGATTTCATCATGAATGACAGTGAAGAGAGGTTGATTGTGAAAGTACTGGTAACGGGCGGAATGGGTTACATCGGAAGTCACACATGTATTCAAATGATGCAGGAGGGCATAGAGCCCATCATTGTAGACAACCTTTGCAACAGCAAAGAGCTAGTACTGGAACGAATCAATGCGCTAACCGGTCAAACACCAACATTTTACCTTGGCGATATTCGTGATGAATCCTTCTTAGATGGCGTGTTTGCTAAGCATGACATTCAAGCCGTCATTCATTTCGCTGGCCTAAAAGCGGTGGGCGAATCAGTCGCTAAGCCTTTGGAGTACTACGATAACAACGTAAGCGGGTCTCTGGTTCTAGCGCGCAGCATGAAGAAAGCAGGCGTGAAAAGCATCGTGTTCAGCTCTTCAGCAACCGTGTACGGCGACCCTGAGATTGTGCCGATCACCGAAAGCTCACCAACGGGCGAAACTACGAACCCTTATGGTCGTAGTAAGTACATGGTCGAAGAGTGCTTGAGTGATTTGTTCAACGCTGAAAACGACTGGAGCGTCACTTTACTGCGCTACTTTAACCCTGTCGGCGCACACCCATCAGGCACCATGGGTGAAGACCCGCAAGGCATTCCAAACAACCTAGTGCCGTTCATCGCACAGGTTGCTGTAGGCCGAAGAGAGAAGCTTTCTATCTTTGGAAACGATTACCCAACACCAGATGGAACAGGTGTGCGTGACTACATTCACGTGATGGATCTGGCTGATGGCCACGTAGCCGCATTAAAAGCCGTGGGCGAGAAGTCGGGTTTTCACATTTACAACCTAGGTACAGGTAAAGGCTCGAGTGTACTTGAGATGGTTGAAGCCTTTGCACAGGCATCGGGCAAGCCAGTTCCTTACGAATTATGTCCGCGCCGTGCGGGTGATATTGCCGAATGTTGGGCAAGCACTGAAAAAGCAGAGCGTGAACTGGGTTGGAAAGCGACACGCAGCGTGATGGAAATGACGGCGGATACGTGGAAATGGCAGTCGAATAACCCAAACGGTTATTCCCCTTCGTAATTGAAGCCGCAGCGTTGTTGGCTGCAATTCCAATTTTATTGGTGAATGCGGATGAAGAGATATTTTGAATCTCCTTGTAGAAGAATTATTCGTCTTGGCGAATTGACCAAGACACAAAAATTAAGAGCAATGTAAGTATGTCAAAAGTTGAATTTAACCCAGTAGACCACCCGCATCGTCGTTATAACCCACTAACGGGTCAGTGGATCTTAGTATCACCGCACCGTGCTAAACGCCCGTGGAGTGGTCAAGACGAGAAGCCATCGACTGAACAACTTCCTGAGTACGAGAAAGAATGTTTCTTGTGCCCAACCAACACACGTATCTCGGGTGACGAAAACCCAGATTACGACGGTACTTATGTGTTCAGTAATGATTTCGCGGCGTTGATGCCTGATTCGCCTGACGCTCCAGAGTCTGACAATCCTCTATTTAAGACTCAAGGTGTTCGTGGGTTGAGCCGCGTTATCTGTTTTTCTCCAGACCACAGCAAAACGCTGCCAGAGTTACCGGTAAATAAAATCCGCGGCGTGATTGATACCTGGGACGAGCAGATTGAAGAGCTAGGTAAAGATTACCTATGGGTTCAAGCGTTTGAAAACAAAGGCGAGACAATGGGCTGTTCTCAGCCTCACCCACACGGTCAAATCTGGGCAAACAGCTTTCTACCAAACGAGATTGAACGTAAAGAAAAGTTGCTAAAAGAATACTTCGAGCAACAGGGCTCAAACCTATTAGTGGATTACGTTGAAGCTGAAATGAAAGACGGCTCACGCACCGTGGTTGAAACGGAACATTGGATTGCTGTAGTACCTTACTGGGCGGCGTGGCCATTCGAAACTATGTTGCTGCCAAAAACACACATTCGCCGTATGAGTGAACTGACTGACGAACAACGTGATGACTTGGCACTTGCGATCAAGAAGCTGACCAGCCGCTACGACAACTTGTTCCAGTGTTCATTCCCATACTCGATGGGTTGGCACTATGCGCCGTTCTTCGAAGAAGGCACCGACATCGACCATTGGCAACTGCACGCGCTTTTCTACCCGCCACTACTACGCAGCGTATCGGTTCGTAAGTTCATGGTGGGCTACGAAATGTTGGCGGAATCGCAACGCGATTTGACCGCAGAACAAGCGGCGCAACGTCTTCGCGATTTGAGTGATGTTCACTACAAAGAGCAGTGATACCTGCTTCGTAAATAACAAACGAGATAGAGAATCTCAAAGAATTAAAGTGGTGCCATGAAGAGGCCACAATTGAACAAAGAGTTTAAGCAGAGAGTTTACTTATGTCTGATCTAATCCAAAACGTGAAAGCATCTTTTGAGCAAGTCCTTGGTTACCAAGCGACTCACATCGTTCAAGCACCAGGTCGTGTGAACCTGATTGGTGAGCACACTGACTACAATGATGGTTTTGTTCTGCCGTGTGCCATTAACTACCAAACTGTTGTTGCGGCAGCAAAGCGCGAAGACAACATGGTGCGTGTGGTATCTGTTAACTACGATAATGCAGTAGACGAATTCGATATCACGCAAGAGATCACTTTCCAACAAGACAAAATGTGGGCGAACTATATTCGTGGCGTGGTGAAGTGCTTAATTGGTCGTGGCTATGAGTTTAAAGGTGCGGATATTTCTGTAGCCGGCAACGTGCCTCAAGGTGCCGGTTTAAGTTCTTCTGCGGCTCTGGAAGTGGTCATTGGACAGACATTCAAGGTGCTTTACAACTTAGAGATAAGTCAGGCTGAAGTTGCGCTAAATGGTCAGCAAGCGGAAAACGAATTTGTAGGCTGTAACTGCGGCATCATGGATCAAATGATCTCGGCAGAAGGCCTTGCGAATCACGCGATGCTTTTGGATTGCCGTAGCTTAGAAACTCAAGCGGTTTCAATGCCAGAAGACATGGCGGTGGTGATCATCAATTCAAACAAGAAACGTGGCTTGGTCGACAGTGAATACAACACACGTCGTGAGCAGTGTGAAGAAGCGGCTCGTCTGTTCGGTGTGTCTGCACTGCGTGATGTAACGATTGAGCAATTCAAAGCGAAAGAGTCTGAGCTGGATGAGATGGTTGCTAAGCGCGCTCGTCACGTGATTACCGAAAATGACCGCACCGTTGAAGCGGCTCAAGCTCTGCGTACTCATGACATGAAGCGCATAGGTGAGTTGATGGCAGAATCGCATGCATCAATGCGTGATGATTTTGAAATCATAGTTAAAGAGATCGATACGCTAGTGGATATGGTTAAAGAAGTGATTGGCGATCAAGGCGGCGTGCGTATGACGGGCGGTGGCTTTGGTGGTTGTATCGTGGCATTGGTTCCGCCTGCATTGGTTGATGAAATTAAAACAACCGTTGAGCAGAAATATCAAGCAGCTACGGGTCTAAAAGAATCAATTTATGTGTGCCAAGCGAAAGACGGCGCCGGCCTAATTGAAGTAATCTAACCGCTTCGAGACTTAAGATAGCGCTTACCAAGTAAAAAGATCATGGTAGGCCAAATACTAAAGCCTTTACCTCAACGTAGAGGCTTTTTACTGGCAGTAGAAGGAATTTAGAATGACACAAGCGCAGAACCTGCATCAATCCATGACAGAAACTGCAGCCTATGATGGCCAACCTGCTCAGTTAGTTACCTTGTCCAACGAGCATGGCATGCAAGTAACTTTCATGGATATTGGCGCAACGTGGTTGAGCTGTATCTTGCCAGTAAAAGGAAGCAGACGAGAAGTGCTATTGGGTGTGAATTCAATGGAGAACTTCGAGAAGCAAGCCAGTTATATGGGGGCAACAGTCGGTCGTTATGCTAACCGTATTGCCAATGGTCGTTTCAAAATTGATGGTAAGAATTACAAGCTAGAAACGAACCAAGCGGGAAATACCTTACACGGTGGCCCGAATGGTTTTGATAAACGTCGCTGGAATATTGCTGAGCAAACTGAAACATCGGTTGTGTTTAGTTTGGTGTCAGCGGATGGAGACCAAGGTTTTCCGGGTAATTTGAACGTGTCGGTTCGTTATGAAATCACCGAAGATAATCGAGTCTCTATCGATTACACAGCCAACACTGATAAACCAACCGTAGTTAACCTGACTAATCATACCTACTTCAATCTGCTCGGTGCAGAAGCAGGGCACGATTGCTTGTCTCACATTGTAAGTATCAACGCGTCTCAGTTCTTACCAACCAACTCTGTCGGCATTC
Source organism: Vibrio sp. RW (assembly GCF_027587105.1). NCBI lineage: Bacteria > Pseudomonadati > Pseudomonadota > Gammaproteobacteria > Vibrionales > Vibrionaceae > Vibrio > Vibrio sp. RW. Next base: position 74,596 of record NZ_JAPPTM010000002.1, read on the forward strand.
CATTAGGCAACTTGAAATCGGTGAAATCGACCAGCTTCGACTTCACTCAGCCTATGATGATCTCAGAGCGTTTATTAGGTGATGAACAACAGAAAGCCGCCAAGGGTTACGATCACTCTTTCTTATTGGCTGACGGCTGTAAACGCACTCAATGTGCCGCGACCGTGACTTCGCCAGATGCGCTGGTCACCTTAAAAGTATTTTCAACCAAACCTGCTATGCAGCTATACACCGGAAACTGGCTTGGTGGCACACCAAACCGAAGTGGTGGCAGTTATGAAGATTACGCAGGGTTGGCATTAGAAACCCAGTTCTTACCTGACTCTCCTAACCACCCAGAGTGGAAGCAGGACAGTTGTATTCTCCAGCCTGAACAAGAATACAACTACCGTACCTGCTACCAGTTTGAATTTTCGGGGGATTCTTCAAGCTAGTACGCTCTAGCTCAAAGCGGTGATGCCAAGTTCTTTTGTTGATTTATGAATAGAGTGGTGTGATTGATTACGCTGCTCTTGGGGGGATGAACAAAAGTGGCACCTAGCAATCGGCGACCTAATATGGGAGCGATTGTTGGGTACGAGAGTAAGGTAGGAAAGCCCTAATAGAAGCGACTCTGTTAGGGCTTTTTTTCGTTTGCTGTTTGGTCAGTGACCAGAGCTTAGATTTTTTCTACTGAATTACGGCGCACCAAAGTCGGCGAGAACATCATTGGCTCAGCCGAGGTATCTTCACCTTTGGCTAGGTTCAAGGCAAGTCGTGTTGCTTTCTCAGCCATCATTTGAATTGGGTAACGAATCGTCGTCAGCTTTGGATGAACATAGCGAGCAATTAAGCCATCATCGAATCCGATAATCGACATCTTCTCTGGCGCTTGGATTCCGTTTTCATCGAGTACCGACAAAGCACCCGCCGCCATGTAATCGTTGTAAGCCACAATGCCTGTGATTGGCAGTGACTTAGTCAGCAGGTTCGTCATCGCATATTCGCCACCGTCACTGGTTGGTAGAGCCTGTTCAACATAGCTTTCAGACAACTCAATACCATACTCTTTTAGCGCGGCTTGGTAGCCTTCAACACGCTCGTTGGCATCTTCAATGCTTGAAGAGGAGGCGATACACGCAATGTTTTTATGACCATGACGGATTAAGTATTCAGTCGCGAGGAAGGCGCCTTTCTTGTTATCTAGGAAGATACAGCGATTGGCAATTTCTTCGATGTAACGGTTGATCAGCACTAAGCCTTTTACTTCTTTAGAATAAGCAATTAGCTCCTCGTCAGTTAGGCCTTTCGAGTGAATGATTAGCGCATCACAACGGCTGTTGAACAGCAGTTCAATTGCTTGTTGCTCTTCTTCACGATTGTGAGAACCATTGCCCACCAAGATGTGTTTGCCGTTCTCTCTTGCAACGTTGTCGACCGACTTAACTAGCGTGCCGAAGAAAGGATCGGAAATATCACCAACCAATACACCGACGGTATTGGTGCTTTGGCTGACAAGCGCACGGGCATTGGCATTCGGGCGATAGCCGAGCTTTGCCATGGCTTTCGTTACCGATTCAATAGAGCTCGCACTGGCCTTCGGAGATTTGTTGATCACCCGAGATACGGTTGCGACTGATACACCGGATTCTTTTGCGACATCTTTAATTGTTGCCATTTTTAACCTCTATACATTGCTGCATCTATTTAACACCGACAATGAGAGCAAGGCAACGAAACTCTCATTTTACTTCCAGCAATGAGATCTTTACCACTTGTAATTATTAGGCTTAATGCTAGTGTAAACGTTTGTCATTTACTTAATTTTAGTAAACTTAATTGATAAGTAATAAATCAATCAATATAGGAAGTGAGAAATGGATATTGTCTCTTATGGCGACTTTGCTAAGTTAGAAATGCGTGTGGGTAAGATCATTGAGGTTGTGCGTCATGAAAACGCCGACAAGCTTTACATCGTGCAAGTGGATGTGGGGGACAAGACGCTGCAAACGGTGACCAGCCTAGTCCCTTACTACACAGAAGAAGAGTTGATGGGTAAGCAGGTTGTTGTTTTGTGCAATCTAGCAAAGGCGAAGATGAGAGGCCACACTTCTGAGTGCATGTTGCTGTGTGCAGAAACGGAAGATGAATCTGAAAGTGTATTGCTAACACCAGAACGTGCGATGCCTGCAGGTATTCGTGTCGTTTAAGCTCGCTTTAGGTTGGTGAGTCAATGTGTTCACCAACCTAAATCAACTAGCTGCGCACGGTCAGTATCAAACCATCAATCACACTGTGGTGGTGATCGGAAACGCCAGCAAGGTTGCCGTATTTAGGCTGGTGGCGATCATTTTCTAATGGGTGGTGCCAACCTTGTGTATGTTCCACAAAGTGCGCGGCAAAGCTTTCAGACACTTCTAAACACCCGGCCATAACGGTATCGACGTAGGTTTGAACGATAGGACTATTTTCACAAGGCGCTGTAATATCGTCTTTAATGTATACCCAGATCGATTGATCCTGTTTGAAGTCAGTTTGGCTCTCTATCTGATCGGCTTTTAACTCGATTCGGTGATAACCACGTTCACGGCGATCAAACTCAGCCAAGGCTACATCATCGACTTCAAGCAAAACACCATTCACTTGCCCTTCACCAAGATTGACGATCAAAGGTGATAACACATAGCTGTCGTCGATCTTACTCCAGTGACGCACTAAGCCATGAACAATCGCAGGGATCGCTTGCCCAGTTTGACCAGTAAGTTGACGTGAGGATGAGTTGATCAAACTGCCATAACCAAAAATATACATCGCGTTCCCTGTCTGAGTTTTTTCATTTAAGTCTAACCTTACTATATGTGTCGCAATCGCAAAAGTCAGTAAGTTTTTATTTATACATCTATATGTCTTTATGACTCTTTTTGTTGTGTTTTTTTGACTTATTTATTGGCTAGTGAATCTTGTGAGTAGCTGTTTTACGGGCTTTATCGAATTGGCGCGTTTAATGCAGTGTGATCAGCAGATTGCATCGAATTTGATGCAAACCAAATTGGGTTTAGGTAATACCTTAGCCACTATCTGAGAATTAGGAGCGAGTTTGTTAAATATCACAGATAAAAGTGTAGAAGACGCGATTCCAGCCTACCTGCGTTTAGGCTTTCGACCATTCTTCTTTTTAGGCAGCCTCTATGCCGTGATTGCGATTGTGGCTTGGGTCATCATGTTCCAAAACGGTCAGCCAGAAATGCTAAAAGTACCGGCACTGTGGTGGCACGTGCATGAGATGCTGTTTGGTTTTTCGATGGCGATTGTTGTCGGCTTTGTACTTACTGCCGTGCAAACTTGGACGGGGGTCAATGGTACCAAGCATTATCGATTAGCTGTGCTAGTCGGATTGTGGTTGGCGCCTCGTATTCTGTTTTGGACACCAGCGCCGTTATGGCTGATCTCATCGGTTGAGGCGCTGTTCTTAATCTTCGCGGCTTACGAGATCGGTTTTCGTGTCGTGAAGTCGAAAGGTTGGAAGAACTTGTTCTTCGTGCCGCTGTTTATATTGGCTATCGTGGCGAACTTTGCGAGCTACGCGACCATTAAAGGTATGCCTCCGTTCCCATCGTCAGCGGTATGGCAAGCGATGTTGTGGTGGTTTACGTTATTGCTGTCTGTAATGGGCGGACGAGTGATTCCATTCTTTACCGCTCGTCGCTTCGACTTTGAGAAGGCGCAGCCATTGGTGTGGTTGGAATGGTTGGCAAACTTGCCTTTGGTAGGACTGTTTGTTTTGAGCTTCTTCCCACTCACCTTTGCTCAAGTAGGTAATGAGCTAATGGTGTTTGCTGGCGTGACTCAGTTAGTCCGCTTTATCCGTTGGAAGCCTTGGACAACATTATCTGAGCCTTTAGTGTGGTCACTGCATGCGGCTTACTTGTGTATCCCTTTAAGCTTGCTGCTCAGAGCTTTATTAGACAACCCATTTGCCAGCCACAACATGCTGCACTTGTTTGCGATTGGCGGTCTGAGTGGGTTAATTCTTGCGATGATTACGCGCGTGACCATGGGGCACACCGGTCGTGCGATTTACAAAGGACCAAGCATGGCACTAGCCTTCTCAGCGATTTTTATTGCCGCGCTAGTTCGTAGCTTAGGCGTGACTTTCTTCCCGGCTTATCTGTTTGAGATGGTTAACCTCAGTGCAGGCTTATGGACGTTGGCGTTCGGTCTGTTTATTTGGAAATTTGGCATGATGCTACTAACACCGCGAGTGGATGGTCATCCGGGCTAAGTTAATTTCAGTCTATACAGCATTGGAGTGTGATCCGCTGCAAATATTTGCAGCAATATTCATTGATTTGTGCTCTAATATCGCGCTTACCAAGGGATGGTGTTGAAAGATGCTCACTTAGATGGAGTTATCAAAGTTGACCGATCCCTTAATGATCTCCCTTAGGAAAAAATAGAACATGTCTAAGAACAAAAAATTTGATATCCGCATTACAGAAAAACGCAACGGTTGGTGTGCAGAGATTACTCGTCAAGTAACGTCTCGCAGTACAACAGTATCTAAGCGTGAGTCTGGTTTCGAAACTGAAGCTCTTGCACAAGAGTGGGCAGAGAAAGAGCTAGCCTCTTTCATCGCAAACCAAGCTGAACGTAACGAGCGTAAATCAGAACAGCGTAAAGAGCGTGACGAACTACGTCACACTAAAGAGCTTAAAGCTGAGCAAGTACGTGAAGCACGCGCTAAAGCTCGTGCAGAAGAGCAAGAAGACGCTGAGTAATTCGGTGCACGATTAATTTATAGGTCCCTTAATTTTAAGATAAGGGACCTATATAAACAAAAGCCCCAATATAGTCACTTATATTGGGGCTTTTTCGTGTGTGGAGTCCGTTTTCAATTTTGTCTAGGGCGATTGTTTTTGACTTGTCGCTGTTAGATTTTAATTGCGAATACAACAACCCGATCAGTTGTTGAGCGCAGTTAGCCAATCGTCTTCTGCTACTTCTTCAATGTAGCTCTCTACAGATTGTCCCACTTCTTCATCGTCTTGCTTGAAGTAAGCGATGTGGAACACAGCATCACCTTCGTTCACTAAAGGCAGAGTCTGCTGACCAATCACGATACCGCCTTTGGTCGTGATCACTTGACCTTCTTGGTGACCCAATGGAGAACTAATGTAAGCCAGAGTTTGCCCGGCTTCAACTTGTTCACCAAGCCCTACCATATTACGCAAGATGCCGTCTGATTCAGCGCGGATCCAACTGGTCGATTTACTCAATACTGGCTCTGGCAACTTCTTATGATTCGGGCGCAACATACCGATTTCTTTCATAACTTGGTGAGCGCCAAGGTAACCGGCACGGATCGCTAAGGGATCAAAACGCAAAGCTTCACCACCTTCGTAAGTCAATACAGGAATCCCCAGCTTTTCGGCTTCGCTACGCAGTGAGCCGTCACGTAGGGGGGAATCAATGATCACTGGCGTTGCAAACGCTTTGGCAATGCGCAGTGTTTCGAGGTTCGACAGGTTTGCACGAATCTGTGGCAGGTTCGTACGGTGAATCGCCCCCGTGTGTAGATCCAAGATGTAATCACAATGCTTCGCCACGTTCTCGAAGAAAGTGTGAGCGATACGTGATGTTAGCGATCCTTTCTCACTACCTGGGAAACAACGGTTTAGGTCACGACGGTCTGGTAGGTAACGAGACTTATGGATGAAGCCGAACACGTTAACGATCGGCACAACAATCAAGGTACCTTTCAACTTCTTCGGATCGATAGCATTGGTTAACTGTCGGGCAATCTCGACACCATTTAATTCATCGCCGTGGATCGCTGCGTTTACCATCAGTGTTGGACCCGCTTGGCGACCGTGAATGATTTCAATCGGGATCGAAAGTGGAGAGTGTGTATAAAGCTGAGCTGCTTGCAGTTCAATTTCCATTCGTTGCCCTGGCTGAACAGTATAACCAAGTAATTCGAATGGTTGATTAGGTTTTAGTCTTGCCATTTAGGTTGTTCTCAACATGGTGATAATTCGTTAACACGGAATGTATCAATCGTTGATTTTTAGTACGAATCAATCACTTTACGGTCACGACAAAAGATTTTTATGAAGGGGCTTATGAATTGGTTTCAATTTTTTACTGGGCTAATTATAGGGCGTTTCAAATTGTGAATTTCCTAACAATACATTGATTTAACTCTGATGTTGGTCGTTAGCTAGCTTGGTAATATTCATCGCCATTTTTTACGGCCAAATTCAAATATCGAGATAAAAATGAAAAAAACAATTTCAAAAGTCGTAGCACTGGCGGTGGTTTCTGTCGCTTTATCTGGTTGTGTTGGTAGTAACGCAGTAACGGGTTACTTAATGAAGTTTAATGTTAAGGCTGTTGATAACCGTTACGCACGTGGTGGTTTGAACATGCTACTTGCACCAGCTTACGGCCTAACGATTGCTGCCGATTACCTGGTATTCAATTCACTAGAGTTCTGGACGGGTAGCAACCCACTAACGGGTTCTCCGCACATCTTTGATACAAAGACTGACACTTACCTAGACATCAATAACCAACTTGACCCGTCTCTAACGGAAGCGCCAATAGGCCCTATTACGAGTGTAGATGTGATTGAGAAAGGTCAAATGCAGCAAATTGATGAAAACACGATTCAAATGGACATCACTTACCAATCTGGTGAGCGTGCGACGTTAATCGGTGTTCGCGATGGCGAGATGGTGACGTACTTTATTGATGGCGAAGTCGTAGCACAAACTTCAATGGATGAGCTAGAAAGCTACGCGGCTACACGCGCTTAGTTATACCAATCGTAGTAAATAACTGGTCACCCTAGCTTGTTAAAAATCTCGATAACTGCGTTGTGATTTTTGATTGTAGAATAACTACTTATCAGAAAATCACGCCTTGTTCTCAAGCCTTTTTCCTGCGCTATTTCTGAACACTTACTTACTTACTTACTTACTTACTGTGATTGGTATTACTTCTTTAGTCACAAATAGTCGATTACAAAGATTAGATACAAAAACAGGTACTCATTGAGTACCTGTTCTATTTTGTCTCGGATAAACGGTGTTTACTGAAAAGTGCTATTTATTGAAGAGCCCATCCATTGGAAAACACCATTTACTGAAAAACACGGTAGCTAATCTACTTATGCTGTTTCTGGGATCGCTTCAAGCAATGCAACCATTTGGTTCCAGAATAGATCAACGGTATCAATCTTCACTTTCTCGTCTGGAGAGTGAGGGAATTTGATCGTTGGGCCGAAAGAAACCATATCCATGTTCGGGTAAGGTTCTTTGAATAGACCACACTCAAGACCAGCATGGATAACCATGATATTTGGCTTGTGACCGTAGATGCCTTCGTACATGTCGCGGAAGATGTGCATGATTTCGGAATCTGCGTCTGGTTTCCAACCTGGATAAGCACCAGAGAACGCGATGTTCGCACCTGCTAGTTCAGCAATAGAGTGAAGCATGCTTTCTACTTGGCTACGACCTGAGTCAATAAGGGAACGGATCAGGCAAAGCACTGTGATTGAATTCTCTTCTGTCGTGATCACACCTACGTTTAGAGATGTTTCCACAACACCTTCAATCTCGTCACTCATACGAATCACGCCGTTTGGTGCAGCGTTAAGTGCAGCGATAAAGCGCGTCTGTTCTGCTTGTGCAAGAGTACCCATTTCAACGGCGACTTCTTCGTTGAATGTTACGATGCTGTCTTCGATTTTACCTAGTTCAGTTGATAGAAGCTCGGTGTAGTAGTTGTATAGCGAAGCCAGTTCCTCTTGGTTTGCAGCAGGAACTGCAACCGTTACGAAACCTTCACGAGGAATTGCGTTACGAAGGCTACCACCTTTGAACTCTACGATGCGAAGGTCTAGCTTTTTTGCGTGACTTGCTAAGAAACGGGCAAGTAGTTTGTTTGCGTTTGCACGACCAGTATGGATGTCACAACCCGAGTGACCGCCTTTAAGGCCTTTAAGTGTTAGCTTGCGCGTTACGAAATCTGCAGGAATAGCATCTCGAGTGATGTCGAAAGTCATTGTACCGTCGATACCGCCAGCACAACCCATGTATACTTCACCTTCTTGCTCTGAATCGGTATTAAGAAGGATATCGCCTTCTAACCAACCCGCTTCAAGACCGAAAGCACCTGTCATTCCTGCTTCTTCATCTACAGTGAGTAGAACTTCGATAGGGCCGTGCTTGATTTCGTTTGAAGCAAGAACCGCTAGGCAAGAAGCCATGCCCATGCCGTTATCAGCGCCAAGTGTTGTGCCTTTTGCTGTAACCCACTCACCATCAATGTATGGCTGGATAGGATCTTTAGCGAAGTCGTGAACCGTGTCTTCGTTCTTTTGTGGAACCATATCGATGTGCGCTTGCAGCACCACACCTTTTTTGTTTTCCATGCCTGGCGTTGCAGGTTTAGTAATGAAGACGTTACCCGTTGGGTCGCGACGCACATTTAAACCTTGCTCTGTTGCCCAAGCAATAATGTATTGAGCTAGCTCTTCCTCATGCTTAGAAGGATGTGGGATTGAGCAAATCTTATCGAAGAACTGCCAAATAGGGGCAGGGGATAATTTACTGATCTCAGAATGGAATTCAGACACGGATGACTCCTTTTTTATTTGGTAACCATATATTTAGGATTCTTATGGGTAAAAACCTAGAACAAAAATCTAAAATATGGGTCTGTTTTGATGGTAACAGCATACCACTTGAGTGTTTTGACGAGTAGCGCTTCTAAACCTCAAACACCTCAAATTTTGAAAGCGACTTTGTCCATCCGATCATAACTAAGCACTTTGATGCTTATAAATAACCCAAATAAACGTTTGCCTGAGTCTTTTTTTGTAATTTAATTACATTTATGAGTTTGAGTGGTGATCTTATTTAGTTAAAAGTGTGACGTGGCGCAATAAAAAGTTGTAATATTTTTTCTTTAGGGTATATTAATAACCAACTTCTAAGGTGAAGAGTAAATGCTCAAAGGATGAGTCCGTTTTATCGCCTCCAAGGAACCGAGAAATCAAATTCGTTTTTTATTGATTTATTAAGGTGATAGTTATGAAAGGTTTACCATCTGCAATGTTCTGGCTTAACAGCTCTGTTTACACTAGCAACTTTGCATACCCTACAAGCTTTGGTTACTAATACCGTAAGCATGTAACTCGAACAGTTTTGTTCACCCCTATATATTGGAATTCTTTTACAACCCTTTTGGTTGACAGATTCTACCGCCACTCAGTTTTGAGTGGCGTTTTTTTTGCCTGCTACTTTTCCAAACCGCTTTAGCTTGTCATTTTCCCCTGCTGTTCTGCATGGTTGTTTTTTAAACGCCGAAATATCAATTTGCGCCTGATTACTGATCTTGTTGAAAAATACATAACTCTTGTGGGTTTGAATTCAGAGTTAAATGGCTAGATTCTCTATCAAAATAATTGATGGTCGAAAAAGTAACCAAGAACTTCCATCATGAATAATAGTATTAATTAACTGTTTATTATGATTATTTTCTCTAGTTACCTTCCTTTTTAATCGCTTTGTTTCATAAAGTATTCTGATAAATATCGATTAGAGCCTTAATTCTATCTGGAATTTGTTATTTGATAACTTTATAATCCACGGCCAATCGATTACGCAACCGTTTACTCTTATAGGATTCGATAATGTTCGAAAAGCTATTCAAACTCAGTGAAAATGGCACCAATGTGCGCACTGAAATCATCGCAGGTCTAACAACCTTCCTAACAATGGCTTACATTATTTTTGTAAACCCAATGATTCTAGCTGACGCAGGGATGGACCATGGCGCTGTATTTGTAGCAACCTGTTTAGCGGCTGCTATTGGCTGTTTTATCATGGGCTTTGTTGCTAACTACCCAATTGCTCAAGCACCAGGTATGGGGCTGAATGCATTCTTTACTTACGCTGTTGTAATGGGTATGGGTTATACGTGGCAAGTTGCTTTGGCAGCGGTTTTCGTATCGGGCGTAATCTTCATTTTCTTAAGTATCTTTAAGATCCGTGAATGGATTATCAACTCTATCCCTATGTCTCTGCGTGTAGGTATCTCTGCGGGTATTGGTCTTTTCCTTGCGTTTATTGCTCTTAGCAATGCTGGCATCGTTGTTTCTAACCCAGCAACCAAGGTTTCACTTGGTGATATTACCGCGATTGCCCCAACCCTAGGCGCACTTGGCTTTTTCCTTACGATTGCTCTTGTTCATCGTGGTGTGAAAGGCGCAGTAATGATCGCTATTCTAGCTATCACGGCTCTTGGTATTGTCATTGGTGATGTTCAATACGGTGGCATCATGTCTACACCACCAAGCCTAGCACCAACGTTCATGCAGCTTGATTTCTCTGCGGTATTTGAAATAGGTATGATTTCAGTCGTATTCGCATTCTTGTTCGTCGATTTGTTCGATACTGCGGGTACTTTGGTGGGGGTTGCAACGAAAGCAAACTTAATCAAGGAAGACGGTAAACTTCCTCGTTTAAACAAAGCACTGCTTGCTGACTCAACAGCAACGTCTATTGGTGCATTGCTAGGTACATCAAACACGACTTCTTATGTTGAAAGTGTTGCAGGCGTAGCTGAAGGCGGTCGTACAGGTCTAACTGCGGTTGTAGTTGGTATCTTATTCCTACTGGCTCTTTTCTTCTCGCCACTTGCAGGTATGATTCCGGCTTACGCAACATCAGGCGCATTGTTCTATGTAGCTATTTTGATGATGTCTGGCCTCGTGGGCATTGATTGGCGTGATCTTACGGAAGCTGCACCTGTCGTGGTAACATGTCTGCTTATGCCGCTGACATACTCTATCGCTGAGGGTATTTCACTTGGTTTCATCGCTTACGCTGTCATTAAGCTGCTTAGTGGTAAAGGTCGCGACGTTTCACCTGCAGTGTGGGTAATGTCGGCTATCTTTATTCTTAAATACATTTTCGCTTAATCGTCTAGATTTCTGCTTAACCGCTGAAGAGGCTATGTTTAGCATAGCCTCTAATAACATGACAAAATTATTAGGTTTTATACTATGAGCAACAAATTCGTTATCACTTGGGACAACATGCAGACTTACTGCCGTCAACTAGCTGAAAAGCAAATGCCAGCAGAGCAGTGGAAAGGTATCTGGGCGGTCAGCCGTGGTGGTTTGGTTCCTGGCGCAATCTTGGCTCGTGAATTGGGTATTCGTCACGTAGATACGATTTGTATCTCGAGCTACGACCACGATCACCAACGTGATATGACAGTCGTTAAAGCTCCTGAAGGTGACGGTGAAGGTTTCTTAATCGTTGAAGATCTTGTTGATAGTGGTGACACTGCACGCAAGCTTCGCGAAATGTACCCTAAAGCGAAATTAATCGCAGTATGTGCAAAACCATCTGGTGCGCATTTACTCGACGAATACATTGTTGATATCCCTCAAGACACATGGATTGAGCAACCTTGGGATACGAGCCTAAGCTACGTTGAGCCAGTAAATCGCAAGTCAAAATAAGCGCAAGCTAAATTTTTTGAGAAATGACCCATCATAGGGTCATTTTTTTTTATATGATGAGTGACAACCATTTCTTATTAAGTATTCCAATGTCTGAATCAAAAGAAACGAGCTCAAACCTTTCGGAAACCTTGTTTGTTAAGCATAAGCAGGCCAAAGAGACCTCAATGCTAACGTGTTACATGCCCAGCTCCGAAGCGTTGCTCGGCGAGAAGCGTAAGCAGCACAATTCATCATGGTACCGAAACTTAAGACGTCTGCAGTGGGTATGGCAAGGGGTGAATCCAATAGAGCAAGAAGCTGTATTGGCTCGAATTGCGTCATCAAAGAACTCCCGAACTACTGATGAGTGGTTAGACACTGTGATGGGTTACCGCAGCGGTAACTGGGCGTACGAGTGGACTAAGCTAGGCATGCAGCACCAAAATAGTTCGAATGAAAAAAGTGGTGAAGAGATGGCAGAAGAATTGTTCTCTGCATCTTTGTGCTTCAGCATTGCGGGCTACCCACATCTTAAGAACGACAGCCTTGCAGTCCAGGCTCAAGTATTGGCGAACGCCGCTTATTCTGAAGCGATTAAGCATACCAAGCTGATCGTCAAACAGATTGAGGTGCCATACCAAAACAAGAAAATCAAAGCGAATTTGCATTTAACCAAAACGGACAAGCCACAACCCGTTGTGATTGTGAGTGCTGGCTTGGATAGCTTGCAAACTGATATGTGGCGCTTGTTTAGAGATTACTTAGCACCGAAGAACATTGCGATGCTAACCGTAGATATGCCATCGATAGGCCACAGTTCACACTGGCCACTAACCGAAGACTCTTCTTGTCTGCATCAAGCCGTGTTGAATGAACTGCCTAACATTCCGTGGGTGGATCATCATAAGGTCGGGTTATTTGGTTTCCGTTTTGGTGGCAATGCAATGGTGAGGCTATCTTTTATCGAACAGCGCAAGCTTAAAGCTTGTATCTCTTTAGGTGCTCCAATCCACGATATATTTGTTCATGCCGATAAGTTAAAGCAGATGCCTAAAATGCATTTGGATGTGTTGGCTTCTCGCCTTGGTAAAGGTGCGGTGGATATCAATAGCCTTTCTGGACAATTGATGGCGTGGTCGCTCAAAGTTCAAGGTTTGTTATCTAACAGTAAGACGAGTGTCCCTATTTTGGCATTGGCTTTGGAGGGCGACCCGGTGTCGCCACATACGGATAATCAACTGGTTGCTATTTACAGTGATTACGGTAAAGCGAAGAAAATCAAAACTAAATCAATTACACAAGGTTATGAGCAATCCCTCGAATTGGCGATAAAGTGGCTTGAGGATGAATTATTTAGGTGACATTTCTCCGAAATTAGTTAAGCATGAAAAGTGTACAGATTAAGTACCTGATACTCAGTGATTATTTATAAAATCAAAGGCTATTTAGCCGTTTGCTTTAAAGCTGAGTAACGTCATTCTTAACATTGAAGATGGAGATTCAATATGTCAGAAGTGACACAACAACCTACTCACTATCGTTTGCTTAATGTTTTAAAGGCTATTGGCCCTTACCTAAGAGAGCCGCAATCAAAAGAGGGGCACTATATTTTTGATTGTTTGTCTGTGTGTGTGAACGATAAAAAATCACCAGAAGAACGTGAGTTCTGGGGCTGGTGGTTGGAGCTAGATAAGTCGGAAGAGGGATATTCGGCGAAATACAACATCGGTAAATACAACACTGATGGTAATTGGGATTCTTTGCCACTGCCTAAGAAAGCGGTCACCGAAGTATCTCGAACTCAAGAAGCCTTTCATAAAAAGTTGGTTGATGAACTTCAAACTAAATTTGAAATCAGCGTTCAATTCGACGAAGAGTCTGTCGAATTCATCTGATTTTAAAGGTTAGTCTTCTCTATAAAGCAAAAAGGTGCGATTTCGCACCTTTTCTACTTGTGAATTTCCCTGTTGATTGCTAAAACATCACCTCTTATTTGTTTTTATCCATAAAAGACTTCATGACAATAAATCATCAAAGCGGGGCAACAACACAGCGTAAAACTGTCGTTGTTAAACTGGGTACCAGTGTCTTAACTGGTGGAACATTGGCATTAGATCGTGCTCACATGGTTGAGCTGGTTCGTCAATGTGCTGAATTAAAAAAACAAGGCCACTCAGTGGTTATGGTTTCGTCTGGCGCAATGGCTGCAGGGCGTGAGCACCTTGGTTACCCCGCACTTCCCAACTCAATGGCAAGCAAGCAGCTGCTGGCGGCCGTTGGGCAAAGCCAGTTGATTCAAGCTTGGGAGTCTTTGTTCGCTATTTATGGCCTTAAGATTGGCCAGATGCTGCTGACTCGCGCTGATCTTAATGATCGCGAGCGTTTTCTAAATGCACGAGACACGATTAATGCATTAGTCGACCACGATATTATCCCCGTGGTTAATGAAAATGACGCAGTAGCGACCAGCGAAATTAAAGTGGGTGATAACGATAACTTATCAGCATTGGTTGGTATTTTATGTGGCGCAGATAAGCTCCTTTTGTTAACCGATCAAAAAGGTCTGTTTACGGCAGACCCTCGTAAAGATCCAAATGCAGAGCTCATCAAAGAAGTAAAAACGATTGATGACACACTACGTAAGATCGCAGGTGGTAGTGGCACTACGTTGGGGACTGGCGGCATGGCAACCAAACTGCAGGCGGCTGATATTGCTCGTCGTGCTGGGATTGAAGTGATTATCGCGGCGGGCAGTGCTGAAAATGTGGTGTTCGACTCATTGAGTGACAGCCCACAAGGCACCCGTTTCTTGCCTTTAGCAGAAGCACTTGAGAACCGTAAACGTTGGATTTTAGCTGGCCCAGCTTCTGTCGGTCACATCGTGGTAGATGATGGCGCAGTCAATGCTGTACATACTAAAGGCAGTAGCTTGTTGGCTAAAGGGGTCGTTCGAGTTAAAGGCGAATTCTCTCGTGGTGAAGTCACTCAAGTCACAGATAGAAAAAGTAAAGTCATTGCGCGTGGCATCGCCAGTTATTCGAGCCAAGACCTAGCGAAAATAGCGGGTAAGCACAGTAAAGATATTGGCGACATCCTTGGTTACGATTACGGTTCAGAAGTCATTCACCGTGACGACCTTGTTGTAATCCAAGAATAGCTCGTGATGAGAAGGCGAATCGCCTTTTTGCATCCAAAGACAGACAGAATTTAGGGAGAGTTAAACGTGGATTTAACTAACATGGGGATTGCAGCAAAAGAGTCTGCTTTCCACCTAGCGACTGCATCAACGGCGCAGAAGAACAAGGCATTGGCGATTATTGCTGATGAGTTAGAAGCAAACGCAGCAACGATTTTAGAAGCGAATGCGAAAGATATCGAACTTGGTCGCGAAGCGGGTCTGACCGATGCACTGCTTGATCGCCTATTGTTGAACGAAGAACGCCTAACGGGTATCGCTAACGATGTACGTAATGTGATTAGCTTGAATGATCCGGTAGGTAGTGAGATTGACAGCAAAGTACTGGAAAACGGTATGTCACTGTCTCGTCGTCGCGTGCCACTTGGTGTGGTTGGTGTTATCTATGAAGCGCGTCCGAACGTAACCATCGATATTGCGGCACTGTGCCTGAAAACCGGTAACGCAAGCATCCTACGTGGTGGTAAAGAGACATTCTTCTCAAACATGGAGCTGGTCAAAGTAATCCAGTCTGCATTAGAGAAAGCGGAACTTCCTGCTGCATCGGTACAATACATCGAGAAACCCGATCGTGAACTTGTCTCTCAGTTGCTTAAATTAGATGATTACGTGGATATGATCATTCCTCGTGGTGGTGCTAGCCTGCACAAGATGTGTAAAGAGAATAGCACCATTCCAGTGATCATCGGTGGTTTCGGTATCAGTCATATTTTTGTTGATGAAAGCGCTGACCTTGAGAAGTCTGTTGATGTGGTTGAAAACTCTAAAGTTCAACGCCCATCTGCGTGTAATTCACTAGATACATTATTAATACACGAAGCGGTTGCTGAAGCCTTCCTAGCTAAGCTAACACAGCGTTTAGCGGGCAAGGTTACCTTGGTTGCTGACACTAGTGCAAAATTGATGCTAGCGGGTTTTGAAGACCAACGTGATGCAATTGAAGGTGACTTTGACACAGAATGGCTAAGCTACACGCTAGGCGTGAAAGTAGTCGCGGACGTGGCAGAAGCGATTGACCATATGCGCGTACACAACGCGAGCCACTCAGATGCGATCATGACGAATAGTCTAGAGAGCTCAGAGCGCTTTATTAACTCAGTCGGTTCAGCTGCAGTCTATGTGAATGCATCAACACGATTCACTGATGGCGCACAGTTTGGTTTGGGTGCAGAAGTTGCAGTCTCTACTCAGAAATTGCATGCTCGTGGCCCAATGGGTTTAGAAGAACTGACAAGCTACAAATGGGTCGGCAAAGCGAACTATTTGGTTCGTGGTTAACGTTCGCGTTAGTTTTTCTCCTCTGTTGATTTTAGAAATTGCTATCGAATAGCAATAATTAATGAATACCACACAAAAGGGCCTTAATTGGCCCTTTTTCTTTCCTAACGTTTGGCAATTCCGTTACACTAATATTCAATTATTTGGAGGTGATATGCATTGTCCTTTTTGTTCAGAGAACGACACTAAAGTAATCGATTCAAGACTGGTAGCCGATGGCCATCAGGTTCGTCGTCGCCGTCAATGCCTTGCGTGTAGTGAACGTTTTACGACGTTCGAATCGGCAGAACTTGTGATGCCAAAAGTCATCAAGTCGAATGGAAACCGCGAACCATTTAATGAAGATAAAATGGTAGGTGGTGTTCAGCGTGCCCTAGAAAAGCGCCCAGTGAGTGCTGATGCCATTGAACTTGCGATCAGTACGATTAAATCACAACTCCGTGCGACTGGTGAGCGTGAAGTACCAAGCGAGATGATTGGTAACCTTGTGATGGGCCAATTGAAAGAACTGGATAAAGTAGCGTACATCCGTTTTGCCTCTGTTTATCGCAGTTTTGAAGACATCCGAGAGTTTGGCGAAGAAATCGCTAAATTAGAGGACTAACCCTTCAATCATGCCGATTTTTACTCCCCTAGATTTTCAAATGATGTCGCGCGCTATTCAATTAGCGAAGCGCGGCATTTATACCACTGCACCAAACCCGAATGTGGGTTGTGTCATTGTGCAAACCGACGGCCAGATCGTCGGTGAAGGTTTTCATGCCAAAGCGGGCGAACCTCATGCCGAAGTGCATGCCATGCGAATGGCGGGTGACAAGGCAAAAGGCGCAACAGCTTACGTTACGCTAGAACCTTGTTCTCATTACGGTCGAACGCCGCCTTGTGCTGAAGGTTTGATTAAGGCTCAAGTTTCGAAAGTGATTTGCGCCATGCAGGACCCAAACCCTAAAGTCGCAGGTCGTGGTATCAACATGCTACGCGACGCGGGTATTGAGGTTGAAATCGGTTTGTTAGAGCAAGATGCTCTCGACTTGAACCCTGCATTTATCAAGCGTATGCAAACGGGCATGCCATTCGTTCAGTTAAAAATGGCGGCCAGCCTTGATGGGCAAACGGCACTAGCAAATGGTCAGAGCCAGTGGATAACATCGCCAGAATCGCGTCGTGACGTTCAGAACTACCGAGCAAAATCAGGCGCGGTGCTATCAACCAGCCAAACGGTGATTGAAGACAACGCGTCGTTGAATGTTCGTTGGGCTGAATTGCCAACCAGCGCTCAAACTCATTACGCTGAAGACGAGCTGCGTCAGCCGATTCGCGTGATTCTTGATCGCCAAAATCAACTGCGCCCTGAGCTCAAGTTATACCAGGCGCCAACATCGGTATTGAGAGTCGCTGAAGCCTCTGCTGATATTACCGTTGGAACAACGGATGTTGGTCAGCTGGACTTACACGATTTGATGCGTCAATTACCTGCGAATCATATCGACCATATTTGGGTTGAAGCGGGCGCCACGTTGGCAAAAAGCTTGATTGAAGCGCAGCTGGTGGATGAGCTAATCCTCTATTTAGCACCTAAACTTATGGGCAGCGACGGGCGAGGTTTGATGGGCGCATTAGGGCTCACCTCAATGTCTGATGTGATTGACCTAGAAATTAAAGATGTTCGACAAGTTGGTGTGGATATTCGCATCGTAGCGAAACCCGTATTACGAAACCGATAGTAACGAAACTATAGTGGAAATAAATCCGCTCACAACATACATGTCGTTGACAACAAAAAGAGTTTTTAAATGTTTACAGGAATTGTAGAAGCCGTTGGTACATTGAGTGCAATCACTCCCCGCGGAGAAGACATCACCGTAACGGTTAACGTGGGAAAGCTTGATATGGCTGACGTTCAGTTAGGCGATAGTATCGCTACCAATGGTGTGTGTTTGACGGTTGTTGAGTTCAATGACCATAGCTACAGTGCAGACCTTTCACTTGAAACCCTGAAAAAAACGGGTTTTGTGGATTACCAAGCTGGCGACAAGGTCAACCTAGAGAAAGCAATGTTACCGACGACGCGTTTCGGTGGCCACATCGTATCGGGTCACGTTGATGGTGTGGGCGAGATTGTTGAGCGTAACCAAGTAGGGCGTGCGATTGAGTTTTGGGTAGAAATGCCAGCTGAAATAGCAAAGTACGTAGCTCAAAAAGGTTCAGTCACGGTTGATGGTATTAGCCTGACTGTGAATGATTTACGCAAGAATGCCTTTAAGTTGACTATCGTTCCTCACACCTCTTCAGAAACCACCATTGATCAATTCAATGTTGGTCGTAAAGTGAATCTAGAAGTCGATGTATTAGCGCGCTACATGGAGCGTCTACTACAAGGCCAACAGCAAGAGTCTGAGCCTGAATCTCGATTGACGATGGAATTCTTACAGCAGAATGGTTTTGCTTAAAAGTTTGTACAAAGCGGGCTAAATCCCGCTTTGTAAATCAGAGCAATATCATCAGGTTTAAATAGTGTCGGTTCTAGGAAGCAGAACCATTTCAAAGGATATAGAACAATGCCAATTAGTACTCCTCAAGAAATTATTGAAGACATTCGCCTAGGAAAAATGGTTATCCTGATGGATGATGAAGATCGCGAAAATGAAGGCGATCTGATCATGGCAGCAGAACATGTCACGCCAGAAGCGATTAACTTCATGGCGATGTATGGCCGTGGCTTAATTTGTTTAACGCTGACAAAAGAGCGTTCAAGTCGCATGGGGCTAGCGCCTATGGTTCAAGACAACAACGCTCAGTACACGACGAACTTTACGGTTTCGATTGAAGCTGCTGAGGGCGTAACAACGGGTATTTCTGCGTCAGACCGCGCTGTTACCGTTCAAGCGGCTGTGGCAAAAGATGCGAAAGCGGCTGACTTAGTTCAACCTGGTCATATCTTCCCTCTGACGGCGCAAGAAGGTGGTGTTCTAACACGTGCAGGCCACACTGAAGCAGGTTGTGATTTAGCTCGTCTAGCAGGCTGTGAACCAGCATCTGTTATCGTTGAGATCCTAAATGACGACGGCACCATGGCACGTCGCCCTGATCTTGAAGTGTTTGCTGAAAAGCATGACATCAAGCTAGGCACTATTGCAGACTTGATCGAATACCGTAACAACACTGAAACAACGATTGAGCGTGTCGCACAATGTAACCTACCAACGGAGTTTGGTGATTTTGAGCTTGTGACTTACCGCGATACGATTGATAACCAAATCCACTACGCGATGCAAAAAGGTGACCTGTCTGTGGGCGCTCCTTTGGTGCGTGTTCACCTGCATGATACGTTCACTGATCTGCTTCATTCCGATCGTGGTACCGAGCGCAGCTGGTCGCTAGATAAAGCGATGAAGCGCATCGGTGACGAAGGCGGAGTGCTGGTTATTCTTGGTAATGAAGAATCGTCTGATTCTTTGATTTACAAAGTGAAGACATTCGAAGCACAAGATAAGAACGAGCAGCCAACTATGGCGAAGAAGCAGGGGACGTCGCGCCGTGTTGGGGTAGGTTCTCAGATTCTACAAGACTTAGGCGTTCATGATATGCGTCTATTGTCTTCAAGCACTAAGCGTTACCACGCACTGGGTGGTTTCGGTCTTAATGTGGTTGAATACGTTTGTGAGTAGTCACTCACATATCAGTTTGTAGCAACATAAATTAATGATGACTCTGCTTGCTCTTTTGGTAATAAATTAAGCCCAAAGAGCATAGTTGCTGAGCTCATTTTTAAGTGTGTTAAATGTGGCGGTGGGCTACTTGTGGTTCCTAGATGGTTCGGAGTCGCGCTGCTTTATCATCTTTGCATCTCCGGTGTCCGTTCTTCTAAATTAGCATTAGATATTGCTCACAGTTTTGTGCTAGAATCCGGCGATTCTCACTTTATGAAAATAGTTAAAGGAAGGCTTATGAAAGTGATCGAGGGTGGCTTCCCAGCGCCAAATGCAAAAATTGCTATCGTTATTGCTCGTTTCAACAGTTTTATTAACGAAAGTTTACTTTCTGGTGCAATCGATACTTTAAAGCGTCACGGACAAGTAAGCGAAGACAACATCACTGTTGTTCGTTGCCCTGGTGCAGTTGAACTTCCACTGGTAGCGCAGCGCGTTGCAAAAACAGGCAAGTTCGATGCGATTGTATCTCTTGGTACAGTTATCCGTGGTGGTACACCTCACTTTGACTATGTTTGTAGTGAATGTAATAAAGGTTTGGCACAAGTGTCTCTGGAATACTCTCTTCCAGTTGCGTTTGGTGTTCTTACCGTTGATACGATCGATCAAGCTATTGAACGCGCAGGGACCAAGGCTGGTAATAAAGGTGCAGAAGCAGCACTTAGCGCACTTGAGATGATCAACGTTCTTTCTGAAATCGATTCCTAATGGGGGCCAGTGTGAAACCAGCCGCACGTCGTAATGCACGTCAATTTGCTCTACAAGCAATTTATTCTTGGCAAATTACTAAAGAAAATATTGCTACCGTTGAAGAACAGTTCTTATCTGGTGGTAAGTATGATGAAGAAGAGCATCATGCTACAGAGCCTGCTCTAGCTATGCCTGAAACAGACGTTGCATACTTCCGCGACCTACTAACTGGTGTTGCTCTTAGCCACATGGAACTTGATAGCAAGCTTCGTCCATTCGTATCTCGCCCTATGCAAGATCTGGATTTGATGGAACTCGCGCTTCTACGTTTAGCTATGTACGAGATGACTCGTCGTGAAGATGTACCATACAAAGTGGTTATCAACGAAGCTATCGAACTTGCAAAAGTATTTGCAGCAGAAGACAGTCATAAGTTTATTAACGGTGTGCTTGATAAAGCTGCGCCGCACGTTCGTAAGAAATAATACGTTCGTTTATTGAATATAAAGGTCAGCTTTTATGCTGGCCTTTTTTGTTACTAAATTATTGTGAAATCTAAAGATAGGGCATGTGATGTCTGGCGAATTTAACCTTATTGAAAAATATTTTGTAAATCGACAACCACAACGTAAAGATGTACACCTGGCTGCGGGCGATGATTGTGCCTTGGTAAAAGCCCCAAGTAATGTTGAGATTGCGATCAGTACTGACACTTTAGTTGCAGGCACGCACTTCTTAGCGGAAGCGAACCCTGCTTGGGTCGCACACAAGGCTTTGGCTTCGAATATTAGCGATCTTGCTGCTATGGGGGCGACTCCGTCTTGGGTTTCACTTGCTTTGACCATGCCTGAGGTCGATGAAGAGTGGCTTGCTCCATTTTGTGATTCGTTTTTTAAACTCGCAGACTACTTTGGTATTCAGTTAATTGGTGGTGACACAACGAAAGGGCCACTAAGCCTGACACTGACGGTGCAAGGTTTTGTACCCGAAGGACGAGCACTACGCAGAGATGGTGCGAAAATCGGAGACTGGATTTACGTCACGGGTAATTTAGGCGATAGCAAAGCTGGGTTAGACGTGTTACTTAACCCCGAAAAGAACAAAGCGAAGCCTTATGCGTTAGAGCTTGAAGAGAGACACTACCTGAGCACTCCACGCGTTTTGGCAGGTCAGGCATTAGTGAATCTTGCCTCGTCTGCCATTGACATATCAGACGGTGTTATCGCCGACATAAAACATATCCTTAAGCGTTCTCAGGTTGGCGCTAGCATTGATGTTAGTTCGCTACCAATATCTTCTGAATTACGTCAATTCGCCCCTGATATTGAATCTGCCCAGCAATATGCCCTTACCAGTGGTGAAGAGTACGAACTGTGCTTTACTGTGCCTGAAGAAAATAAAGGTTCGTTGGAAAGTGCTTTATCGCACACTGGCACAAAAGTCACCTGCATTGGACAAATAAGACCTGTAGAATATTTTGAATTACACAATAATGGTGAACCGCTAAGCTGGGACTTAACTGGTTACGATCACTTTAAGGTTAATTGATGACAAACCCACTATCTCTTATTTCTCTTAAAAACCCTTGGCATCTGTTAGCAACGGGTTTTGGCAGTGGCTTATCGCCTATTATTCCTGGAACAATGGGTACGCTCGCGTCTATTCCATTGTACCTATTGTTGGTTCAATTACCTTTCCCTGCTTATATAGTAGCTGTTGTTATGAGTTGCATTATTGGTATCAAGATCTGCCAAGTGACGTCTGATGATATGGGCGTGCACGATCACGGTTCTATCGTATGGGATGAGTTTGCGGGTTTTTGGATTACCATGAGCCTAGTGCCGATGTTGAATATCCCTACTGATGATTGGAAGTGGTTATTCACTGGCTTTGTGTTATTTCGCTTTTACGATATGGTAAAACCATGGCCAATTGGTTGGCTAGATCAGCGAATCCACGGCGGTTGGGGCATTATGATTGATGATATTGTGGCGGGTCTTATGGCCGCTATCTCGCTGTATGCAGTTGCACATTTCGCTGGTTGGTTAGCTAATTAAAAATAGAAAATACCGAATAAGAACAAGGAATAACAATGTCTAAGAAAGTTTATTGTGTTGCTCAGTTTCAGCCAAAAGAAGGTAAATTGAACGCGCTGTTTGACGTATTAAAATCGCTAGAACCGAATACTCTGCGTGAAGATGGTTGTATTCAATACACAGTGACTCGTCATATTCAGAGCCCATTTGCAGAAGGGGATAGCTTTCCTATCGCGTTCAACGAAATTTGGGCGGATAACGAAGCGTTTGAAGCGCACTGCCAACGTCGTGAAATTCAACAGTTCTTCCAAGAGCAGTGTGTTGAAGAGACTGGCTTGGTTGAGAACTTCAATGTGGCTATCTACTCTGATGAGCCAGAGAACTACGACGCACCTGTGCTTAAGCCATGTTACTAAGCAGGTTTAATAGCGAATAACTAACAGCTAAACAGCTAAACAGCGAATAGTTAATGAGTTAGCAGATACAAAAAAGGTTGACCTTAAGGTCAACCTTTTTTGTTTTGTAGCTTATGTCATTTGCTTGTGAAAGCTATTTAGCAAGGTAATCAGAGATAGACTTCTCAATGCCTTTCGCGTCTAAGCCAAGCTCTTCGTGCAGTTCACCTTGTGTACCTTGAGCAATAAACTTGTCTGGTAGGCCAAGATTCAATACAGGCATTAGCAGCTTCTCTTGCATCAAGAATTCAACCACCCCTGTGCCCGCACCACCTGCGATTGCGTTTTCTTCGATTGTTACAAGTACATCGTGGTCAGCGGCAAGTTGTTTGATCAGAGCTTCGTCTAGCGGCTTCACAAAACGCATATCTGTAACCGTCGCATCAATAGCGTCAGCGGCTTGAAGTGCACTCTCAAGGAAAGTACCGAAGCTTAGGATAGCGACTTTCGAACCATCTTTTGCTTTTGCACTTTCGCGAACGATACGACCTTTACCAATCTCAAGCGCAGTAAATTCACTTTGAATCTCAGTACCCATACCATTACCTCGAGGGTAACGAACGGCACTTGGACCTGTGTGTTGGTGGCCTGTGTATAGCATTTGGCGACACTCGTTTTCGTCGCTTGGCGCCATGATCACCATGTTTGGAATGCAGCGCATGAAGCTTAAGTCGAACGCACCTTGGTGTGTTTGACCATCGGCGCCAACAAGACCTGCACGGTCAATCGCAAACATCACCGGTAAATCCATGATAGCCACATCGTGGATAAGTTGATCGTAGCCACGTTGTAGGAACGTCGAGTAGATAGCCACAATTGGCTTATCGCCAGCAATCGCCATACCGGTTGCTAGCGTCACTGCGTGCTGCTCAGCAATCGCAACATCGAAGTATTGCTCTGGGTACTCTTTCGAAAAACGCACCATGCCAGAACCTTCACGCATCGCTGGCGTGATCGCCATTAGCTTCGGATCCTGCGCGGCCATATCACACAGGAAGTCGCCAAAAATCTTAGAAAAAGTTGGTTTAGAGCTGGTACTCTTAGGCAGACTTGAGTGAGCAGGAGCGAACTTAGGTACGGCGTGATAACCAATTGGGTCTTTCTCTGCTGGTTCGTAGCCTTTGCCCTTCTTGGTCATGATATGCAGGAACTGAGGGCCTTTAAGGTCTCTCATGTTCTTCAGCGTTTTAATCAACTCATTCACATCGTGACCGTCAACTGGACCAATGTAGTTAAAGCCTAATTCTTCAAACATGGTGCCAGGAACAACCATGCCTTTTAGGTGTTCTTCTGTACGACGAACTAGCTCTTTAATCGGCGGAACGCCAGATAGCACTTTCTTGCCGCCCTCACGAATAGACGTGTAAAGACTGCCAGAAAGAACTTGAGCTAGGTGGTTGTTTAGAGCCCCTACGTTTTCAGAGATCGACATCTCGTTATCGTTAAGGATAACCAGCATGTCATTGTGAATATCGCCCGCGTGGTTCATCGCTTCGAATGCCATACCTGCGGTAATCGCGCCATCACCAATCACACTCACGACTTTACGATTCTTGCCTTCTTTCTTAGCACTGATTGCCATGCCGAGAGCAGCACTGATCGACGTTGAAGAGTGACCAACAGAAAGCGTGTCGTATTCGCTCTCTTGACGCCATGGAAATGGGTGCAGTCCATCTTTTTGACGAATAGTCGACAGACGGTTACGACGGCCAGTAAGGATTTTGTGCGGGTATGCTTGGTGGCCAACATCCCAAACTAATTGGTCAAAAGGTGTGTTGTACACGTAGTGCAGAGCCACTGTTAGCTCTACCGTACCTAAGCCTGACGCTAAGTGACCACTTGACTGGCTCACTGAGTTAAGAAGATAGGTGCGTAATTCATCACAAAGCTGTGTTAGCGTCTCTTTTGGAAGAAGACGCAAATCCTCTGGCTTATCAGCCAAAGCAAGAGTTGGGTACTTTGATATATCAAGAGTCATAGGTAATGCGCGCTTATTGTCTTAGTTCTTGCGCTCGATGACGTATCGGGCGAACTCTTCGAGTAACTGGGTATTGTATGGGATTGCAGCCAAAGCTTGAAGCGCTTCCTGTAGCAGAGTGTGCGCTTTTTCTTGAGCGCCCTCTAAACCTAACAAAGAAGGGTAGGTACTTTTGTTTAAATTTTGGTCAGAACCCTGTGGCTTACCCAACGTTTCGGTATCGCTAGTGATATCTAAGATATCGTCTTGAACTTGGAAGGCTAGCCCGATGGCGTCGGCATACTTGTCTAATTGAGGCAGTACTTCAAACGCTTTCTCACCAGCAGAAAGTGCACCTAAACGAATTGCACTTTTCATCAGAGCACCTGTTTTATTACGGTGAACTTCTTCCAGCTCTTCTAGCGTAACAGCGCGGTTTTCTGCTTCAATATCAAGTGCTTGACCAATGCACATACCTTGAGCTCCAGAGGCTTCAGCTAGGCGTTGAATCATTCGAACGCGATTGCTTTCCCCGTCAGCACTTAATGTGCCTTCCGCAAGTATAGTAAACGCGAGAGTTTGTAGCGCATCGCCAGTTAAAATTGCTGTCGCTTCATCGTATTTGATATGGCAAGTCTGATGGCCGCGACGAAGGTCGTCATCGTCCATTGCTGGAAGATCGTCGTGAATCAGAGAATAGGCATGAATACATTCGATTGCAGAAGCTGGAGTATCGAGTTCTTCAGCGGTGCAGCCGAGCATCTCCCCTGTAATGTAGACAAGAAATGGACGTGCGCGTTTGCCGCCTAAAAGTAATCCATAACGCATCGCGTTGATAAGATTCTGATTTTGGTGAGGCAAGCGATCAAGCCAAAGGTTCAGTTGCTCGTTATTACGTGCTTGATAAGACAATAATAAAGTCTCGATCATAGGGGATCTCATACAATTCGTTATTCAGGTAGTGGGTGAAAGTCACTAAGTTCTGCATTTTCGTCATTTTGCAGTAGGATACTGACACGCTGTTCAGCATCGTTTAGTTTACTTTGACCAGCACGAGCGAGGGAGATACCTCGTTCGAATTTTTTTAGCGCATCATCTAAAGCTAGATCACCATTTTCTAGTTGATCAACCAAGCCATCAAGCTCTTCGATTGCCGCTTCAAAGCTCATATTTTCAGGTTTCTTAGTCGCCATAATAAATCTGCGTTTGGAAAGATGAACGAACGTTACCCTAGGCCGCAGATATGGTCAAATGTAACCAATAAATTTTGCTATAAAGTTCGTTTTTAAGAGGCTTGAACTTACTTTGGTTGAATAACCTTAGCTTTATCGAGTTTATGCGCTATGGATAAGAGTAAAGTAAGCCAATAGTTGTGATTCAAAAACGAAAAGTGTGATACTTAGGCCAAGAATTGACTAAAAGATCTTATAGTCTGGCCGATAAGAAGATTATCGTCGACGTAGAACTACAAAAAGCATGAGGAGTGCTCAGTGGATTTAGCAACCCTAATAGGTTTAATTGGTGGATTTGCCTTTGTAATCATGGCAATGATCCTAGGTGGTAGCCTCGGGATGTTCTATGACACGACATCCATTTTTATCGTGATTGGTGGTTCAACATTTGTTGTTCTAATGAAGTTCACCATGGGGCAGTTCTTTGGTGCGGCTAAAATTGCTGGTAAAGCATTTATGTTTAAAGCCGATGAGCCTGAAGATCTGATCGCTAAAGTGGTAGAGATGGCAGATGCTGCACGTAAAGGTGGCTTCTTGGCACTTGAAGAGATGGAAATCAGCAACAGTTTTATGCAAAAGGGTATCGACTTATTGGTGGATGGCCATGATGGTGATGTGGTTCGTGCTGCACTACAAAAGGATATATCGTTAACCACAGAGCGTCACGAGCAAGGCGCGAAAGTATTCTCTGCCTTTGGTGATGTTGCGCCTGCAATGGGGATGATTGGAACCCTGGTTGGTCTGGTAGCCATGCTTTCGAACATGGATGATCCAAAAGCCATCGGGCCTGCGATGGCGGTTGCGCTTTTAACCACGCTTTATGGTGCAATCCTATCGAATATGGTGTTCTTTCCAATTGCAGATAAACTTGCGCTGCGTCGCGACCAAGAAACACTGAACCGTCGTCTGGTTATGGATGGTGTGTTAGCGATTCAAGATGGTCAGAACCCACGAGTGATTGATGGTTACCTGAAGAGCTACCTAAATGAAGGTAAACGTACTATTGATGGTGAACCGGCGTAAGAGGAATTGAAGATGGATGAAGAGAATCCATGTAAATGTCCTCCTCCAGGGTTACCTCAATGGATGGGGACATTTGCTGACTTGATGTCACTGCTAATGTGTTTCTTTGTACTGCTGCTTTCGTTTTCAGAAATGGATGTATTGAAGTTCAAGCAAATTGCAGGATCGATGAAGTTTGCGTTTGGTGTACAAAATCGTTTGGAAGTGAAAGATATCCCGAAAGGGACCAGCATCATTGCCCAAGAGTTTCGTCCTGGTCGCCCAGAGCCGACACCGATTGATGTAATCATGCAACAGACCATTGATATTACGCAGCAGACGCTGGAGTTTCATGAAGGTGAATCTGAGCGAGCGGGCGGTACAATGCGTGACCAAGGCAAGATGACGGGAGGGAAGTCACCAGAAGTTTCCACTCACGACAATCAAAACTCGGAATCGGACCAGCAGCAACAGCAAGCTGAAGCTCAATCGCAAGAGATGGAAACCTTGATGGAGAGTATCAAGAAGGCGCTAGAACGGGAAATCGATCAAGGTGCGATTGAGGTTGAAAATCTCGGCCAACAGATCGTTATTCGTATTCGTGAAAAAGGCGCATTCCCATCCGGCTCTGCATTTTTGCAGCCGAAGTTTAGACCTTTAGTCAGACAAGTTGCAGAGTTAGTGAAAGATGTTCCGGGTATCGTTCGAATCTCTGGGCATACTGATAATCAACGGCTTGATTCCGACCTTTATCGCTCTAATTGGGACTTATCATCACAACGAGCAGTCTCTGTCGCTCAAGAGATGGAAAAAGTTCGCGGTTTCTCTCATCAACGTTTGAGAGTGCGTGGTATGGCTGATACTGAACCCGTAGAGCCCAATGATACAGAATGGCAACGCAGCCTAAACCGCCGTGTAGAGATCAGTATCATGCAGGGTGAACCACTTTACAGTGAAGAAGTCCCAGTTATTTCTGAGTAGTATCAAGTGATTGAATGAACCAGAAAGCCCAACTTTATGATGAAGTTGGGCTTTTTCTTTTTATTCATTTAGTTTCTTTGTGTTATTGGTTTGTCATCGACTGATTGCGGGTTGGTGCATCTATCAAACTATTGATGGCAAACAGAGACGCTATTTTTAATAAGGTGCGTATTTATTAATGGTGCTCAAGCAAGCACTCTTTTCCTTGTTTCACTTTCTCATGTATAATTCGCGCCCTTAGATTTAGATATGATCTACTCTTGCTTAAAGTGCTGTGTAAATTGTCTAATTTACTTGGCGAAGAGCCTTTTAAAAATTTTGAACATTAATGTTGTGAAAGTACTATGAAATTTATTGTTAAGCCCCATCCGGAAATTTTTGTAAAAAGTGAATCGGTGCGTAAGCGCTTCACAAGGATTCTAGAGTGCAACATTCGTAACGTTATTCAGCGTCGCTGTGAAGGTGTTGCGGTATTTAACCGTCGCGACCACATCGAAGTAACATCAGAAAGTGATAAGTACTACTCAGAAGTGTTAGAGGCATTGACTCACACGCCGGGTATTCATCATTCTCTAGAAGTACAACAGTCAGAATTTAAAGACTTACACGATATCTATGAGCAAGTACTAGAACGTAGCCGTGCTGACATTGAAGGCAAGACTTTCTCTGTCCGTGCTAAGCGTCGTGGTAAGCATGACTTTACGTCTATCGAGCTAGAGCGCTACGTAGGCGGTGGCTTAAATCAAGCGGTTGAGTCAGCGAAAGTTCGACTTAAGAACCCTGATGTGACCGTTAAGGTTGAAGTGGCTAACGACAAACTTAACCAAGTACTCGCTCGTCATAAAGGCCTTGGTGGCTTCCCTCTTGGTACTCAAGAAGATCTACTCAGCTTGATCTCTGGCGGCTTCGACTCTGGTGTCTCAAGCTACCTGCACATCAAACGTGGTTCTAAGGTTCACTACTGTTTCTTTAATCTTGGTGGCCCTGCGCACGAGATTGGCGTTAAACAAGTGGCTCACTACCTATGGAACAAATACGGTTCATCGGCAAAAGTGAAGTTCATCTCTGTGGATTTCGAACCTGTTGTTGCTGAGATCCTTGAGAACGTAGAAGACGGCCAAATGGGCGTTGTTCTTAAGCGTATGTTCATGCGTGCTGGTGGTATGGTTGCAGAGCGTTTTGGTATTGAAGCGCTAGTCACAGGTGAAGCATTGGGTCAGGTTTCTAGCCAAACGCTAACCAATCTTCGTCACATCGATAACGTGACAGATACGTTGATCCTTCGCCCGCTTATTAACTGGGACAAAGAAGACATCATCGATCTTTCTCGTATTATTGGTACTGAAGACTTCGCAAAAGTAATGCCAGAGTACTGTGGTGTTATCTCTAAGAAGCCAACCGTGAAAGCGAAGAAAGGCAAGCTTGAAGCAGAAGAAGCTAAGTTTAACTTTGAAGTGCTGGATCAAGTGATTGAGAACGCTCGTGTTATGGATATCCGTGACATTGAGAAAGAGAGCCAAGAGCAAGCGCCTGAAGTTGAACAAGTTGAGGCTGTAGCTGAGCACGCTATCGTTCTTGATATCCGTAGCCCAGACGAAGAAGACGAAAGCCCATTAGAGATCGAGGGTGTTGAAGTTAAGCACATTCCGTTCTTCAAGCTGTCGACTCAATTTGGTGACCTTGATCAATCGAAAGAGTACTTGCTGTATTGTGACCGTGGTGTAATGAGCCGTCTACAGGCACTTTACCTACAAGAGCAAGGCTTCCATAACGTTAAGGTTTACCGCCCTTAGTGTGGTGTTAACCGAATAGTTAAATATTTGCAAAGCCGCTTACTGAAAAGTAAGCGGCTTTTTTGTTTTCTATGATGAATGATTTACAGTCATCAGAAACAGGAGTGAGTGTGGTGTGTTGTATTCTGAAGTGATGGGTTTAGCTGGTTTCTGAGTGGCTGAAAAGTGTGAGTATCTTGATCTATTCTGTTACTTTTTAATGCAACTCAATGTTTCTATTTGTATGTGTTCAGTTGATTATTTGAGTGGATGTCTGATTCTGTGATTAACGATGAAAAATAATAAAGATTAATTAGCACAGCTATTGATAAACTTGTTGTTGTTTTTCTTTGAACATAAAAAAACACCGCCATAAAGGCGGCGTAAACAAATTTGACAGACAGGTCAAAATAAATACAGGAAGTACATGCTTCGTTCCAGTATAGAACTGCAACAAAGCATTTGGTAGAACTCTACCCAACTCGAAAAGAACGAGTTTGCAAACACAACATCGCAGGAGCTAAACCAATTGATTCTGGAGAGAATCAAGCCGTTCAGGCTAGCTGCTGCGGGATGAAATATAGAATTTCTCTGGCCGCTAGGCAATGGACAAATTATAATGTTTCAGATAAAAAAAACTAATGCTTATTTAGAGAGTAACTATGTCTCGTCGATTACCCCCATTAAACTCATTAAGAGTGTTTGAAGCCGCTGCTCGACACTTGAGTTTTACGCGTGCTGCAGAAGAGTTGTTTGTTACCCAAGCTGCGGTAAGCCACCAGATCAAAGCACTTGAAGAGTTCTTATCTTTGAAGCTTTTTCGTCGAAGAAACCGTTCTTTGTTGCTGACTGAAGAAGGTCAAAGTTACTTCTTAGACATCAAAGATATTTTTACTTCATTAGCAGAAGCGACGGATAAAGTGCTTGAGCGAAGTGAAAAGGGCGCCTTAACTATCAGTTTACCGCCAAGCTTTGCTATTCAGTGGTTAGTGCCAAGGCTTGCCGATTTTAATCAGCAAGAACCTGATATTGATGTACGAATCAAAGCCGTTGATATGGATGAAGGCTCACTGACCGATGATGTCGATGTCGCAATTTACTATGGTCGAGGTAATTGGCCTGGGCTAAGAGCCGATAAGCTTTATCAAGAATATCTGATTCCTCTTTGTTCTCCTTCAGTGTTACTTGGCACAAAACCATTAGAGTCTTTAAGTGACTTAGCATGTCATACGCTACTGCACGATACCTCTCGAAAGGATTGGAAACAGTTCGCTAAGCAAAATAGTATTGAAGGTGTCAACGTTAATCACGGTCCGATCTTCAGTCACTCAACTATGGTGCTACAAGCGGCAGCCCATGGCCAAGGGATTGCACTGGGCAATAACGTTTTAGCACAACCTGAAATTGAGGCTGGTCGCTTGATCGCGCCATTTGACGAAGTCTTGGTTAGCAAGAATGCTTTCTATGTGGTGTGTCATGAGAAACAAGCTGACATGGGACGTATCGCCACCTTTCGCGACTGGATGCTGGCTAAAGCACAAAGTGAACAAGAGGATTTGCTGGATGAATAACGTCATTATTGATGGTGAAACTAACCCTATCACCTTTGTCTTTGCACATGGTGCTGGCGCAGGTATGGATCATGAATTCATGCAGTCGGTGGCAAAAGGGTTAGCCTTTAAAGGGATACGAGTGATTCGTTTTAATTTCCCTTATATGATTAAACGTGCTGAAGATGGCAAGCGTCGTCCACCAGACAGAGCCCCTAAGCTGCTTGAAGCCTACCAAGAGATTATCGAGCAGTGTGATGCTGATAAGCTTGTGATTGGCGGTAAGTCGATGGGAGGACGCATGGCGAGCCATTTATCTGAATTGGATAAAGTGGCTGCGATGGCGTGTTTGGGGTTCCCTTTCCATCCGCCGGGTAAGCCTGAGAAATACAAGGGCGAACATCTCGCTGAGTTAGCAAAGCCGTGTCTCATTTTACAAGGCGAGCGCGATACCTTTGGTAAGCGTGAAGAGTTTGCTGACTTCAACCTATCTGGTTCAATTCGAGTCGAATTTATTCCTGATGGCGACCACAGCTTCAAGCCGCGTAAAAGCTCTGGTTACACAGAACAGCAGAACATTGCCTTAACCGTTGAAAAGCTATCCGCGTTTATCAAAGAGGTGTTGAATGAAAAGTAAGTATTTACTCACTTTCGCAGGTATTTCTGGTGCGATAGCTGTGATGCTTGGGGCATTTGCCGCGCACGGTTTAAAAGCTATTTTACCTGAGTATCTGCTGGGTGTGTTTGAAACTGGTGTTCAGTACCAGTTTATCCATACGCTCGCGATATTGGCGTGTGGCGCTCTGCTACAGATGAAACTTGGCGCTAAATCACAAAAATATTTTTTCATTGCGGCAATTTGCTTTATCATCGGCATCCTTTGTTTTAGTGGCAGCCTTTATGGGTTAGCACTGACAGGAATAAAATGGTTTGGCCCTATCACTCCGTTTGGTGGTCTACTATTTATCATTGGTTGGGGAGTCTTCTCCTTCGCTGCTTTGAATATAAAAGAGGTAACTCAGTGAAACACGTACTACTTTATTGTCGCTCTGGTTTTGAAAAAGAATGTGCTGGCGAAATTCAAGACAAGGCAACACAACTGGAAGTGTTTGGTTTTCCTCGCTTAAAGAGCAATACAGGCTTTGTATTGTTTGAATGTTACCAAGCAGGTGAAGCTGATAAGCTGATTAAAGAGATCGATTTCCAAACGCTGATCTTTGCTCGCCAAATGCTGGCAGTGGCTGTAGAAATTAAAGACTTACCAATCGATGATCGTATCTCTCCAATTCTTGAGGCGCTTTCTGAAAAAGAAGATTTCCCACGATGTGGTGATATCCGTATCGAAACACCAGATACTAACGAAGCTAAAGAGCTTTTGAAGTTTTGCCGTAAGTTCACTGTGCCGATGCGTCAAGCAATGCGTGGTAAAGGCTTGATGACTGCGAAAGATAACGCTAAGAAGCCAGTGCTTCACTTGTGCTTTATCGCACCAGGCCATTGCTTCGTTGGTTACTCATACCCAACTAATAACTCACAGTTCTTCATGGGCATTCCTCGTTTGAAATTCCCATCAGATGCCCCAAGCCGTTCTACATTGAAGCTAGAAGAAGCCTTCCACGTATTCATCCCTCGTGATGAGTGGGACGAACGTCTAGCTCCGGGGATGTGGGGTGTGGATTTAGGTGCGTGTCCAGGTGGTTGGACTTACCAATTGGTTAAGCGTTCGATGTTCGTTCACTGTGTTGATAATGGCATGATGGCAGACAGCTTAATGCAAACGGGTCAAGTTAAGCACCACATGGTGGATGGTTTTAAGTTTGAACCTGACCGTAAGAACGTAACGTGGATTATTTGTGACATGGTTGAGAAGCCAGCTCGTGTTGCTCACTTAATGGGTGAATGGATCATCAAAGGTTGGGCGAAAGAAGCACTGTTCAATCTTAAACTGCCGATGAAAGGCCGTTACGATGAAGTACTGCAGGATATCGAGAACCTAAAAGTGTTCCTTATTGAGAACAAAGTGAAGTTCAAGATGCAAGCTAAGCATCTTTACCATGATCGCGAAGAGATCACGGTACATATTCAATCACTTTCAAATATCTCACCACACTAATATTGTTGTTAGTGCCAGTGATAAAGAAAATGCTCCTTTAAGGGGCATTTTTAGTTTCTGAGTCGGTGCATCATAGAGAATTAAGCGTTTGCTTCGTAGCGAATATCTTGCAGGTTAAACCCTAAGTCAATATCGGTCTTTAAGGCTGAAACCAACTTGCAGGTACGTGCGGATTCGATATGTTCATCGAATTTTTTACGATATTTCTTTGGTAGTTCTTCAGATTGGAATGCCGTTTCGATATCCGGGTAGGTGGTCAATATCTCTTTGGCTGCTTTTGGCCCAATACCAGGGATCCCCGGAACTTGACTTGAGCTTACTCCTGCTAATCCCCAATAATCAGCGAGTTGTTCAGGGTTGACACCAAATTCAGATTCAATGAAGGGTTTGTCTAACCAGCGGTGTTGGAAGTAATCACGGATCTGTAGTGTTGGTGATAATAGTTGGCAATAGCCCTTATCCGTAGAGATTATAGTGACCTTTTCTCCATGATCAGCCACTTTTTTGGCGAGGGTTGCCACCAAATCATCCGCCTCATCTCCATCGGATAGCAGAGAGTCAATGCCTAGTTCCCACCATGCTTGCTGGATCGCATCAAGGCCTTTCATCAATGGCTCTGGCATCGGCTTACGGTTTTGTTTGTAAGTAGGCAGAATTTCAGCACGCCAGCCTCGATCTTGCTCATGATGATCAAATACTGCGATGATATGAGTTGGCTGCGACTCATTTAAAATTCGATTTAAAGTTTGCGTGGTTGTGGTGATGGTTCTTGCTATATCGGCTGGGTCCGGCTGAACTGAGTGCACGCGTCGGATGAGGTTTAAAGCATCGATAATAACAAGATGGATAGACATAAGTTTCCAATAAATAAGGGGTTGCTAGCCCCTTATAGTACCGTATCACTTCGTGAGTTGAAACGTTAGCGACGTAAACGTCATGACTTGTTCATTTGGCTGTAGCGAATGGCTTGCTATCGAATATTTGGCGCAATTTTATAACAAGGAACGTAGTCCGTGTCGCCGGGTAATTTCATCCTATGTTGTTCCACAAAGTCATTCAGCAGCAGATCCATTTTGGTCATCAGTTCTTTATCGCCATCAATAAGGAATGGACCGTATTTTTCTATCTCTCGAATACTTTCGGCTTTGACATTACCAGCCACAATTCCTGAGAACGCTTTACGTAAATTAGCCGCAAGGCTTTCTTTTCTTTGATCCATGTGAAGGTCGAGTGCCGCCATAGATTCATGAGTAGGAGCGAATGGCAGTTGGAACTCTGGTTCAATATGCAGTGACCAGTTGTAGCTGTATGCATCGCCGGTCTCTTTACGGTGTGAACGTACGCTCGACATGGCTTGTTTCATGATCTTAGCGGCGCGCGCTGGGTCATCAATCACAATTTCGTAGTGTTTTTGTGCTTCTTCCCCTAAGGTTTCACTGATGAACTTATCAATCGAACGGAAGTAAGCTTCGCTCTCTTTCGAGCCAGTCAAAACAATAGGCATAGGTTGATCGGCATTATTTGGGTGCATCATGATCCCTAATATGTACAAAAGCTCTTCGGCAGTACCAGGGCCGCCAGGGAAAATAATGATGCCATGTGCCATACGAACGAAGGCTTCGAGACGTTTCTCAATGTCTGGCATGATCACCAGCTCGTTTACTATGGGATTTGGCGGCTCGGCTGCAATGATTGAAGGTTCGGTAAGCCCTAAATAACGATGGTTAGTATAACGTTGCTTAGCGTGGCCAATTGCAGCGCCTTTCATTGGGCCTTCCATTGCGCCCGGTCCACAACCAGTACAAATGTTCAGTTCTCGTAAACCTAATTCATTACCGACTTCGCGAGTGTATTGATATTCAGTCGCGTTAATCGAGTGACCACCCCAACAAACAATGAGGTTCGGTTCAATTCCTTGAGTTAGTGCTCCCGCGTTTCTCAAAATACTAAACACAAGGTTAGTAATGTGGGTGGCATTGGTTAGGTTGAGTCGTTGGTTGTCGGCCAAATGCATATTGACGTA
Source organism: Vibrio sp. RW (assembly GCF_027587105.1). Classification (NCBI taxonomy): domain Bacteria; kingdom Pseudomonadati; phylum Pseudomonadota; class Gammaproteobacteria; order Vibrionales; family Vibrionaceae; genus Vibrio; species Vibrio sp. RW. The sequence continues at coordinate 110,094 of NZ_JAPPTM010000002.1, forward strand.
AACAATGTCACGCAGCACTGAAAACAGGTGTTCTTGGATACCCTTGATGATCGCGCCATCGACAAAGGCATTCTCGGGTGGGTTGCTCAATTCGAGTTTAATACCACGCTCTCGACGCAGTACCTCAACATCAAACGATTGATACTTGTCGAGTAACTCCTTGGCGTTGTCGGTGTGGCTACCTGAGTTGAGTACCGCTAACGTACAGTTACGATACAGTTGGTACAGATCGCTAGATGCGGTTTTCTTAAGGCGCTCAACTTCAAGTTGAGAAAGTAAGTCCATGCTACCAGTAGGGCTAATATGAGTGATCATAATGCCTCCTTGCTGAAAAGAGCTGAGGCGACTTTGAAGTGACCCTCTAGCTCGAGAGTGAGAAGCAAACGTTGAAAGTGTTTGGTTAAAGGTGAGAGAGTTAACCAGACGAAACGGATACGACAGCGTTGCTTAATGGATTATATAAACTTGCTTAAGAGCGTATATACAGCATTGCTTGCCAAGATGTTTGTTAAGCGAATGTAATCATTAGCTTAGCAAACATTGAGGAAATTAGTATGTGATAAGTATTTGAAAAAATGAAATAAATTAAATTTGGAGCTGGATTAGTACCGAACAAGTTGGTTTGTACCGCGTTGTTTTGCTTTATTTAACGTTTTATTTAGCCTCTCTAATACTTCTTCAGGTGTATCTGACTCTTTAAATTGAGTACTTGCTGCACACAAAGTAATAGTGATTTGCTGGTCTCGGAATTTAAATGGTAGGCGACTGACTTGAGTTTGGATATTTTGAATCAATTGATGGCAGTATTCATCGTTTTGCTCTGGTAGCAATAAGATAAACTCTTCACCAGAAAAACGAGCTACGGTATCGGTCGTCCCCGTTTCTTTGGTGATGGTTCTTGCGATGACTTTGAGTGCTTTGTCACCAGCCATATAGCCAAAACTATCGTTAATGGCTTTGAAGTTGTCGATGTCCAGCAGTACCACTTGTAGTGCATGTTGCGCGCGAATCCAACGGCGATATTCAAGCTCTAAGCGATCGGTAAAGGCCGTTCGATTGTAGACTTTAGTCAGAGGATCAAGCAGCATTCGCTGAGCCTGATCTTCCAAACGTTTTCGGTAATCCTGAGTCACCTCATAGAGAGAGTCTAACTGAGTTTTTCCGTAACTCATTCTCTCTATCAGAGCTTGTTCTTTCTGCTCTGCGTGATTAAGCCTTTCTGAAAGGGAGGCGATTTCACGAAGCAACGGGTTTATCGACTGCTTTAAATTATCAATGTCCGTAGCTTTATCAACAGAATTCAGGCTCTTAGTTACAAGATGGTTTAACTCAGAATTTAGACCTTGGCGGTGTTCAAAGTAGCTTTGGCTTTGGTCTGCATTTTGGTCTGCTGTTTTGATACTGGAAGCGAGTGATGTGTTGAGTTGCTCGATAAATTGCTCAGATTTTTTTCGTTCTAAGTTGGTGCCTTCGATAACCTGTTTAAGGATCTGAAGTGTTAGTTCAAGTAGGTTTTGTACTGAAACACCAAGTAGCAATTTCGCTCGAATATCGGTAAGCAGATCGCCTGATTCACCTTCGAAGTCGAGTTCAGTGATCAGATGCTGTAATTCTGTCGATAAATCGGAAAGTAATTCTTGCTCGGGCGTTTGTGTAGCTTCGGCAAAATGAGTCGGTGAGTTATTTGCCATAATCTTTATGGCACGTTCATAAATGCCGAGGAGTTTCATGGCATGATCGACTTTCTGGCTGCCATTGCATTCAGAGAAACTCAGTAAGTTACGTAGGTCGCGTTTTAGCTGAGCGGGAAGTCCAGTTATACGTTGTAACGTCTCACCACTGTGCTTAATACTATCGTCTAGATACCCGTTCTGTTTATCCATAGCCAACGTTTTCTGCTTAAGCATCCTCTCTAAGACTGCCAACTTTGGGATCATTGAGCTAATGTCTTTTTGATTTTCTAACTCTTCTCTAAGAGCAATGAGGTTTTCATCTAAATGACTGTTACTGCCAACACATGCATCACTCAAAGATGTGACAATACGCTTTAGAACTTTCTGCTCTCTCATAAACTTGAACGAGGTGTCTCTTTGCGTCAAACGAACTTGCTCTAACTGAAACTTCAGTTGGTGGAGTTGCGCCTGAATGTCTTTTTCAAGAATGCCCATAGATGTATTAATTAGCGCCGCGTAGATCGGTCATGATCATGTAGTGAAGTTCCGTTGCATCAATAATAACAAAACTAAAAATAAGGTCACGACTTACCAGTATTAACCGCTCGCAAATCAGTCATCTTTTAGCATTTTTTTGATGTTGTCCTCATTCTGGTACGACGATTGTATTTTAATTAACCCTTGATTTATCGCATGTTTACACGCTTCTCTTATGTTACCAGTTGCAAGGCTAGCTGCGGGAGCATTATCGATAGCTTTTAGGTATACCCATTGGCTACTGCGCTCTTTTAAGCTGATTTCACGTGCTAGGTTAGTCGACATTAATAGTACATCTAGCAGTTCTTGGTCATTTATCGCGGTATAAGCACGTGGTAAGAACGGGTAGTCAGCGATGCCCATACGGACGATTCGATTGATGTTACGCTCTGGCTCAAAGTGATTAACCCAAGATTGAATCTTCATGAATATTGCTTCTGGTGATAAATCACGGTCTGAGTTTGGTTCAATATAAAGCAGGTTTGAATCAGAAAAGTGGTAGACGCGAGCCGGACCTTCAAGCTTCGATTTAAGGAACTCACCGAAAGCATTTTCTAGTTCTAAGCCTGCTTTATAACCATTCTGTGTGTACATGTTCCGTAGGAAAGGTAAATCAATCATCACGAAGCGTAAACGATCGTTCAGTGGTTCATAAATCAATTCACCCAGTTGCCATTGTTCGAAGGTATGACTGGTTTGTTCTAAGGCGTTAGACAGTTTCGCATTGAGCATTCTTAAATTTGGAAGCTTCGAGCGTGAGTGCGTAAAGAGGTCTGTACGAAGTGAATCCACTTCCTTGGCTAAGGTTTGGATCAGGTAACCTCTACGAAGCACAAAGAAGAACAGAATAATACTGAACAAGAAGAGGGCAAACGATATTTTCTGGAACTTACGATGCTCCAATTTGAACTTATCTAGCTCCTGCTCTTGGCCTGCGTAGTGCAGGGTCTGTTCTGCAAACTCTTTCTGTTGACGGAATGCATCTTCACCAACACGGTTGAGCTGTTGCTGCTCTAAAGAGACAAGACTATTGTATTGCTTGAGGTTTGCTAAGGCTTGTTGAGGGCGACCTGCTTGCTCATAACCTAAAGAGAGTAAGTAGTATGAGCGTTGTGACAGGTGCATGTTCTCTACTTGGCGCGAGATCTCGAGTGCACGCGTCGCATGTTTGATCACATCTTCGCTCTCTTGTAGGTGGTAAGCCAATCCAGCCGAGAGTAGGGCAGCGCGACCTTCCAGGTTTGGAATGTCGGTGTATTCTAACAGTTCAAGGGCACGGGTTAGGTACTGCTCTGCAAGAGGGTAGTTATAAAGACGTAAGTAGGTTGCCGATAAACTTAGACGAATATCAATGACTTGGTAGATATCTCGCTCGGTACTCTCGTGATCAAGGACATTAAAAAAATGCACGAGAGCCAGGTTATATTTACCTTGCAAGAAGTATACATCCCCCATTTGATTAAGCACTTGTGCCAACACCGGTGAGTTTTCAAAGTTGTCATAGAAGTCAGCGGCTTGAGAAAGGTGTTCTAATGCCTTATCTAGTACTTGGCGTTCAAAGAAAAGCTGTGCAAGTAGGCGGTTTACTTTGGCCAAGCGTGCGCTTAGGTTTCCTTCTACTGATTTCCAGTAGCCATACAGCAATTCTGATAGTGCGTGGTTATATTCCTTGTGAGTTAGATAAAACTCTCCGACTGCGATGTGGTAGTCGATGGTAACCTTTTCAGAATAGCGCTGATCTAGATAGGCTTTTGCTTCTTGGTAGAACTTCTCAGCTTCGTCGATTTTGTTGTCGTACGAGGCTATATCGGCTTTCAGCATGATCAAACGATAGGTGATGCCTTCTGCTAAGAGTAACGTTTTATTTTCCGACTCTAGGTTCGCTTCGATGCTAGTAAGTTCAGCTTTCGCTTTGGCTGATTCTCTATCACTGAGCCAGAGTAACTTAACTTTTAAGATTTGAAGATCCAGTTTGAGGTACTCAAGTTTATAGGTTTTTGCGAGCCCAGACGCCTTGTCTATGTGCTGAATAGCAGTAAGACTGTTACCAAGGTTGTACTCTGCTTTTGCTAAGATCTTATAGGCATCGATACTGCTATTTGGTGTTCTAATCGAAGAATCTGTTTCTTCACGAGAAATCGCAGAAGGGCTTTTTTCGCGTTGATCTGAAAGGACACGTAGCGTTAGGTAGCTGTTAGCCATTTTTTTTGCTTGATTTGGCTCGATCTCAACCAAGTTATTGGCTTCATTGAGCAGCGCTGACGAATAGATCGATGCATTAACCGATGTACTTAAGCTTAAAATAAATAGACTAACAACGTATAACCAACGCATTTCAATGTCCCTTTAATAATTAGTTAGGTTCAAGTAAGTGTGGGTGGTTCACGCCTGATTATTGGCGTGCCATACGTTTATTGTGGCTTGGTCTATCTTGCTCAGTTGAACGATATGGGTTGATATCTAGGCCGCCACGACGTGTGTAACGTGCAAACACAGTTAGCTTCGAGGGTTCGCAGTGTTTCATAATATCAGTAAAAATACGCTCAACACATTGTTCGTGGAATTCGTTGTGCTCACGGAAAGAAACTAAATAGCGTAGCAGTGCTTCACGGTCAATTTGCTTACCTGAATACTCGATCTCAACGCTACCCCAATCGGGCTGATTGGTGATTAAACAGTTCGACTTCAATAGGTGGCTGTGCAGTGTTTCGTTGACCTCTTGCTCGCCAGTAGAACCTTCAAGCAATGAGGCTTCGAAATCATAGCTGGTGATCTTGATGTCTTGGTTGTCGATACAGTCACCTTTCATCGTTACGATAGGCTGGTTAGTGTAGTCGGTGACTGAGTTTACATTCACAGTCACCGTCTCGCCTGCACATGCTGACAAATCTTGAGTTAGACGCTCTGTCACTTGATCCCAGTTTTCGAATTGAGTCTGGTTGTAGCTGTTTAAGTACAGCTTGAAAGATTTTGATTCAATTAAATTTGGACTCGTTGCTGGGATGAAAACTTCACCTACGGCCACTTGTGGTAGGCCATTGCTATTTAGCCACGAAAGCTCGTACATCGTCCAAATATCATGACCAACAAAAGGCAACTCACCGTTTAGCGCAAGATCATCACGATTAAGGCTACGAGGTACTGGTTGCAATAAACTTGCATCGTATTGGTTAGCGTACTCAGTTTTTTGGCCTAGGGTTAAACCCGTTAGCTCTTTTGCGTCAGAATATTTGCTCATACTTTCGTTTCAAATTCGATTAGAATGGGGTCGATTTTACTGAATCCCCATAACCCTGTCATTAAGTCATCGCTTAATCGGCACGGAAAGGGTTCGGATTCTATTTATTATTTTGTGTTTAGGAGATTTTCATGACTCAACGTGCTCAAGACGCACTACTTTCTTTTAGTCAGCGATACGTTGACGAGTGGCAACAGCAACACCAAAGTTTACCTCGCAATGAGGAGTTGGTGGACGTGGTATCGCCATGCGTAGAAGAAAAGAGCGGCGACGCCGTGTTATGGAAGCACTATCCACGTGAGCAATTCGCGGATTTCACCAACGTTGAAACCGGCATTGAATTGACGTTACATGAAGACATCAAAACTTTCTACGGTTCGCAATACAGTGCGGATATGAATGCGACCTTTGACGGTAATGAGCTGACTTTATTACAGATTTGGAGTGACGAAGATTTCGAATGCCTACAAGAAAATATCTTAGGCCACCTAGTGACTCAGCGTCGCTTAAAGCTAAAACCTACGGTTTTCATCGCAGCGACCGATGCTGAACTGGATGTTATCTCTATTTGTAACTTAACAGGTAATGTGATTTTAGAGCGCCTAGGCACCAAAAATCGTGATGTATTAGCCGAGACATTAGCAGCGTTTTTAGCAAAGTTACAACCAGCGGTATAAATAGATGTACGTACTAGAACTTCAATTTGAGTGTTTTGATAACACAACGGTAAGTGCAGTCGATAAGGCGGTTAATGGCTTAATGGATGCACTTCGTTATAACGGACAAGTATTGGGGCGTGAATTCCCAATCGTGATGGGTGACGGCGAATTTTATGTTCGTGTTGTCTGCCCAGAACAAGATAGTTTACACCCACGTAACCATTCAGACTTCGTAAAAGTCTGTTTTGAGCGCTTGTCTAACGCGAGCTTACTTGCGCCTAAAATGCGCTTGCTTGGTCGAGACCTTAACTCTGAAGAAGTGGCTGAAGACGAAGCGCCTAGCTGGCAGGTGCTTTACACGACGTTCGTTCATACCTGCTCACCGTTGCGTAGTGGCGATAGCTTATTACCGATCCCTTTGTACCGTAACCCGCCAACCTTCAATGGTGACCATAAAGCGGTGTTGAAATGGCAGACTGAATGGCAAGCTTGTGATGAAGTCCAAATGGGCGGTGGTTGTCGAGCTGAACATGCTACTTTAACCGAGATCAGTGATACTAAAAGCGTGTTGTTCAAACGTGGTTGGGGATTAAGAGGGCGCATCGAATATCTGACTAAGATCCCAACTTACTACTACTTATACCGTGTGGGTGGCGTCAGCTTAAAGGCTGAAAAAGAGCGTAAGTGTCCGCAATGTGGTGGCGAGTGGCTGCTAGATGCACCGATCCACGATATTTTCTATTTTAAGTGTGATGACTGCCGTTTGGTATCAAACATCTCTTGGGATCATCTTAAGTAATCCATAAGCCTAATTAGCGATTCAAGGTATCGAAGTGTTAATCAATACTTCGATACCTATTCTCTCCCTCAATTGTTCTTCCTGTTAGCTTCTCGTTTGTTGCTCTTTTTAACCCTCTATATTGGTCGTTAATCAGTATTTAGCTTGCCAATATTATCGAACCTATTTTTGTCTCTAAATGCGCTCATTCAGTGCTGTATGTCTCTCTCTGTATCCCTCAAATATTCACCGGAATAATCCAACACTCATCAACTTTTCGTTACCTCAATAGTTAACCTGATCACAATAATCAATCAGTTCTCTTTTAATTTATATTCTGCTCAATATAAATGGGATCGATCCCATGGGAATGTTCCCATTTATAAAAATAACGCAATTCTAGATCTGAAAGGAATGGACGATGAAACTGTTACCTATTGCTGCTGCACTCTCTACTGCTTTACTTGCACCTAATTTATACGCTGATGAAACCACGCCATTGGAGTTTAATGGCTACATGCGCGGCGGCGTTGGCCTGAGTAATGAAGGTGGTTCAAATAGTAAATGGGAAGTGAGTAAAGTTGGACGACTCGGCAACGAAAATGACCTGTATGGCGAGTTTGGTTTTAGAAAAGAGGTGTATGCCGAGGACGACGTTTCATTTTTAGTTGATTCCATGTTGTCGTACTGGCAAGGCCAAGATGAGAACGCGGCGGATAAAAGCGTGGATGTAGTTCAACTCAATGTTCAAGCGGTAGGACTTTTTGAAGATAAAGACATTGGTATTTGGGCCGGTGAGCGCTACTACCAACGCCATGATGTACACATCGTTGATAATTACTACTGGGATGTAAGCGGTATTGGTGCGGGTGTTGAACACATCAATATGGGACCAGGTAAATTATCGGTGGCTTTGATTCAAGACACAGTGACAGGCGATGTGTTTGATGGCAAAGAAACCACAGCCATGATTGCTGATATACGCTATGCGGGTATTCCATTGTGGAACAATGCGGATCTTGAGGTCGGCATTGATATGAACTTCGCCAATGAAAAGCAGGGGCAAACAGTGGATGCGGATGACAGCGTAATGCTGACAGCCAGCCTAAATCAAAACCTTACTGGTGGCTTCAACAAAACCATTCTTCAAGTTGCTAACTCTGGTTATGCCGAACAGATGACAACCTTTGGTACAGGTAAGGGGATCGTTCGTGATGCAAACAATAACGATGCGGATGGCTTCCGATTGATTAACTGGGGTGTTCTTGCTATCGGTGAGAACATCGAGTTTGGCCACACGGTTCGTTATGCAGCGTCAACGGGCGTTGGTGCAAATAACAGTGATGATGAGTCGTTCAGTGCAGTAATCCGCCCGCTCTATAAGTGGGATAAGCGTATGCGTACCATTCTTGAAATTGGCGGTTTTGTTGAAACTATTGATAACCAAGATGGCGCGGGTGGCAAGTTTACCGTCGCTCAGGCTTGGGTACCGCAAGTGGGTTTCTGGTCACGTCCTGAATTCCGTATCTTTGCGACTTACCTAAATGATGCTGAAAATGACAATGCTTTCGGTGAAGGTAAAAACAGTGAAATGAGTGTCGGTATGCAAGTGGAAGCTTGGTGGTAAGCCGAGTCTTTCTCGTGAGTTGTCATTAATAAAAAGGGCTGACGCTAAGTCAGCCCTTTTGGGTCTTTGTTATAGTGAGGTGCTAAGTGTCGGTAATTACCAACCTTTAACTAAACCACCTTGGAAAATATCATAAGCAGCGTTGTACACTTCTTCAGTTTGGTAAGCCTTTACGAAGTTTTGTACATTTTCCGCATTTAGGTTCTCTTCACGAGAAACAATTAGGTTTACGTATGGTGAATCTTTGTCTTCAACAAATACACCATCTTTTTGTGGAGTTAGGTTGATTGAGCTTGCGTAAGTTGTATTGATGATAGATAGAGTTACATCATCCAGAGAGCGCGGTAGCTGCGCAGCGTCTAGTTCAACAATCGTTAGGTTTTTAGGATTGCTAACTATGTCACGCACTGTCGCGAGAAGACCGGCATCTTCGCTAAGCTCAAGCAGACCTTGTTGCTCAAGAAGCAGGAGAGAGCGACCTAGGTTTGTTGGATCGTTTGGTACTGCGATACGAGCACCATCTTGAATGTCGTTTACTGATTTCACTTCTTTTGAGTAGCCAGCAATTGGATAAACAAAGGTGTTACCAGCGATAGTCAGTTTGTAACCACGATCGGCAACTTGTTGTTCTAGGTATGGTGCGTGTTGAAATGCATTGATGTCGATAGAACCGTCATCTAGCGCTGCGTTTGGTGTTACATAATCAGTAAAAGTCACTAACTCAACATCCAAGCCGTATTGCTCTTTCGCTACTTTCGCTGCAACTTCAGCAACTTGTGCTTCAGCCCCTGCAATTACGCCGACTTTGATTTTTGAAGTGTCGACTTCTTTATCGCCACAACCTGCTAGTACTAGCGCTGAAGCTGCTGCTGCGATAGTAAGTAAACCTTTAAGGTTAAATTTCATAATAATCTCCTTTTAATAAATCTATTTAATTTGGTTCAGACGACTCTTGGTTTTAGATAGTTTGCGTTTAAACGCTGAGTCTTTATCTGTGGTCAACGCGGCGAACTAATGAATCACCGATTGATTGAATAATTTGTACTAGCACAATCAACATCACTACCGTCACAGCCATGATGGTGACATCGTAGCGGTGGAATCCGTAACGAATGGCAACATCACCCAGGCCGCCGCCGCCCACAGTACCTGCCATTGCTGAGTAGCTCACCAGCGTTACTAGCGTGATGGTGACTGAGTTGATGATCGTCGGTAGTGCTTCAGGAAGCAGAACCTTATTGATGATTTGTGTTGGTGTTGCGCCCATTGACTGAGCCGCTTCTACTAGACCTGTTGGAACTTCAAGTAGTGCACTCTCGATAAGTCGAGCTACGAATGGGATAGCGCCAATCGTCAGTGGAACAATTGCAGCTGTTGTACCGATGAAGGTACCAATCAACATCTTAGTCAGTGGGATAATCGCCACCATCAGCACTAAGAAAGGCACTGAACGACCCACGTTCACAATCGCACCTAGAATCTTGTTTACTTTGGTGTTCTCTAACAGACCACCTTTTTTAGTCGTGTGTAGAATCACGCCTAATGGGATACCGACAGCAAAACCAACAATGCCAGCAACCGCAACCATGTACAACGTTTCGCCTGTTGCGCCTAATAGAAGGTTACCGTTCAGGCTGATCCAGTCAGCAATCTCGTTGAAACTAAAGGACATAACCAAGCACCTCTACTTTTACATTGTTGTCGCGTAAGAATTGGATAGCAGCATTATCATCGGCTTCATTACCGAACAGTTCAGCGACCATCATGCCGAACTTTACACCGCCGGCGTAATCAAGATCAGAGCTTAATATACTGACATCGATATTAAATTTGCGTGCAATCTGCGTCATCAGCGGAGCATCAACCGTTGCGCCCGTAAACTCAAGGCGTACCAGTGGATAGCTGCTGTTTACACGAGTCTCTTGCAGTCGCGCTTGGTAATCTTCAGGAATCGTCAGATCCAGCGTTGAACGAATAAATTGATGCGCCAGTTCTGTTTTAGGGTGTGCGAATATGTCACCCACAGTCCCTTTTTCTACAAGCTCGCCGCCACCAATGATGGCGACTTCGTGACAGATGTTTTTAACCACATCCATTTCGTGAGTAATCAATAGAATCGTGATGCTTAGCTTACGGTTGATTTTTCGTAGCAGCTCAAGAATAGATTGAGTGGTTGCTGGATCCAGAGCACTGGTTGCTTCATCACAAAGCAGTACTTTTGGGTCTGATGCTAATGCACGAGCAATCGCGACACGTTGCTTTTGACCACCACTTAAATTCGCTGGATAAGTATCACGTTTGTCCGCAAGGCCAACAAGATCAAGTAACTCACTCACTTTCGCTTCAATAGCCGCTTTATCTCTACCAGCAAGCTCTAAAGGCAGTGCTACATTGTTAAATACGGTACGAGAAGACAATAGGTTGAAGTGCTGGAAAATCATACCTATGTTACGGCGCGCTTCGCTTAGTTCAGATTTGCTGAGTTTTGTTAGGTCGATACCGTCAACAATCACTTCACCTGAAGTCGGGGCTTCTAACATGTTTACACAACGGATCAGGGTGCTTTTACCTGCACCTGAAGAGCCGATGACTCCGAAGATTTGACCTTGAGGTATGTGGAGGTTGATATCAATTAAGGCATTGATTTCTTTAGTGCCTTGATAAAAAACCTTATTGACTTGATTCACTTTAATCATAGAGAAACCCGTGCAGATAGAACAGAATAATATGTCGATAGCTCGCTCGATTTACAGACGATGCTATGGTGTTCTATGATCTAAGTCAATAGATATTTTTACGTCTAGACGGCTAAACGCAAGAGGTGTTATTTAAGTTGGAAACCGTTTTTTAACAAGTGCAGAAATAAATAGATAGTGATGAAGCAAATAAAGCGTGTAATAATTAATGATTAATAGAGCGTTGATAGAGAACTGAATTTTGTCTAAACCTGCTGTTTTTTTAGATCGTGATGGTGTGATTAACGTTGATCACGGCTACGTACATGATGAGCATGACTTTGAATACATCGACGGTGTGTTTGAAGCGGCGAAAGCGTTTAAAGATATGGGCTATTTATTGGTGCTAGTGACTAACCAGTCAGGCATTGCTCGTGGCATGTTTAGCGAAGACCGTTTTCTTTCTCTGACGCAGTGGATGGATTGGAACTTTGTTGATAATGGTGTCGAACTCGATGGCATCTATTACTGTCCTCACCACGCTGAACACGGCATTGGGGATTACAAACAAGATTGTGAATGTCGTAAACCAAAGCCAGGCATGTTCATTTCTGCTCGTGACTTTCTGAAAATTGATATGGCTAATTCAGTCATGATCGGCGATAAAGCTGAAGACATGATGGCAGCAGAGGCGGCAGGAGTTGGCACTAAAGTATTGGTGAGAACCGGTAAGCCCATTACTGAAAAGGGTGAAGCGCTAGCTAGCGTAGTACTTGATAGCATTAAAGACGTACCTGCTTTCTTAAAAGGCTAAGCGTTTATTTGCCACATAAGGTATTTACCTATGACTAGGCACTTAATTATCAATAAGGTTTTCCTAACCTGAGACTAAACTAAGTGTTATTGATCATATAAAGATGAGGAACGAAGTATGAAAGCTATGTTGGTAGCATCTCTATGTACGGTAGCATTGGTCGGGTGCTCTAAGTCAGCGGCCCCCGATAGTGAAGCATCGAATAATCAATTCATGACTTATCAATGTGAGTCGGATGTTTCGTTTGACGTCGCTTACCTTGATAATGAAAAAGCGGTACTTCGTTTGCCTGATAATGAATATCGTCTGACTCAAGTACCGGCAGGTTCAGGAACCAAATACATCCTAGACGATGGTACTGCAGAGGTAATGAACAGCATCACTTTGCGTACTAAAGGTGACAATGCACGTCTCGAACTTGGTCGTGTTGTGTATCGAAATTGCAATAAGTAAGTCATAGTAAGAATGACTAGGATTTATATACAGTTAAGTGAGGGTGTCTACCTTCACTTTTTCTTCTCTTCTCTTTAACGTTAGACTTTTTATGAGCAAAAAACTCACTATTCTCGATATTGCTAAGCTGTCCGGTGTTGGTAAGTCAACCGTATCTCGCGTTCTGACCAATGATCCTAAAGTAAAACCAGAAACCCGTGAAAGGGTGGAAAGAGTAATTCAAGAATCTGGGTACACGCCTTCAAAGTCTGCGCAATCAATGCGTGGTGGCAGTCAAAAAGTCATCGGCGTGATCATCTCTCGTTTAGATTCTCCTTCTGAAAACAAAGCCGTTAGCACTATGCTAACTGAGTTGTATCGAGCGGATTACGACGTGGTGATCATGGAAAGCCAACTTGATAGGGACAAAGCCAACGAGCATCTTCAGGTTCTTAAGCGTCGCAATGTAGATGGCATCATTGTGTTTGGCTTTACGGACTGTGACATTCCAGCGATAGAAGCGTGGGAGCACAAAGCCGTGGTTATTGCTCTGGATACTGAGAACGTAACGTCGATTAACTACGATAACCAACAGGTTATTGATCGTGCTCTCGCGCATCTATCGGATCAAGGGATCTCAGATGTCGGCTTTATTGGTGTTGATCCTAGTGATAAATCAACGGGTGAGCTTCGTCTTAAGGCTTACCTCGATTGGTGTGAAAGCACCGGAGTGATTGCGAATTATCGTACTGGTCAACTTCATCATGAAAGCGCTTATCAGCTGGTGGATGAGATACTGACTCCTGCGACTCAAGCGATTGTGTGTGCCAGTGACACATTGGCTCTTGGCGTGATCAAACGTCTACAAGAGCGACAACGCGAAGATGTAGTTGTGACAGGCGTTGGTGGCAACACTTTGCTCTCTTTTTTGTTTCCTCGTGTATTTAGCATTGATCCCGGCTATCAATCTGCAGGTAAGTTGGCGGCTAATCTATTGATCTCTCAGCTTTTAGGCAATTCAGAGATCTCTCATCACACCCAATCTCCGATTCTATAATCCACTCAATTAAGCGAAATCGAACCGCTTAGATTAAAATTAGAGTGTGATCTCTTTCAACTAATGGGACTGTTCCCATTTTAATTTATCATTCATGCGGGCATTATAGTAACCGTAATTGGGAATGTTCCCATTGGTCTAGATCTTGAGTGGTTGTTGCTACATGGTTTAGATGAGTAATTGAATGAAACCAGGGGTGGGGTAGTATGAGTAAGATAGCGAAGCAAGACGTTGCGCGTCTTATCGAGTTAGTCGGTGGCAAAGAAAATATTGCGAGTGTCAGCCATTGTCTGACTCGACTGCGTTTTGTATTGAACGATACAGAGCAAGCGAACAAAGCAGAACTAGAAAAGCTGAAGCTGGTAAAAGGCTGCTTTACGAACGCAGGTCAATTCCAAGTCGTGATTGGCACCGAGGTTGATGAAGTGTACGCTCTTCTGATTGAGCAAACGGGTAAAGAGGCATCATCAAAAGATGAGTCGAAGCTTGCTGCTCGTCAGAACATGAACTTCCTTGAGCGTGGTATCTCCCATTTAGCCGAAATTTTCGTACCACTGCTGCCAGCCATCATTACTGGTGGTCTGATTCTTGGTTTCCGTAATGTGATTGGCGACATTCGCATGTTCGACGGCAAAACCCTCGTTGAAATCAGCCAATTCTGGGCAACCGTTCACTCTTTCTTGTGGCTGATTGGCGAAGCGATTTTCTTCTTCCTACCGGTTGGCGTGTGTTGGGCGACGGTTAAGAAGCTTGGCGGAACCCCAATTTTGGGTATCACGCTCGGTGTGACCTTGGTTTCCCCGCAATTGATGAATGCTTACATGATAGGTAAATCGGTACCTGAGGTGTGGGACTTTGGCTTGTTCGTGATTGAGAAAGTTGGTTATCAGGCACAGGTGATCCCTGCGATGTTAGCGGGCGTAGCTCTGGCGTTCATTGAGACTAACCTCAAGCGTATTGTTCCTTCTTATCTGTACCTTGTTGTTGTGCCATTTGTATCGATTATTTTGTCTGTAATTCTAGCGCACGCTTTCATTGGTCCATTTGGCCGTATGTTAGGCGATGGCGTGGCATTCGCGGCTAAAGCGGCAATGACGGGGGATTTTGCGATTCTTGGTTCAGTGGTATTTGGCTTCCTATACGCACCTTTGGTTATTACGGGTATTCACCACACAACCAACGCCGTCGACCTACAACTGATGCAAGACTTAGGTGGCACACCGATCTGGCCTTTGATTGCGCTATCAAATATTGCACAAGCTTCAGCGGTTGTCGGCATCATCATCTTAAGCAAACGCGAAGGCGAGCGAGACATCTCTGTTCCAGCAGCAATCTCTGCCTACTTAGGCGTGACGGAGCCTGCGATGTACGGCATCAACCTTAAATACAAATTCCCAATGCTGAGCGCAATGATCGGCAGTGCTGCAGCGGCGGCAATCTGTGGTAGTGCCGGTGTGATGGCGAATGGTATCGGTGTTGGTGGTTTGCCGGGCATCTTATCGATTCAACCGCAATATTGGTCTGTTTACTTAATTGCGATGCTGGTGGCGATTGTACTACCCGTCACGTTAACACTGTTCTTCTATAAACGAGCACAGATGAAAGGCGAGCTAGAAACCGCCAACGCGTAATGCATTAAATAAGCGATGACTCCCAAGTGAGCCATCGCTTTTTCTTTTAGTTATAACGGCTATTCGACCATGATTCACATGGTGATTTTTTATTTATATTTTCTGGTAAGTGAGTGTTAGAGATGGCGATGACTGAACATGATGAAAGTTGGTGGAAAACCGCAACCATCTATCAAATCTACCCAAAGAGCTTTTGTGATAGTGGCAGTAAAGGTACTGGCGATATCAAAGGGATCATTTCAAAACTGGATTATCTTAAACACTTGAGTGTGGATGCCATTTGGTTAACCCCAGTTTACGCATCTCCAATGATCGATAACGGCTACGATATTTCAGATTACTACGCGATTAACCCGCAATTCGGCACCATGGAAGATTTCGACCAATTGCTGGCTGAAGCGCACCAACGTGGTATTCGTATCGTGATGGATATCGTGGTAAACCACACCTCAATAGAGCACGCATGGTTTCAGTCGGCATTGGGTGACAAAAACAGCCCATATCGCGACTACTACATATGGAAAGATCCTGTAGATGGTCAAGCACCAACCAACTGGCAGTCTAAGTTCGGTGGTAATGCGTGGGAAATGGATGAAGCGACGGGTCAGTATTTCCTACACCTATTCGCGAAAGAGCAGGCCGACCTTAACTGGGAGAATCCGGTTGTACGCGAAGAAGTGAAAGACGTCATCAGTTTCTGGGCTGAGAAGGGCGTTGATGGTTTCCGCTTGGACGTGATCAACCTGATTTCGAAGCAGCAAGATTTCCCTAACGATGATATCGGTGATGGTCGTCGTTTTTACACTGATGGCCCACGAGTGCATGAATATCTGAAAGAAATCAGCGAAGCGGTATTCCAGAAATACGGCAGTGTGACAGTAGGCGAGATGTCTTCAACGACACTCGAGCATTGCCAACAGTACTCAAATATTGATAACAGCGAGCTATCGATGGTGTTTAACTTTCATCACCTCAAGGTGGATTACACCAATGGTGAGAAGTGGACCAATGCGCCGTTCGATTTCTTGCAGCTCAAGTCGATCTTCAATCACTGGCAAACGGGCTTGAATGGTAAGGGGTGGGGCGCATTGTTTTGGTGTAACCATGATCAACCAAGAGTGGTGAGCCGCTTAGGTGATGATCAGCAGTATCGTGTTGAGTCGGCCAAAATGCTGGCTGCGTCTGTCCATATGATGCAAGGCACGCCTTATATCTATCAAGGTGAAGAGATTGGCATGACCAACCCGGGTTACACCGAGATCAGCCAGTATCGTGATGTAGAGAGCACCAACATGTACGACATCATGGTGAACCGTGATGGTGTGGCGCATCAAGATATGATGGCGATTCTGGCGCAGAAATCTCGTGATAACTCTCGCACGCCGATGCAGTGGAATAGTGAAGCCAATGCAGGTTTCTCACAAGCTCAGCCGTGGCTAGATGTTGCGAATAACTACACTGAGATCAACGCTGAGCAAGCGCTAGAAGATAAAGACTCTGTTTTTTACTTCTACAAGAGCTTGATTGAGTTACGTAAAGAAGTGCCAGTGATTACTCATGGTAGCTACAAAGATTTATTGCCTGAGCACTCATCGGTATTTGCGTATTCTCGTGAGATGGATAGTCAGACTTTGTTGTGTATTAATAACTACTATGGTGAAGAGGCGGAATGCGTTTTACCGGAACGTTTTGATATGAGTAAGGCGAAGAGTTTGTTGTCTAACTATCAAGAAGCGAACACTTCAGCAGTATTACATCATCAAGTCTTACGCCCTTACGAGACTCGTATTCTCTTGATTGAAGGTTAACCTTGTTTCATTTTAAGAAGCCTGATTCTTACTCCCCTTAAAGGATTGGGCTTTTACAAAGGCTTTGGAGTGCTCCCCAAAGCCTTTTTTATTGTTTGTGGCTAGTCAGCAGTTACGCTCAGGTTCGTGAATCGAAGTCAGGGCTAGTTAATCGAAGTCAGTACCGCTGCTGATTCTTCGGTCGTAGATTGCTCTACAGACATCAATTCAATCTGTTCAATTAAGCCGATACTAGGGTTGAACCAGCGCTCTGATGATGTGCCAAATTCTGCCGAATCCATGCCTTCACAATTGATGTAGTAGGTGTTTTTCTCTGTTAGATTCGCAGCTTCGATTGATTTATCAGAGATCTTGAAACTCTTACGTACGCCTGTTTCTTTAATCTGTTGTTGCCATGTAACTCGGCATGAGGCATTCGTTGGAAGGCTTGATACCCACGAGTTGTCTTCAAAGTCATTGAGCATGTTAGCGACAGCTTCGCCATCTAACGTCATTTGTAATGAAACGGTTTCCTTACTGATATCAATGATTGGGTTACTCTCTTTTACGTCAGCACCTTTTAAACGGAAAAGAGGGCTGCTGTGCATAACGGTTGTGATGTATTGGCTACCAATAAAGTAGGCATTAGTGATTTCGTGTAGACCGCGGTCAGGGCCTGCAAAATAAATGCTGCCGTCTTCTTCTGTACCTTCAACATTCGTCATGATGTCTTCAGAAACATAAAATTCGGTGATGCCGTAGTTGATTAGGTCATTGATAACTTGAACTTCTGCTTCATTGCCGGTCTCTTCTTCTAACCCTGCAATGATGAGTTCACCGCTTAAGGGGGTGAAGTTCATTGTCATCACGCCTTCAGTCTGACCATCTTTGGTAAATGAGTAGCCCAATGTTGTTTCTGGTTTAGGGGCAAATGCAGAACTCGCAATTGGGTAATCCACTTGATTGCTTGGACCTTTATTACCATCTGTTGAACCAGTAGAAGAGCCACCTCCGCCGCCACAGCCATAAAGAGCAAAGAGAGAAGTCGCAAGCAGCGTCATGGATTTTTTCATGTTGAGTATTCCTAATATAGTTGGCCGAGAGCGGCCTGATGTTTTTAGGAATGCTATTGTTGGGAGAGTTAATAGGGCAAAAAATGAAGATACATAAGATCTTAATTTATATTTAAGTTTATGTTTTTAAATATTTTATATTTCTTCATTCGGAAAATTGATGACCGACATTCGTGCAGTAGTTAAGCATCAGGTTTTCCCACTGCTTAATGATAAGTGGCTCTTTGATGCTCAATTTTAGGTTTTTCCAAGGCTGGAGACAGGTCGATTTCGACTCAGGTTTGGATAAGCGAGCAAACAACTCTTCTGAAGGAACCACTCGCAATAACGCGACTAAGGATTCCATGTAGTTGAGGCGAAACTTATCCATGTCCCCTTGCTTATAAGCAATATGGGAAATCATCATATAGACCAGTGCGTTCTCAATGGTCGAATTGCCCGCCGTGTTGGTTAGAAATTCCTTCGCGGTTTGTAGGTCTCTTAACTTGAAGTGAATAATCCCAAGCCAGAGTTTTAGCTCGTCGGGAATCAACTTAAAACGCGTTTGCACTAGGCTAGTGAAACTAATAAGGCGTTGGTGGTCAGTCTCAAACAGTGCCAGTTGTCGAGCAAGCAAGGTTGAAGTCATCACGTTGAGTGGCACGCTATCAAGTTTCAGCGTTTGCCCGTTTAGCAAGCGGCTCAGCTCTTTATCACTGACAGACCACTCAGGTGATAGTGGAGCAGGTAAAGCGAAGTAGTTCGCTAGCTCTCTATTTATTTCCATCAAGTCTTCACTGAGGTTATCTATCTCTAGTGAGTAGACACCGCGAAAAGCAAGTTTACCTGAACTTGGGTAAATAAGGCTGACTTTAGCCGCAAGGCGTGTATCGACTTCCTGATCCTTCAATTGAATATTGAGCAGGTAATCACTGGTGCGCATGTTTTTGGCGCCCGGAAAAAAAGGCGTGCTGTCTATTGGGTCTACAAAGTAACTTGGTGCGTCTTGATTTGCTAAATCGGTATAAGCGTATTCAATTTGTTGTTGAAGCAGCAGCGCTTTAACGGCTTTGCGATGCGTTCTCGCATTGTCTCCAATGGCATCGATACGGTTCAGTAATAGCTCTACCTTAGGAATCAGTCTTTGTGTACGTTCAAGCTCAGAGGCTTGGTTTGAAGAGTGCCAAAGCATATAACCTAAAGCCGCGGTGCTTATCAGCAGCACAACAGAGAGTGACAGTAACAAAAGATTAAACGGTGATGTCTTGTTACTTGGTTGAGGCTGTTCGGTTACCTCAAGGGGGTCGGGCTGTGCATTAGCCAAGCTCACAGATCTAGGGTTAAGGAAGTACCCTTTGCGTGGGTAGGTGACCAAGATCTTAGTCGCATCACTTTCTGGTAAGTACTTCTGTAGCACGGAGCGCAGTGTACTGATCCTGTTAGTAAGCACATTCTTCGAGATGAAGTTACTTTGCCAAACCAACTCGATGATCTGCTCAGCTGCGAGCGGCTCACCCACGCTCGTCAGAAACAGTTCGAGTAATTCAATAGAACGAGGTTCTAGATCGATGACCTGCTCGTTGCAACTTAAGACACGTGTCGCGGGATTGAATTCTAAACCTTCGATAGAGATCGAGGTTTGAGTGTCTTTGGCACTAGAGAGGTAATCTTGCATAAGAAAAGAGAGGGTCGCTTATAAAAGCTAAATACTAGCTGTTTTCGTTATGAAAAACAGCTAGTAATTCATTGATTGGATAACTGGAATTAAGACGCGTAGTTGACCGAATAACGAGTAGGTTTGTGGTTCATCGCTAATACGATGTTCAATACCGCTGTACCCAACACTGAAACCGCAATCACCCAAGGCGATACGAAGAAGAATGATGCAAACAGAATACACGCATCAATGGCCACTTGGGTTTTGCCTACTGAGATACCGTAGCGATCTTGAATGAACAAGCACAAGACATTGAAGCCACCCAAGCTTGAGCGATGACGGAATAAGATCAGCATACCTAAGCCCATTAACAGGCCGCCTGCAACAGCGCAGTAAATCTCATTATGAACGTCTAACGAAATCACCAAGTATAAATGATCGGCAAACACAGACACTAAAGCGCCAGAAATGGCACTGCTTATCGCAAAGTGACGGCCAAATCGTTTCCATGCCAATAAGTAGAATGGGCAGTTGGCAATAAAGTACAAAATACCAAAGGTTACTGGTGTAAATTGACTCAAAAGCAGTGCCAAGCCTGTCGTGCCACCAGTAAGCAGGTTTGCTGACTGTAAAAAGAAGACGCCTAATGCGACTAAAAACGTACCAGTGAGGATCGCTACCCAATCTTCTTTACGTGAGTGTTTTTCCATCGTTTTTATAATTACCTAACCAATAAAGGCGTGCATAGTAGAGAAAAACCTTAGCTTTCGGTAGCTAGAGGGGGAAAATTAAGGTAAACCTATGTAATCTTCGTTTTACAGGGTGTAAAGCGTAAAATTGACAGTAAGTACCATCTTTGGTTGGATAAGCTTTATAACCATGATGAGCCTTAATTGTGATTATGAAAAAACCGCATGATAAAATTGCAATTAGATCTTTATGACCTAAATCAAATTATGTAGAATGCGTCACATCAAAACGGTGACGGAAACGTTTGCTTTCGGTCGTTGTGTGGTTTTTTTGAAACTTTCAGTACAATCTGAGTCAGGAGATACAGATGCTTAAGCGTGACATGAACATTGCTGATTACGATGCGGATCTATTCGCAGCTATCCAAGAAGAAACTCTTCGTCAGGAAGAGCACATCGAACTTATCGCTTCAGAAAACTACACAAGCCCACGTGTAATGGAAGCTCAAGGTTCTCAACTTACAAACAAATACGCTGAAGGTTACCCTGGTAAGCGTTACTACGGTGGTTGTGAGTACGTAGATAAAGTTGAAACTTTAGCAATTGAACGTGCATGTGAACTATTTGGTGCGCAATACGCGAACGTACAGCCTCACTCAGGTTCTCAAGCAAACAACGCTGTGTACATGGCACTACTAAATGCTGGCGATACCGTTCTTGGTATGAGCCTAGCGCACGGTGGCCACCTGACTCACGGTTCTCCAGTAAACTTCTCTGGTAAGCTTTACAACATTATCCCTTACGGTATCGATGAAGCGGGCCAAATCGATTACGAAGAGATGGAAGCGCTAGCTATCGAGCACAAACCTAAGATGATCATCGGTGGTTTCTCAGCTTACTCTCAAGTTTGTGATTGGAAGCGCATGCGTGAAATCGCTGACAAAGTAGGTGCTTACTTCTTCGTCGATATGGCTCACGTTGCGGGTCTAATCGCGGCAGGTGTCTACCCGAACCCAGTTCCACACGCGCACGTTGTTACAACAACCACGCACAAAACGCTAGCAGGCCCACGTGGCGGTCTAATCCTTTCTAACGAAGGCGAAGATCTTTACAAGAAGCTGAACTCAGCAGTATTCCCAGGCGGCCAAGGTGGCCCTCTAATGCACGTTATCGCGGGTAAAGCAGTCGCGTTCAAAGAAGCTCTAGAGCCAGAGTTCAAAGAATACCAAGCACGCGTTGTTGCTAACGCAAAAGCAATGGTTGCTGAATTCTTAGCACGTGGTTACAACATCGTTTCAGGTTCTACAGAGAACCACCTGTTCCTAGTCGATCTAATCGACAAAGACATCACAGGTAAAGAAGCCGATGCAGCACTAGGTGCAGCAAACATCACTGTAAACAAGAACTCAGTACCAAACGATCCACGTAGCCCGTTCGTTACTTCAGGTATCCGTATTGGTTCTCCTTCTATCACTCGTCGCGGTTTCTCAGAAGCAGACGCGAAAGAGCTAGCAGGCTGGATGTGTGACATCCTAGATAACATGGGTGATGAGTCTGTTATCGAAGCAACGAAAGCAAAAGTACTAAATATCTGTAAGCGTCTACCGGTTTACGCTTAATTTTTTCTGGCTCAAATAGCTTAATTTCTGTGTCAAAGGTGCTCATTTACATTCGTAAACTCCGCGCCTTTTCCTTGAACTAAAGCTATTTGATTGAAAAATACGATTTGAAGGGCTCCTTGTTGGGAGCCTTTGTTGTATTTGGTGATTTGAGTAGCTGAAAATATAGAAAAGCGGGTACTAAAAAGGGCTAATGCTTGCACATTAAGCCTTTGTTCTCTCTTTGAGTTGGTTCTACTTTTTGATGCTAAGTAGCGTACCTGATTTACATCTAAATGAGTAGTAGCTGCGACTCTCGTTGAATTTGCCTAAGCCTTCGCCATCGCAGTAGTCTATGTTGATATCACGCATTACTTCTAGTGTATCTTCACTGTTCAAAGCGAATTTAGAACCATCAGAACAGACAATGCGAATTCGCTCATCATGGCTTACAGAGTAGATATCGACTTCGGTATTACATAGCTCAAAAGAGGCTTCACGAAAGTTATCTTGTTGAGAGTTTGAAGTGCAACCTACGGTGAGTGTCGCTGCGATAACCGCTAAAAGTCCGAGTCTTTTCATTGTTAATCCTTCGCTATCATCAGATTGGATGATGAGTTTTATATGCTATTTGAGGTAGCCTATACAACAATACGCTTCGGTTCAAGGAGCGTTCGTTGACTCTAAGATATAAAAGTATAGGTGCAAACAGATAATTTATAATAGGTTTACTGGTTTTTGCCTATTACGTACCTCAAACAAAAAAAGACCAACACAGAGGTTGGTCTTTTAATAGGAAGCTCGTTTTAAATCATTATCGAAACTGTTTGGCTTCTGGAAGATACTCAAAACCAGCAGATGCGAGCTTAGCGATCAATGCAGCTTTGTCAATTTCGTAGAAGTTAACTACTCGATCCAAATTACCGCCGAAGTCATCGCGAAGCTTCATATTGACGATGCTCATCAACATTACTGGATCCATCTTTTCAAAGTTAGCGAGATTCATACTAGTCCTCGAAATCTGAAATCAGTAGGTTCGCGGCGGCAAATGCTGCACGTTCACGAGCTTCTTTAGCAAGGGATTCATCGGCAGCAAGGTCGTTCAATGTTTTTACTGCGCAGGTGATCGCTTTAGGGATATAGCCTTGGTCGCCACTGCCAATTTGAGAATACAGTTCACGCACTAAATCACAACAATCGTATACTTTCATTTTTATACCTAACCAAATGATAACTGATATCAATATACACATAGAGATAAGCAAAAACAAAGTGGATCTGCTCAAGAGCAGAGTTAGTTTGTCTTTGCTCAATATATCACTTAGTTAGCCTGCGGCTTAGGCTTCTCTTTACTGATTCGTTTGGTATTTACCGATTAGCCAGAGACTTGTTGTTCAAGTTGATAGGTGACTTCATCAGCAAGGTTTAGTTGTTTCGCGAGCTCTTTCAGGTACGCCTTTTCCATGAAATTCTGTTCGTCGGCCACAATCAAAGAGGCTAAGTAGATCTCGCTCGCTTGCTGAGGTGAAGTGGCTAGTTGCGCAATCTCACTTGGGTCGAGTGGCTTGTGCAGTTCTTCAGAGACCAACTTAGTCAGTTGATAATCAGCGCCCATGTTTTCTACTGCTTGTTCTATCTTAGCCATCTCTTCTTCATCAACATGACCATCAGCTTTAGACGCGGCTATCATCGAGCGTAGAATCAGAACACTGTGATTAGCGTCATTTTCATCAAACTGAGCCTGATCGACATCTGGTGCTTGACCTTGTTTAGACTGGTAGTCGTTGTAGACTTTATAAGCGAGAGCCCCAAGAGCTGCTGCGCCACCAATGCCGGCTGCTCTCTTACCCATTTTCTTGGTCTTTTTAGAGCCAATTAACGTCCCTAACAGTCCACCACCAACAGCACCTGCACCGAAAGCGCCAAGTGTGTTCTTGTTGATACCCTTGTCATTGCTGCTACTGCCTTGAGAGAGGCTGCTTAAACCCGAAGACCCTTGGGAAAGCTTCTGAGTACCTTGTTTAACGAGATCTGACTTAAGTGCTTGGTTAAGTAAGCTTTTGATATCCATCGATACCTCCAATGGTGAGCATGTCCAAAAAGTTGATAACACCAATATACGGATTTGAATATGAACAGGGGATTAACTTACGTTATTAACTCTACTAATAAATAGAAGGGAGTTTGCAGGGAAACGACAGGTACAAAAAAGGCCACCGAATGGCAGCCTTTCAATGTTTATCTAGTCAGTAATCGGATGACTAAGCTAGTTGAGCTTTAAGGTGCTCGATCACCGTGTCCATTGCGATAGCTTCTTTATCACCAGTACGACGGTTTTTGTATTCGAAGTTGCCTTCGTCCATGCTGCGATCGCCGATAACGATAGTGTGAGGAATACCCACTAGTTCGATATCTTTAAACATTACACCAGGGCGCTCTTTACGGTCATCAAATAGTACTTCGATACCCATAGCGGTTAATTCAGCGTATAGCTTCTCAGCTGCTTCTTTAACGCGCTCAGATTTGTGCATGTTCATTGGTACGATAGCAACTTGGAACGGTGCTAGTGCGTCTGGCCAAGTGATACCGAATTTATCGTGGTTTTGCTCGATAGCAGATGCAACAACACGTGAAACACCGATACCGTAACAACCCATTTCTAGGATTACGCTCTTACCATCAGGACCAAGCACGTTACAGTTCATTGCTTTAGAGTAAGTATTACCTAGCTGGAAGATGTGACCAACTTCGATACCGCGTTTAAGTTGGATAGTACCTTGACCACATGGGCTTAGGTCACCTTCAACAACGTTACGTAAGTCTTCAATTTGAGCAAGCTCAACGTCACGACCCCAGTTAATACCGAAGTAGTGCTTACCGTCTACGTTTGCACCTGCGCCGAAGTCACTCATTACAGCAACAGAGCGGTCAACGATGAATGGTAGCTCTAGGCCAACAGGGCCAAGTGAACCAGGACCAGCACCAACAAGTGCACGGATTTCTTCTTCAGAAGCCATCTCTAGTGGAGATGCAACCTGTGGAAGGTTTTCTGCTTTCACTTCGTTAAGCTCGTGGTCACCACGGATGATTAGAGCAATGATATCTGCTTCTACTTCATCAGATGCTTTAACGAATAGAGTCTTAACTGTCTTCTCGATTGCTAGACCGTGTTGTTCTACAAGCTCAGCAATTGTTTTTGCGTTTGGCGTGTCAACCAGTTCCATCTCTTGAGTCGGCGCTGCCGCTTCAGTCGTTGGAGCAAGTGCTTCGGCTTTCTCGATGTTTGCTGCGTAATCAGATTCAGAAGAGAATGCGATTAGGTCTTCGCCGCTTTCAGCAAGAACGTGGAACTCTTGAGAGCCGCTGCCGCCGATTGCGCCAGAGTCTGCCAATACTGGACGGTACTCAAGGCCCATGCGGTCGAATGCTTTACAGTAAGCATCGTGCATCGCTTGGTAAGACTTTTCTAAGCCTTCTTTGTCGATATCAAAACTGTACGCATCCATCATAGAGAATTCACGTGCACGCATTACGCCAAAACGAGGGCGACGTTCATCACGGAATTTAGTCTGGATTTGGAACAGGTTTAGAGGAAGCTGTTTGTAAGAGCTAATCTCGTTACGTACTAGGCTCGTCACCACTTCTTCAGCTGTTGGGCTAAGAACGAACGGACGAGAGTGACGGTCTGTGAAACGAAGTAACTCAGGGCCCATCTTTTCAGAACGGCCAGTCTCTTCCCAAAGCTCAAACGGTTGAACTACGGGCATCAAGATTTCAACGGCACCTGCATTATCGATCTCTTGGCGAACGATATTTTCGACTTTACGCAGTACACGTAGACCAGTAGGTAGCCAAGTATATAAACCTGAAGCTAGCTTACGGATCATACCTGCACGTAGCATCAGCTGGTGGCTGATAACTTCTGCGTCGTTTGGAGTCTCTTTCAGAGTAGAAAGAAGGTAGTTACTGGTACGCATTCTGTGGTATCCGTTTCATCATTGATAAAAGAAAATTTGCTGAGCTTAGTGGCGTCAGCAAATCTGATATAGCCGTATATAATATCAGCCTATTTGAGTTCTCAAAAGCGCTCAATGTCAGTAACATTGATGAAAAGCGTTTCAACAACGAATTTTACGTTAAGATCGAACAAATTTACCGCATATTCTTTACTGTCTGGTTTGCCTTTTTTATAGGCAGGGCGAGGATCTTGGCCAAGCACTTCTTTGACTACCTGAATGATGTGGTGCCCCTTTGGGTGTTGTACCAGCTTCGCTTGGGCTTGCTGTGAAAAGTTAACTTCTAGCACTTCTGGTTCATCAGCGGCAAACCCTGCTAATGCATCAGGAATCGAATCAGAGTAGGGGATATAAGGTTTGATATCGATAATTGGCGTGCCGTCAACCAGATCGACACTGCCCAAATCCACCCAAGTTTGCCCCTTTTCTTGAGACACACCTTTGAGCTCAACCGCGGACATGCCAATTCCATTGGGCCTAAATGTCGCGCGAGATGCGAATACACCAATACGTTCATTACCACCAAGTCGAGGTGGTCTTACGGTGGGTTTCCATCCTGCTTCGAGGTTTTTGTCGAACATGAACAACAACCAAACATGGCTAAATTGCTCAATATTACGGACGGACTCAAGGCAGTTTGCTGAGTCAACGAGTCTTATTCTTGAGCTGGATGTTGGTACTAATCTAGGTTGCCTTGGTACCGCGAACTTCTCTTTATAAGGAGACTCTATAAAGCCAATAGGTTCAATGGAGTACATGGACGGACACTCTCTAATTACGATCTATGGCGGAAAAATACCATAAAATCGCTTGTCTTTCTTTTGATAATAATTATCATCTAGTATGTTATAATGTATCAATTAATTATTTTAGGGAAATACAATGAAACCGAATATCCACCCGGACTACCGCACAGTGGTATTCCATGACACCAGCGTTGATGAGTACTTCTTAATAGGTTCTACGCTGAAAACAGATCGAACTATCGAATGGGAAGATGGCAATACTTATCCTTACTTCACTATTGAAGTGTCGTCAAAGTCGCACCCTTTCTATACCGGTAAACAGAGAGTGCTACATAAAGAGGGACGTGTTGCGAACTTCACTCGTCGTTTTGGTCAATTAGGTAAAGGGAATAAGTAGATGAAAGTGGTTAAATCTCTTAAGAGTGCAAAAAGTCGTCACCCAGATTGTCAGGTTGTGAAGCGCAGAGGTCGCCTCTATGTCATCTGTAAGTCCAATCCGAGATTTAAAGCGGTTCAAAAATAGTCAGTCAATACGACGTGACACAGCTTTAAAAACGAGGGGAAAGTCAAACTTCATTCATTTGTCAGTTTTTCTTTTCCTTCGAGAGGAAGGTTATTAAATATAAAGTGTTTTTTATAGTACGGCGAACTTTGTTTTTAAATTAATCAATGGCTTATATCGTCAATTATATTTGTAGTGAATGTGTCCTTTTGAATTATAAATCTAGTTTTATCTCTCTATGTGGATTTATTTGCTAGTTAATCGTCCAAATAGAGTTAAAAATCATCAATTGTTACACATTTTGTAACATTTTGAATTTCTAATTGATAATTTTGTCGCGTACCCTTCGCTGGCAATTTGAACATTTTTGTCACAATTGCACAGGAATCACTACAAGGAGGGAACTGATGAGTTCATCAGATTCAATAAAAAACAACTCGCCAAAGAAACCTATTTTTACCCGCTTTCTCGATGGCGTTGAATATTTGGGGAACCTTTTACCCCACCCAATTACTCTTTTTGCAATCTTCTGTGTCGCAATTTTAGTTACTTCAGGTATCGCTGGATATTTTGAGGTGTCTGTTATGGATCCTCGTCCAGACGGTGCGCCAGGTCGTGCTGCTGACGGCATGATTCACGTTGTAAGCTTACTTAACGCTGAAGGCTTACAACTCATCGTCACTAATCTCGTTAAAAACTTTGTCGGCTTTGCGCCACTAGGTACTGTGCTGGTTGCAATGCTAGGTGTTGCGATTGCTGAACACTCAGGTCTACTATCTGCGGCGATGCGTGGCATGGTAATGGGCGCATCTAAGCGTATGGTTACAGTAACCGTAGTATTTGCCGGTATTATCTCTAACACGGCCTCTGAGCTTGGTTATGTTGTGCTTATCCCTCTTGCGGCAATGCTTTTCCACTCTTTGGGTCGTCACCCATTAGCGGGTCTAGCGGCAGCATTTGCTGGTGTATCTGGTGGTTACTCTGCAAACCTTCTAATCGGTACGGTTGATCCACTGCTTTCTGGTATTACCCAAACAGCAGCGCAAATGATCGACCCGACTTACAGCGTTGGTCCTGAATCAAACTGGTATTTCATGTTTGTTTCTACTTTCTTCATTGCAATTACCGGTGCATTTGTAACTGAGAAGATTGTTGAACCAAAACTGGGTAAATACAACGACGAAGAAGCGTCTGAAGATTTATCAAACGATTCAATGGGCAAGCTAACGGAAATTGAGAAGAAAGGCCTTAAGCTGGCGGGCATCGCTGTGCTAGCCGTTTCTGCTCTTCTTGCGTGGACGATTGTTCCTGCTGATGGTGTTCTGCGTTCAGCGGCTGGTACGGTTTCAGGTTCTCCATTCCTGAAAAGTATCGTAGCGTTTATCTTTGTCTTCTTCGCGGTTCCTGGTTTTGTTTACGGTAAAGTTACCGGCTCAATGAAAACTGACCGTGACGTTATCAATGCAATGTCGAAGTCTATGTCCTCTATGGGCATGTACATCGTACTTGTATTCTTCGCTGCTCAGTTTGTTGCTTTTTTCAAGTGGACTAACTTCGGTCAAGTATTCGCAGTTGCAGGCGCGACTTTCCTACAAGATATCGGCCTAACGGGTCCAATGTTGTTCTTCGCATTCATCCTAATGTGTGGTTTCATCAACCTTATGATCGGTTCGGCTTCTGCTCAGTGGGCAGTTACAGCACCTATCTTCGTTCCAATGCTAATGCTAGTAGGCTACGCACCTGAAACGATTCAAGCGGCTTACCGTATAGGTGACTCAACAACGAACATCATTACACCAATGATGAGCTACTTCGGTCTTATCCTTGCTGTAGCAACGCGTTACATGAAGAACCTAGGTATTGGTACCCTGATTGCTACAATGCTTCCATACTCAATCGTATTCTTGGTTGGTTGGAGCTTAATGTTCTATATCTGGGTATTCGTATTTGGCCTACCTGTTGGCCCAGGTGCGGCGACGTACTACACGCCTTAGTTGTAGAGCAGGGGAAACCTTCTCTTAATTGATATAAAAAAACCTGCATTGTTTGCAGGTTTTTTTGTTTTTTATAGAGAGATAGAACTAGGTTAAGCTCGGATGAGCCTGCTAGCGTTTGGCTAGAATTCTATCTAAGTGGTTCGCGAACTCACGACGGTCGGTTTGAGAAAGGGTGCTTGGTCCGCCCGTTTGGATGCCACTTGAACGCATGGTATCCATAAAATCACGAATGTTGAGACGCGCTTTAATGGTCTCTTTGGTGTAAAGCTCGCCACGAGAGCTGAGTGCTTGACCACCCTTGGTGATCACTTCGTCAGCCAGGGGGATATCGGATGTAATCACAAGATCGCCGGGTTCAGTGCGTTTTACGATTTCATCATCTGCAATATCAAACCCGCTTGGTACTTGAATTGAGTGAATGTTATTGCGCTTAGGAACGGGAACCAAATGGTTTGCCACAAAGGTGCATTCAACACCTGTGCGCTCTGCTGCACGTACGATTGTTTCACGGATAACTTTAGGACAAGCGTCCGCATCAACCCATATCTTCATAGTGTTCTATTTCTCTGTTAGCTTGTTGTCTGTCACTTATTGCTCTGTTGCCTAATTGACCAGTTAGCTTATTGCTCAGTTAACTTATTGTTCCGTTAACTTAGCTTCAAGCGTGGCAATGCGAGCGGTAAGTTCAAGGATTTGCTTTTCCAGTTGGCTAACACGGTCTAGTGCTGGCTCTTCTTGTGTCGCGACTTCAACTTTAGGTACGCGATTCGCACTTTTCCAGCTCTTGATGGTTGTGATTAAAGCAGGCATTGGAACCGATGTACTCATGCGAGCTTTCACTAACGCAACGGTTGGCTCTTTACCTTGTGCTTGCAGTCCTTCAAGCACCGATTTCAACTCTTCAGAAACATCTTTTGTCAGCATGTTGACCTCCATTTTTAGTCTTTGTGCATTTTACTCGCTCCAGCAAATGATAGCGAATCATAAAACAGCCCATAACGTGTGAGAGATCTCTTACAAGCGCTGTGAGATAACACGAATATATTTCTAGAGAGATTGATATGCATATGAGTAAGATGTTGAATTTTAGTTGTTTTATATAATTAACAACTCAGTTAGATGTGAAATGTGATGAGAATCTATTGTCCGAAATCGTAAATCGCGTAAATTAAACCTTGTCGGAAGGATTCTGACACGGAACAGGAAAGCACCAAGGATTTGGTTATCTTCAGGATGAAGATTTGGTCATTTAGGATTGAGTGATCAAGCATGGAGCGTAGGACATTGTAGGGAGACAGTCAGTTGACAGGAAGTTAGCTGCAACGGAATGACAATGGACACCTTTGGGATTAAAGGGTTGGATTCGCATCAGGACGATGTAAAGGACACCGCTCAGGGAACAAGTTATGTGCGCTAACTAGGATTGTTAGCTTTCAGGATGATTGGACACCGCTAGGATGGCGAAGTAAAGGAAAGAGCTGAAGGATTACAGCCACTATTATGGATGATGCATGGAGCATTAATTAGTAGCCGGACTGCTGCGAGTAAGACCCTAGCCCTGACACTTCGGTGTCGGGGCTTTTCTTTTTCTGAGTATCGCTATACAGCGTATTGTGACGTTACATTCGATGGGGCTGTAGCTCAAACCGCATCGAGCGGAAGCCAACCATGGTCAGCTTGCCTTGGTACAGGTCATCACCTAACGCTGAAAATTCAAATTGGTACACAGTGTGCCAGCGCCAAGTCGTGGTCAATTCATGGCGCATCTTAAGCTTATGACCACTGAAAGCGACACTTAGCAACTGTAAGTCTAGTTCTTTACACTTTCTCGCAATGGCAGTTTTCGCAAGCTCTGATTGCCTGCGCTGTTGCCAAAATAAAAAGCAAAAGAAGCACAGCATTAAAATAGCCAATAAGTTATCTATCATTTAATCCATACTTCCTTTTATCTCTTTATTCCAATCGTGATTTGATCTTGTTTTTACGAGTTATTGAGCCTTTGCCGCTTGCTGTAGTTCAACTAAGGCATTAGCAAGCTCAGGCGATGGGTTTGAGTTCAGTAAAGGTAAAAATACCATTCTCAACGTCGGAATCATCACTAAATCTGCAAATAATTGGTTGAATAGGTTTTGGTTGCCCGTTTGTGCGAGACGTAACAAGAATTGCTCAGCAATCGCAGGATCTTGTAGCGCATGCCAGCTGCGACCCGCTAAACCAATTAATACTTCTTGGTGGCTCAAGCGTGGGCTAGCCAGAACTTGGTTAATGATGTTATTCGTGATCCCTTGTTCTGCACCTGAAAGGGCACGAACCAACGCAGACAGCAAGAATAGGTCCGGCTCTTTACTTGTGATCTGACTCTCTGCCATTTCTTGCAAACGTTGCGCGAGCTTGTCATTGATTTGCGTATGTTCAAGTGCCCCCAGTGTGGCGTATAGAGGTTCTGATGGCAGTTTATTTAGCGCTTTGCGAATCGCGACACCGTTTTGCTGGCTACCTAAGCGAGCACACATATCTGTGATGCCTTGCAGGCCAACCGTTTTCCAGTTATCCCAGCCTAGCTCACCAGTGAAGTAATGCTGAGCGTGTTCGTAATATTGGCTCGTCGCGAGGTCTAAACCAGCTCTTACTTGGCTATGGAACACGGCCATTTTGTCTTCAGAAGGCTTAAAGGTATAAGGGTTGTTTGACAGCTTTTGTTGTTGCTCCTCGCTGATCTCGCCGTTCAAACGTGTGCCCATTGCTTCGATAACAAACTTCAGGAAATTACCCACATCACCTTGATGCAACAGGCCTCTTTCATCCAGTTTGAATTTTAGAAACCAAATCCATGGCTGTTTGTGTTCGTTCCAGTAGCTAATGGCTAAGTGAGCTTGTTTTTGAAGTGGGAACGGGTACGGCTGTTTCCCTTGCTCAACATCAGAAAATAAGGTGTTGTCGATCTTCTGAATGCGACGACCTAGGTCGTAGATATCGTATTGGCAACCGCTATTCTTAAGCAACTGAGTGAGCGTGTGAATTGTTTCCATAGCAATAAAGCTCCTAACTTTCTTTCCTCAATAGATGGTACTCTATGCCCCAATTTCAAGGTCACTAGATAAATAACTTGGTGAAAAATGACAGCAGCCACAAAGTTACCTATTTTACTTCAACAATTAGAACAACAAATGCGCCAATGTTCGCTGTGGAGTGATGTTCCACCTTCGGACGAAGCTCTAGCCAGTGTTGAGCCTTTCGCGATTGATTCTCTGCAACCGGAAGAGTGGTTGCAGTGGATCTTTATCGTTAAGATTAACGCAATGATGAATGCACAAATGAGTCTACCAAAGGGCTTCGCGATTCATCCTTACTTTGGTGAAGTGTGGAAAAATGAGGCAAGTAAGGCCGAATTGCTAGTGACGATTCAGAGCATTGATGAGGTATGCGCGTAATGTTAGAGATCATTTATCAAGATGAGTATTTTGTCGCGGTGAATAAACCTGCGGGCATGCTAGTGCATCGTTCATGGTTGGATAAACACGAGACTCAATTTGTGATGCAAACACTGCGTGATCAAATTGGTCAGCACGTATTCCCTCTGCATCGCTTAGACCGCCCAACGTCTGGCGTATTGGTGTTTGCGCTGTCGAGCGAGGTTGCCTCTGAGGTGATGCCAATGTTCGCTAACCATGAGATGCAGAAAACCTATCATGCAATTGTTAGAGGCTGGATAGAGGCGGGTGATACTCTAGACTACGCACTCAAGGTTGAACTGGATAAGATTGCGGATAAGTTCGCAAAAGAAGACAAAGAAGCGCAAGAGGCGGTGACGGTCTATGAACCGTTAGCAAAAGTAGAAGTGCCATATTCAACAGGCCGCTTTCCTACCAGTCGTTATTGCTTAGTTGAGATGTTGCCAAAGACAGGTCGCAAACATCAGTTGCGTCGTCACATGGCTCATTTAAGACACCCAATCGTGGGCGATACTTCCCATGGTGATGGTAAGCACAACCGACTGTTTCGTGATGATCTCGATTCGCATCGTTTGTTACTGCATGCGTCTGAGTTGCGATTCATTCATCCTTTTACCCAAGAAGAGTTAGTGATGAAGGCTAACCTTGATGAAACGTGGCTAAGGTTGTTTGAAACCTTTGATTGGGATATAAAGTTATTAGATGCTCAAGCTTGAGTGTCCAAATAAAAGATGAATAAAAATAAAGGGTTGATAGGAATATCAACCCTTTTGAACTTCTGTGCTATTGAACGGTGAAGCTTGAGTATCATAGGCTAACAGCCATTGCGGGGATCATTTTAGCTTTTCTAGATCGGCTTCGATCTCTGAGATCTTACTCGAGACTACTTTCTCTAAGTGGCGTAAGTCAGTCAAAATTTTCTGCTTCACATCCATCTCAGTGGTTGGTGTTGGTTTGGTGATCTTGTTCAGTTCATCAATCACAAGCGTGAGATTACGGTTTATCTCTGTCACTTCTTTGTATTGATTGTTACCACCGCTAACAAGCACACTTTTTACTTGCCTTGGGTATTTAAACTTAACGCTTTTTGCAAACAGTTCGCCTTTCTGTTTACGGAAGTAAATCTTGAGAATGTCTTTGTGTGCTTCTTGGCGAAGGGAGTAACGTTCAATCTGCTTAGGTTCGTGGATACCTAAGCCAGTGAGGTTTGGATACATAAGTGACCTCTAGTTTATGAGTGTAGTACTTTTATGTAATTGACTTAATTAATGTAGCAGCCTAACGATAAGCTAGATAGTTGATATCTGGGAATTGATTGTAAGTTGTGGGCAAGATCGCTCTCTATCTTTACCCACGCTCAATAGATTATTGAATCTGATTTCTCGGATTGCTTATTTTTGGGAGCTACATTGAGTTTCTAAGGTGCGAGTTCAGAAACATGTTCCGTTAATCTTTCTCTTAGCGCTTGCTCTTGTTCTTCTGAAAGCCTGCCTCCCGCTTCACTGGTTAGAATAAACAAATCTTCTGCTCGTTCACCTATAGTGGTGATTTTCGCTCCGTGCAAATTGATATCTAGTTCCGCAAAGGTCGCACCTACTTGAGCCAATAATCCTGGAGTGTCTAATGCTTTCAGTTCCATCAAGGAATGTTTTTTACTTTTGGTTGGTAGGAACTCAACTCGAGTTTTTACCTTAAAATGCTGCAAGTTACGTGGTGTACGACGTGTTTTTATCTTAGTAGGACGCCCATCTGATAGAACATGGGTTAAGTGTTTGGCGACCGCTTTATGCCTTGCTTCATCAATGGCCTCACCATGCTGATCTAACACAACGAAGGTATCCAAAACGTGACCATCTTTGCTGAGCATGACTTGCGCGTCGTGAACATTAAAGTTGCGTCTATCGAGTTCTGCAACCACAGTTGCAAAAAGTGCTGCTTGGTCTTTACAGTAAACGAACACCTCAGTACCACCACGAGTCGCTTTTTCGCTGATCAGCACCAAGGGTTGGCTTGGGTCTTCGAGGCGAAGTAGGTGTTCACAGTGCCAAGCGATTTGATTGTGCGTATGACGTAAGAAGTAGTCGGCTTTGAAACGCTGCCAAAGTACTTCAATTTCACGAGCGGTGAAGCCCTCTTTACGCAGTAATGCGGAAGCCATTTGTTGATTGTGACGAATACGGTCTCTGACATCGACCGGGTTTTCTAGACCACGGCGTAGTGCTCTTTGTGTTGAATGAAATAATTCAGCCAATAAAGTGCGTTTCCAACTGTTCCATAGATCTGGATTCGTTGCACAAATGTCTGCGACGGTTAGACAAACCAACAGCTCTAAGGACTCTTCATCGCGCACTTTTTTAGCGAACTCTGTGATCACGTCAGGATCTTGAATATCACGACGTTGAGCGGTGACAGACATCAATAGGTGGTTTTGTACTAACCACGATACTAGCTTGGCTTCTGGTTTAGATAATCCATGCTCAATACAGAAAGAGTAAGCCTCGACGGCACCAATCTCTGAGTGATCTCCGCCACGCCCTTTACCTATATCATGGAAGATAGCCGCAAGAATGAGTAACTCTTTCTTCTGAACGCGTGGATACACTTCGCAGCAAATAGGATGTTTGTCATGGTTCTCAATTTGGCTGAAACGGTTGATGTGCTTGAGAAGACGAATACTGTGTTCATCAACGGTGTAAGCATGGAAAAGGTCAAACTGCATTTGACCAACGATTTGGCTCCACTGCGGTAAGTATGCCGAGAGCACCCCTAAATTATGCATCAGACTAAATGCTTTATGCAGTGCATTAGGGTGGCGAACCAACGACATGAACTTTTCACGTGCTACAGGAATGGTGTGCAAGAAACGGTTGAGTCGACGGCGTGCAGTACGTAGCTGTCGTAATGTCGGTGGGCTAACCCCTTCGATGGAAGAGTCGTTTGCGATATGGATGAACATATCGAGAATCGTTTCCGGTCGAGCCTGGAATAGGGCGGGCTTGCGCGCTTCGATCAATGTCCCTCGACGTTGGAAATCATTATCGAGAATCTCAGCTTCTTGTGTTTCACCGCCATTGATTATTGCCTGATCGAACAGTTTAAGCAGCATCTTGTTGAGCTCTGCTACGCGACGAAGGGTTCGATAGAACTCTTTCATCATCATCTCGACACCACGGTTTCCTTCACCGGTATAACCTAGATGTTCGGCGACTTGGGCTTGATGTGCAAACGTGAGGCGATTGTCGTAACGGCGTAATTCAATATGAAGTGCAAAGCGAATGCGCCACAAGAAATCTTGGCACTCGACTAACTCACGATATTCGGCATCGGTAAGAAAGCCATACTTACTCATCTCTAATAAAGAAGTTGCACCAAAGTGTCGACGTGCAACCCAGCTTAGCGTATGGATATCTCTCAAGCCTCCAGGGGTCGATTTAATATCAGGTTCTAGATTGTAAGTGGTGTCATGATAGCGAGCATGGCGTTCTCTTTGTTCTTGAATCTTGGCTTTATAAAAGTTCTCACTTGGCCAAAAAGAATCGGAATGAATCTTCAATTTCAGTTCTTGAAAAGTGTCTTCACTGCCACACAGTAAACGCGACTCTTGTAGATTGGTTGCAACCGTTAAATCGTCGATACCAATCTCGATACACTCTGAAACTGTTCGTACTGCATGGCCGACTTCGAGTTTCAAATCCCAAAGTAGGGTGATGAATTGACTGACTTTTTCACCAAATGCATTTGGTAGTGTCTTTTGCGAGACGACTAAGATATCAATGTCGGATAAAGGGTGTAGTTCACCACGGCCATAACCACCTACCGCTACGAGTGATATATGTGGGAGTTTATTGAATCCGAAATGTTCCCACAATCGATTAAGGAGCAAGTCCATGTACTCGGATCGTAAGAATACCAAGTCGGTGACTGGGTGATGATTTAGAAATTCATTTTTTTGAAACTGTGTGAAAATTTCGAGCTGATTTTTCAATTCGCAGATTTCAATTTGTTCGTCATTGAACGTAAGAGGGCATTGATAAGGCATAGTCTGCTATCCGTGCAAGCAAATGAGAATAGTAAACAATTTAACAGAAGCTGATGGAAAATCGAAATTGAGCGGATAAAAAAATATCCTCGACAACGCGAGGATATTTTTAAAAGGCTGGTGCGCTCGGTTTGATGAGCTAAGCGTTTTTCATGATACGTGGAATGGTATCATCGCTGCGTAGTGTTAGTACTTCACAGCCAGTATCGGTAACAACGAGAGTGTGTTCCCACTGAGCAGAGTTCTTGCTGTCTGCCGTATAAACTGTCCAGCTATCTTCGTCATCTAGGCGGCAACCAAACTTACCCGCATTGATCATAGGCTCGATAGTGAAACACATCCCCGCTTTTAGCACGGTACGGTCGTTGTTTTTGTAGTGAACCACTTGTGGATCTTCGTGGAACTCAGAACCAATGCCGTGGCCGCAGTAATCTTTTACGATCGAGAACTTAGCGCGTGGGTTATTCTTATTGTTTGTTTTGATGTACTTCTCGATCGCCGTACCGATTTGACCAAGTTGAACTCCAGGCTTAACTTGACGCATGCCTTCGTAAAGGGCTTCTTGAGCAACCATGCATAGGCGTTTGTTTGCCGGTGATACATCACCAACTAAGAACATCTTAGATGTGTCACCATGGTAACCTTGTGGACGAACGCTTAGGTCTGCGTTTTCGTCATCAGGTATGATTACCGTGATATCAACGTTCAGAATGTCGCCATCTTTTAGTACCGCAGGTTTGAATTGACCCGTGCTACCCGTCTCGTCTTGTGATGCTGGAATACCGTGACACACAATGTGGTTGATAGACGTACAGATTGACTTAGGGAAACCGTGGTAATCAAGTGGTGCTGAGTATGCGCCTCTTTCCATTGCGTAGTCGTGACAGATTTGGTTTAGCTCTTCTGTCGTTGTACCTACTTGGATATGAGGTTCGATCATCTCTAGAATTTCAGAAGCCAGCTTACAAGCGACGCGCATTTTTTGAATTTCTTCAGCAGTTTTAATTTTTACAGCCATTGCATATCTCTTAATTGGGTAGCACCTAAGTGTGCATATTTGGGCTATTCTAGCAGTGCAGCATTTTAGCGCAACATTCCCATGCCCATTCAATGCTGGTGGAAACACCCCAAACTAAGTTAATAACGTTCTGTTTGATGATGTTGATGTGAATGGTTTAGGCCGCTATTTATAGGTAAAAACGGATGATAACGTTCATTATAGTCGTTGCCATTCTTAGAATTTTTGCTAGCCACAGATAGACAAAATATGGTATAAAGCGCGCCGGACGTCAGGACTGTTTTCTCCAATTGGCGAAACAAGCTTGTGTCCACTAACTTATTTCTTTAAATCACACACATTCCGACACATGTTCCGGGGTGCCTCAACAACGCAGATAACGGCTGAAAAGTGGTTAGTTGTTAGGGGTCGGATTCATGGGGGATGTGGAGGCCTAACCCCATAGAGGATTTTAAAATGGCAACTGTATCAATGCGCGATATGCTTAAAGCTGGTGTTCACTTCGGTCACCAAACTCGTTACTGGAACCCAAAAATGAAGCCATTCATCTTTGGTGCTCGTAACAAAGTACATATCATCAACCTAGAAAAAACTGTACCAATGTTCAACGACGCTCTAGCTGAAATCGCTAAAGTTGGCGAGAAGAAAGGTAAAGTTCTTTTTGTTGGTACTAAGCGCGCTGCATCTGAAGCTGTTAAAGAAGCTGCTATCAACAGCAACCAGTTCTACGTTAACAACCGCTGGTTAGGCGGTATGCTAACGAACTACAAAACTGTTCGTCAGTCTATTAAGCGTCTGAAAGAACTTGAAGCGCAAGCTCAAGACGGTACTTTCGACAAGCTTACTAAGAAAGAAGCTCTAATGCGTACTCGCGAAATGGA
The DNA here is from genome assembly GCF_027587105.1 of Vibrio sp. RW. Taxonomy (NCBI): domain Bacteria; kingdom Pseudomonadati; phylum Pseudomonadota; class Gammaproteobacteria; order Vibrionales; family Vibrionaceae; genus Vibrio; species Vibrio sp. RW. The sequence goes on from NZ_JAPPTM010000002.1 coordinate 148,649, forward strand.
GAAGCTAGAGAAGTCTCTTGGTGGTATCAAGAACATGGGCGGCCTACCAGACGCTCTATTCGTAATCGATGCTGATCACGAACACATCGCAGTTAAAGAAGCAAACAACCTAGGTATCCCAGTTTACGCTATTGTTGATACTAACTCTAACCCAGACGGCGTTGACTTCGTTATCCCAGGTAACGATGATGCAATCCGTGCAGTACAGCTTTACCTAAATGCTGCTGCAGACGCGGTTAAAGAAGGTCGTAACAAAGATGTTGCTGCTGTAGCTGCTGAAAAAGACGGTTTTGTAGAAGCTGAATAATAGCGGCTCTGAGCCATATTTAGTTCACATTAAGTAATCATAATAGATGGCTTGAGGAACTGAATACAGTCAATATCAGGGGCCAATTAATGAGGCCCCTGTTTTTTATCTTTTTTAGAATTTACTGAGGAATAGAGAATGGCAACTGTAACTGCAGCTCTAGTTAAAGAACTTCGTGAACGCACAGCTGCGGGCATGATGGAATGTAAAAAAGCGCTTGTTGCTGCTGAAGGCGACATCGAGCTAGCAATTGAAAACATGCGTAAATCTGGTGCAGCAAAAGCAGCTAAAAAAGCTGGTAACGTTGCGGCTGAAGGCGCAATCATCATCAAAGAAGCAAACGGCGCTGCTGCTCTTCTTGAAGTTAACTGCCAAACTGATTTCGTTGCTAAAGATGCAGGTTTCCTTGCATTCGCTAACGAAGTTGCTGAAGTTGCTCTAGCAGAGCGTCTAGAGATCGCAGATCTTCAAGCTAAATTTGAAGACGCGCGTATCGCACTAGTAACTAAGATCGGTGAAAACATCAACATCCGTCGCGTACAATTCGTTGAAGGTGTTGCTCTAGCTTCTTACCGTCACGGTGAGAAAATCGGTGTTGTTGTTGCTGGTGAAGGCGAAGCTGAAACTCTTAAGCACATTGCAATGCACGTTGCTGCATCACGTCCTGAGTTCCTAAACCCAGAAGACGTACCTGCAGACGTAGTTGAGAAAGAAAAAGCAGTTCAAGTTGAAATCGCTATGAACGAAGGCAAACCAGCTGAAATCGCAGAGAAAATGGTTGTTGGCCGTATGAAGAAATTCACGGGCGAAATCTCTCTAACTGGTCAAGCTTTCATCATGGAGCCTAAGCAAACTGTTGGCGCTATCCTTAAAGAGAAAGGCGCTTCAGTATCTAGCTTCGTACGTCTAGAAGTTGGTGAAGGTATCGAGAAAACTGCTGAAATGAGCTTCGCTGACGAAGTTGCAGCGGTACAAAAAGGTTAATCCTTAGCGTATTGTTTGAAAAAAGACCGTGGCAATTGCTGCGGTCTTTTTATGAATAGTGACTTATTTTTTGCTCGCAATGTTAGCGGTTATGAATGCGAACTGACATCTTCAGTTTTTATCCATGACTGTTAATCACAACTCTTTGGAAGGTAAACTCCATGACTACGAACCCTAAACCAGCGTATCAACGTATTCTGTTAAAACTTAGCGGTGAAGCACTACAAGGCGAAGAAGGTTTTGGTATTGACCCGACGATCTTGGATCGTATGGCTCAAGAAGTAAAAGAATTGGTTGAACTAGGTGTTCAAGTCGGTGTTGTTATCGGTGGCGGTAACCTTTTCCGCGGTGCTGGTCTTGCTGAAGCCGGTATGAATCGCGTTGTTGGTGACCACATGGGTATGCTTGCAACGGTAATGAACGGCCTTGCAATGCGTGACGCTCTACACCGTGCTTATGTGAATGCACGTGTAATGTCAGCAATCCCTCTTAAAGGTGTGTGTGACGACTACAATTGGGCAGACGCAATCAGTCAACTACGTCAAGGTCGTGTTGTGATCTTCTCTGCTGGTACTGGTAACCCATTCTTTACTACGGATTCTGCTGCATGTTTACGTGGTATCGAAATCGAAGCTGACGTCGTTCTAAAAGCGACAAAGGTAGATGGTGTATTTACTGCTGACCCTGTAGCAAACCCAGAAGCAGAGCTGTATGATACGTTGTCTTACAATACAGTTCTTGATAAAGAACTTAAAGTAATGGATTTGGCTGCATTTACGCTAGCACGTGATCACAAAATGCCAATCCGTGTATTTAACATGAATAAACCAGGCGCACTACGTCGCGTGGTTATGGGTGAAACTGAAGGTACATTAATCAGCGACGCTGACTAATTTTTCGGGCTTACTGATGTGTTCTACTTCAGTAAGCTTATCCTTATCACTCCAAATAAAAAGCTTTCTTGAAGAAAGAACATAATCAAGGTGAAATTGTGATTAACGAAATTAAAAAAGACGCTCAAGAGCGCATGGTAAAAAGTGTTGATGCACTAAAAAACAGCCTGCAAAAGATTCGTACGGGTCGTGCTCACCCTAGCTTACTTTCTGGCATTACTGTGGAGTACTACGGTGCACCAACGCCTTTGACTCAAGTCGCGAACGTGATTGCAGAAGATGCGCGAACACTAGCAATTACAGTGTTTGATAAAACACTGACGCCTCTAGTAGAAAAAGCGATCATGACATCTGACCTGGGTTTAAACCCTATGTCAGCTGGTACAGTTATTCGTGTTCCACTTCCACCGCTAACGGAAGAGCGTCGTAAAGACCTCGTGAAAATTGTTCGTGGCGAAGCTGAAGGTGGCCGTGTTGCTATCCGTAATATCCGTCGTGACGCGAATGGCGATCTAAAAGCGCTTCTTAAAGATAAAGAAATCTCTGAAGACGAAGATCGTAAAGCACAAGACGAAATTCAAAAGCTAACTGACGCTGCGGTTAAGAACGTAGATGAAGTTCTAGCCACTAAAGAAAAAGAGTTGATGGAAGTTTAACTTCCCATATTCTTTTCTTTCCGGAAAAACGCTGTACTCACTGTTCAGCGTTTTTTTATGCTACTCTGTTCGACTATTAGAATTTGATTCACTCTTTTATGCATAATTCTCAAGCGTTCACAGACTCTCTTCCTAAACACATTGCTATCATCATGGACGGCAATGGCCGCTGGGCAAAAGCTCAGGGCAAACCTCGCGTCTTTGGCCATAAAAACGGTGTTCAGGCTGTTCGTAAAACCATCTCTTCTGCTGCCAGGCTTGGCATTAAAGCCGTTACTTTATTTGCATTTAGTAGTGAAAACTGGCGTCGTCCTGAAGAAGAAGTCGGAATCTTGATGGAACTGTTTATTTCAGTGCTGTCGAGCGAAGTGAAAAAGCTTCATAAGAATAATCTACAACTTCGTGTTATTGGTGATAAAAGTCGTTTTAATGATCGACTACAAAAGAAGATAGAAGAAGCGGAAGCTTTGACTAGCACTAATACCGGTATGGTTATTAATATTGCGGCTAACTACGGCGGAAAGTGGGATATTCAGCAAGCAATGACCTCTATTGCTCAAAAGGTAAAGTCTGGCAATATTAATGTAGAAGACATTGATGAAGCTATGATTACACAACACCTTACGATGTCTGATATTCCTGAGGTTGATCTACTTATTCGTACCAGTGGTGAGTGCCGCATTAGCAACTTTATGCTTTGGCAGTTGGCTTACGCTGAAATGTATTTCACTGAACAATTCTGGCCAGACTTTAATGAAGACAGCTTAGTTGAAGCTGTGACTTGGTTTGTAAACCGTGAGCGTCGCTTTGGATGCACCGGCGAGCAAATTAAAGCTCTGATGGACAGTTAATAAGGATTTTTTGGTTTGAAACAACGAATTATTACGGCGTTGATTTTGGCTCCCCTAGTTATTCTAGGTATTTTTGAGTTATCACTTCCCACTTTTATTCTTTCACTATCAGTCATTGCGCTGTTGGGTTTTTGGGAGTGGACTCAATTTGTTGAAAGTAAATCGCGTTATTTAGCGTTGATTCCAACAGTTGTTATAAGTGCTGCAAGTTTTGCTTTTATTCCTTTTGATGCATTTAGCCTTAATAACTTATCTAGTGCTCACTACGCCATTCTAACTATTGGCTCGATTTGGTGGGTTATAGCGAGTGGTATGGCAGTGACTTACCCTAAGTCTATGCCTGCATGGAAAGGTTCATTGCTACTCCGTCATGCATTTGGTGTCCTGACTCTGCTTCCTTTCTTCTGGAGCGTGGTTATCTTGCGTGCTAATGGTATCGATGTTGACCCTTACCATGGTGCAAAACTAGTGATGTTCGTTTGCTTGCTGGTGTGGGCTGCAGACAGTGGTGCTTATTTTGCAGGAAAGAGTTTTGGTAAGCGTAAAATGGCGCCAGCGGTAAGCCCGAATAAGACGATTGAAGGTCTGGTTGGTGGCATTATTACTGCGGTGATCGTGGCTTGGATCTTTGCTGATTTGTTTGACATCCAGTTTACAAGCCCTTTCCACATGATTGTTATTACTCTTGTGACCGTCGTTATCTCTGTTCTTGGTGACCTTGTTGAAAGCATGTTTAAGCGTGTTTCTGGGGTGAAAGACAGCAGTAATCTGATTCCTGGTCATGGTGGTATACTTGATAGAATAGATAGCTTAACGGCTGCATTCCCTGTCTTTGCTCTGCTTTATTTAGCATTCTAATAAAAAGGGCAGTGATTCTGCCCTTTATTACATTTCTACGGTCATATGTGATGCGAAATCTAACTATCCTTGGCGCTACCGGCTCAATTGGTGCAAGTACACTAAAAGTCGTTGAGCAAAACCCAGACCTCTATTCGGTTGTGGCATTGGCTGCTGGATCGAATGTTAAAAAGATGCTGGCACTCGTTGAAAAGTGGCAACCAAGCTATGTTGCTATGGCTTGCCCTGATGCAGCGTCTCTGTTGGTTGAAATGTTGTCTGCGGATTACCCGAACGTGCGAGTGCTTTCAGGAGCTGAAGGCATGTGTCAGGTCGCTTCCCTAGATGAAGTGGATACAGTAATGGCTGCGATTGTTGGTGCGGCGGGATTACTTCCTACGATGTCTGCGGTTGAAGCGGGTAAGCGTATTTTACTGGCTAACAAAGAAGCCTTGGTGATGTCTGGGCAGTTGTTTATCGACGCTGTGGAAAAATACGGTGCAGAGCTTCTTCCTGTTGATAGTGAGCACAACGCTATCTTTCAATGTCTGCCGCAAAACGTACAAACTAATCTAGGTCGTTGTGACTTGGAAGAGAACGGTATCAACCATATTCTCTTGACGGGCTCTGGCGGTCCTTTCCGCTATAGCGATATTGAAGAGCTTGAGTCAGTGACACCAGAAAGAGCGATCGCACACCCCAACTGGTCTATGGGGCCTAAAATATCTGTCGACTCTGCGACTATGATGAACAAAGGTTTAGAGTACATTGAAGCTAAATGGTTATTCAATGCCTCTCAGGAGCAGTTAAAGGTCATCATTCACCCTCAGTCTGTGATTCACTCTATGGTCCAGTATAAGGATGGTTCTGTGCTTGCTCAGATGGGCGAACCCGATATGGCGACACCAATCGCCTTGACGATGTCTTACCCTGCTCGTACTGAAGCCGGTGTTAAGCCTTTGGACTTCACTAAAGTGAGCGAGCTGACCTTTTTAGAACCAGACTTTAGTCGTTATCCGTGTTTGAGGTTAGCGATTGAAGCCTGCTATCTAGGGCAACATGCAACAACGGCAATTAACGCTGCAAACGAAATTGCAGTCGATGCTTTCTTGAGTAATCAAGTGAAGTTTACCGATATTGCTGTCATTAACGAACATGTTATGAGCAAAGTATGTGAACAACATAACTCTGAGAGCTTAGATAGCTTGGAAAGCCTTCTCGAGCTAGATAATATGTCTCGTCAAATAGCCATTCAATTTATTAAAGAGCAACTAACATGAGTGGAATTCTGTGGAACTTCGCATCTTTTATTGTAGCGCTTGGCATTCTGGTCGCTGTTCATGAATTTGGACATTTCTGGGTCGCTCGTCGTTGTGGTGTAAAAGTTGAAAAATTCTCGATCGGTTTTGGTAAATCAATCTGGAGCAAAGTTGGCCGTGATGGTACTGAATATAGCCTGTCAATGATCCCACTGGGCGGCTACGTTAAAATGCTTGATGGTCGCGTTGATGATATCTCTGAAGGACAACAGCAGTACGCTTTTGACAAAAAGCCACTTTGGAAGCGAACCGCGATTGTGGGGGCTGGGCCTGCATTCAACTTTATCTTTGCGGTGTTCGCGTATTGGTTAGTATTTTTGATCGGTGTGCCAGCGGTTAAGCCCGTAATTGGTGAAGTCGCTCCGCAATCTATTGCCGCACAAGCCGGAATTGAAACTGGGATGGAACTTAAATCTGTTTCAGGAATCAAAACCGCAGATTGGGAATCAGTTAATATGGGGTTGATATCTCATATAGGTGATCAATCCATGACAGTAACGGTTGCTTCTCAAGACGATATCGGCTTTGAACAGCAAATGACATTGGATATTTCAGAGTGGTCGTTCAACCCAGAAACTGAATCTGCAATGACAACGCTTGGTTTTAGACCGTACTCTCCAGAGATATCGACAGTGCTTGCTCAAGTAATTGATGATGGCGCTGCATATCATGCAGGGCTAGAAGCCGGCGATAAAATTGTTGAGATCAACGGGCAATCTATTGAACAGTGGCAGTCGGTTGTGGACCTCATTCGTGCAAACCCAATGACCTCATTGGACATGGTCGTGTTGCGAAATGGTATTGAGAAGTCATTAGTTATGACGCCAAAAAGTCGAGAGCTTTCTGATGGCTCTACAATCGGCTATGCGGGTATTGCTCCGGAAGTCGCAGAATGGCCAGAAGATTATCGCTTTGAGTTACAATTTGGTGTAGTTGAGTCTGTAGGAAAAGCATTTGATAAAACAGGTCAAATCATCGGTTTGACGCTGACAATGCTTAAGAAGCTCATCGTTGGCGATGTTGGCTTAAACAACTTGAGTGGCCCTATTTCAATCGCTAAAGGTGCAGGTACAACCGCCGATTATGGTCTGGTTTACTTCTTAGGCTTTTTGGCTCTGATTAGTGTTAACTTGGGTATTATTAATTTAGTTCCGCTGCCTATGCTTGATGGCGGACATTTGCTCTTTTTCGCTATTGAGGCCGTTACTCGTAAACCGGTATCTGAGAGAGTTCAGGAAATGGGATACAGAGTGGGAGGGGCAATCCTCTTCTCTTTGATGGCTCTGGCAATATTTAACGATTTTACTCGTCTGTGAATGGTTTCTCACAGGCATTGGTAGTAGCAAGGAATAATTAGAATAAGTATGGCGATTAAGCAAATTCTGTTCGCAAGTCTATTGGCCACTAGTGTGGCTGCGAACGGAGCACAAAACTTTGTAGTTCAAGATATTAAGATCGAAGGTTTACAGCGTGTTGCACTTGGTGCTGCTCTACTGAAAATGCCAGTGCGTATTGGCGATGAAGTGGATCAAGGCGACGTATCTGAGATCATTCGTGCATTGTATGCTTCAGGTAACTTTGAGGACGTTAAAGTACTTCGTGATGAAGGTGTATTGATTGTTCAAGTTCAAGAACGACCAACCATTGCAAGTATTTCATTCTCTGGTAACAAAGCGATCAAAGAAGAGCAGCTTCAGCAGAACCTTGATGCGTCTGGTGTCCGTGAAGGTGAAGCGCTTGACCGCACAACGCTGAGTAATATAGAGAAAGGTCTTGAAGACTTTTACTACAGTGTTGGTAAGTACAACGCGACAGTTAAGGCGGTAGTCACGCCTTTGCCGCGTAACCGTTCAGACCTTAAGTTTGTGTTTACTGAAGGTGTGTCCGCTAAGATTCAGCAAATCAACTTTATCGGTAATGAAGTTTTCTCTGATGCTGACCTGCTTAGCCGTTTCAACCTCAATGTAGACGTTTCATGGTGGAACTTCCTTGCGGATGAGAAGTACCAGAAGCAAGTCTTAGCCGGCGATATAGAAGCGCTGAAATCGTACTACCTTGATCGTGGTTACCTTAAATTTAAAGTGGACTCAACACAGGTTGCTATCTCTCCTGATAAGAAAGGCGTTTATATCACGCTGGGTATTGATGAAGGTGAAGCTTACACCGTTAAAGATGTCGCATTTCGTGGTGAGCTTATTGGTCGCGAGGCGGATTTTGATGCTCTAGTACCATTTGAAGATGGCGATACGTACAACGGCTCCTCTGTGACTTCACTAGAAGAAGGCGTAAAACGTATTCTGGGTGAGTCTGGTTATGCTTACCCACAAGTTCGTACTATTCCAGAATTCAATGACGAGACGAAAGAAGTTTCGCTCGTTATCAATGTAGAAGCGGGTAGCCGTATCTACGTGCGCGATATTCGTTTTACGGGTAACAACTCAACTAAAGATGAAGTGTTACGTCGTGAAATGCGTCAAATGGAAGGCAGCTGGCTCAACTCGAAATCAATCGATACCGGTAAGAGTCGCCTGAACCGTTTAGGTTATTTTGAAACCGTAGATGTACAAACGGTTCGTGTTCCTGGCAGCGAAGACCAAGTCGATTTGGTTTACAACGTTAAAGAAGCGAACTCGGGCAGCATTAACTTTGGTGTCGGTTATGGTACTGAGTCAGGTGTGAGCTTCCAAGTTGGCCTACAACAAGACAACTTTGCAGGTTCAGGTAACCGCGTTGGCGTAAGCGCCATGATGAATGATTATCAAAAGAATATAAGCTTAGATTACCGTGACCCATACTGGAACCTTGATGGTGTGAGTTTAGGTGGTAAGGTCTTCTATAACGAATTTGAAGCATCTGAAGCGGGTATTGTCGATTATACCAACCAAAGTTATGGTACAAGCCTAACATGGGGTTTCCCTATGGATGAGCTGAACCGTATTGAGTTTGGTGTCGGCTACACGCACAACAAGATCGGTAATGTTCCGACTTATATTCAGGTTGAACAGTTTGCACGAAGTATTGATCAATATGGTGACGAACACATCTTAACCGATGACTTTGACATCAATATCTCTTGGACTCGTAACAATCTGAACCGTGGTTTCTTCCCTACCGAGGGTAACCACCAACGTGCTTTCGCTAAAATGACAGTACCAGGTTCTGATGCTAAGTACTTTAAAGCTCAGTATGATGTAAAACATTACATCCCGCTGACCAAAAAGCATGAGTTCACACTATTGATGCGCGGCCGATTAGGCTATGGTAATGGTTATGGTCAAACGGATGGTAACGATAACTTGTTCCCATTCTACGAGAACTACTACGCGGGTGGCTTTACAACCTTACGTGGTTTTGGCTCTAACTCAGCGGGCCCAAAAGCAGTTTACGGAAGCAGTACGGGGAACAACCCGACTTACAGTTCTGCAACCGATGATTCAGTTGGTGGTAACGCGGTTGCTTTGGCAAGTTTAGAGTTAATCGTACCAACACCGTTTGCTTCTGACGAAGCTCGTAGTCAGATCAGAACCAGTGTCTTCTTTGACATGGCAAGTGTATGGGATACTGAATTCGTAGATCGCGGCGCACCTAATAGTGGCCGCCAGTATTACTACGACTACTCTGATCCAACAAACTACCGCTCATCTTATGGTGCCGCGCTTCAATGGATGTCACCGATGGGCCCACTGGTTTTCTCTCTAGCGAAACCAATTAAAATTTACGAAGGTGATGACGAAGAATTCTTTTCATTCACCATTGGTAGAACTTTCTAATATTTAAAGGACAATATTTTGAAAAATATGATTAAAGCAGCAGGTTTAGGCCTTGTGGTTCTTAGCTCTTCTTTCTTTGCAACAGCGGCAGAAGCTGCGCAAAAAGTGGGTTATGTAAACACTGCACAAGTATTCCAGGCTCTACCTCAACGCGAAGTTGTTCTTCAAAAAATGCAGGAAGAGTTCAAAGACAAAGCGGCTGAGCTACAAAGTATTCAAGCTGAAGCCAAAACGAAGATTGAAAAGCTTAAGCGTGATGGCGAGCTACTAGGTCCTGACGAAGTTGAGAAGCTTCGTATCGAAGTCGGTCAACTAGATAGCAAGTACAAAATCAAAGCTCAAGCACTAGAAAAAGCAAGCCAACGTCGTGAAGCACAAGAGAAGCAGAAGCTATTCAAAGTGATTCAAGATGCTGTAACAAAAGTTGCAGAGAAAGAAGGCTACGACATGATCGTTGATATTCAAGCTTTGCAATACGGCAAGCCAGAATACAACATCTCTGAGAAAGTAATTAAAGCACTGAAATAAGTTTTTATGAAGAACCTGACTTTAGCCGAATTGGCAACAATTACCGGTGGAGAGCTACATGGAGACGGGACTATTACCGTTTCAGCAGTTGCTCCTATGGATAAAGCGCAAGAAGGTAACATTACGTTCCTTTCTAACGTGAAGTACAGCAAGCACTTAGGTGACTGTAAAGCATCCGCTATTATGGTCAAAGAGAGTGAGCGTGAACTGTGTAAGACTAACGTGATTGTGGTTAATGACCCATACGTTGCGTTTGCTAAAGTGGCTCAAGCGCTTGATACTACTCCTGCACCTGCTGCGGCTATTGCTGATTCAGCTTCAATTTCAGGTGATGCGATCATTGGACAAAATGTGTCTATTGGTGCGAATGCTGTGATTGAGTCTGGTGTGGTACTTGGTGATGACGTGAGCATCGGTGCTGGCTGCTTCATTGGTAAAAACGCAAAAATTGGCACCGGCACTAAGCTGTGGGCTAATGTTAGCATTTACCATGAAGTTGTGATTGGCGAAGCATGTCTGATTCAATCAAGCACGGTTATCGGATCTGATGGTTTTGGTTATGCGAACGAGAAAGGTGAGTGGGTTAAGATACCGCAAGTCGGTTCAGTTCGTATTGGTCACCGCGTAGAAATCGGCGCGTGTACGACTATCGACCGCGGTGCTTTGGACGATACAGTGATTGAAGATAACGTTATCTTAGATAACCAACTTCAAATTGCTCACAATGTTCACATCGGATATGGTTCAGCTCTTGCTGGTGGTACTATTGTGGCTGGCAGCACGACGATAGGTAAGTACTGTATTATTGGTGGCGGTTGTGTGATTAATGGTCATATTGAAATCGTTGACGGCGTTACAATCACCGGTATGGGGATGGTAATGCGCAGCATCACTGAGAAAGGCATGTACTCTTCGGGTATTCCTTTACAGCCAAATAAAGATTGGCGTAAAACGGCAACGCGTGTACATCGTATTGATGAAATGAACAAGCGTCTGAAAACCGTTGAAAAACTTATCGAGAAGAGTGCGGAATCATAATTCCAGCATTTCTAATAAAAGGCTCGCGTACAGCGAGTCTTTTTCGTTTATAATCCTTTTAATTAAATAAAGAATATACATAGGAATACGACTTTGACTACTGAACAGACAACGATGAACATTACTGAAATTCAGGAACTATTACCTCATCGCTACCCATTCTTAATGGTTGATCGTGTGACTAGCTTTGAAAAAGCAAAAACACTTACCGCGATTAAGAATGTTTCTGTTAATGAACCTCAGTTTACGGGCCACTTTCCAAAGCTTCCAGTATTCCCAGGTGTGTTGATTTTAGAAGCAATGGCACAAGCAACAGGTCTTCTTGCATTTAAATCTTTTGGTTCACCTTCGGGTAATGAGCTTTACTATTTTGCTAGCGTAGATAAAGCTAAATTCCGTAAGCCAGTCGTACCAGGTGATCAATTGGTTATCGAAGTTGAATTCTTAAAAGAACGTCGTGGTATCGCATCGTTTAACGGCGTTGCTAAAGTTGATGGCGTAGTTGTATGTTCAGCTGAACTTAAATGTGCTCGTAGAGAGTTTTAATATGATTCATGAAACAGCGAAAATTCACCCGGCAGCAGTAATCGAAGGTGATGTAACTATCGGTGCTAACGTGACGGTTGGGCCTTTCACTTACATTGCTGGTAATGTGACTATTGGCGACGACACTGAAGTGATGTCGCATGTTGTGATCAAAGGTCACACAACGATTGGCAAAGAGAACCGCATTTTCCCACACGCAGTGATCGGTGAAGAGAACCAAGATAAGAAATACGGCGGTGAAGATACTACTGTTGTGATCGGTGATCGCAACGTGATTCGTGAAGCCGTTCAGATCCACCGTGGTACGACTCAAGACAAAGCAACCACAGTGATCGGTGACGACAACCTACTTTGTGTTAATGCTCACGTAGCGCACGATGTTATTGTTGGCAACCACACTCACATTGGTAACAACGCTATCCTTGGCGGTCACGTGACTGTTGGCGACTACGCTGGTGTAATGGCACTCTCTGCGATTCACCCGTTTTGTTCAATTGGCGCTTATGCTTACATTGGCGGCTGTTCTGCGGTAGTTCAAGATGTACTACCTTACGTACTTGCACAGGGTAACCATGCTGCTCCATTTGGTTTGAATCTTGTTGGCCTGAAGCGTAACGGGTTTGAGAAACCAGAAATTCGTGCACTACAGAAAGCGTACAAAGAGTTATACCGTTCAGGCAAAACACTTGAAGAAGCGAAAGCGGCTTTAGTTGAAATGGCGAAAGAATTTACTTCGGTGGCCCCTATGCTAGAAATGCTAGAGAACTCTGAGCGCGGTATTATTCGTTAATACTTGGTGTGATTGGTATAAAAAAGATCGCTACTCGTTAGGCGGTCTTTTTTGTTTTAGGCAAGAAGGAAATTGAAAGAATATGGCACAGCAAGAATCACAAACCAATAGCTCGGGCTTTGTTTCGAATACACCATTGCGCATAGGTATCGTAGTCGGAGAGCTCTCTGGTGACACGCTTGGCGAGGGTTTCATCAAAGCAATAAAATCACAGTATCCGAATGCTGAGTTCGTAGGTATTGGCGGACCGAAAATGAAGGCTCTGGGTTGTGAATCTCTTTTCGAAATGGAAGAGCTTGCCGTAATGGGGTTAGTTGAAGTTTTGGGCCGTTTACCTCGCTTGTTAAAAGTGAAAGCGGAACTGGTGAAGTATTTCACTCAAAACCCACCCGATGTATTTGTTGGTATCGATGCGCCTGATTTCAACCTGAGGCTTGAGTTAGACCTTAAGAATGCAGGCATTAAAACGGTCCATTACGTGAGCCCTTCAGTATGGGCATGGCGTCCTAAGCGTATCTTTAAAATCGATAAAGCAACCGACTTGGTACTGGCGTTTCTGCCATTCGAGAAAGCGTTTTACGATAGATATAATGTTGCCTGTGAGTTTGTTGGCCATACACTGGCAGACGCAATTCCTTTGGATCCAAGCAAACAAGACGCTCGTGAGCTATTAGGTTTAGATCAAGACAAACAGTGGTTAGCCGTATTACCAGGCAGTCGTGGTGGTGAGATGGGGTTGATTGCTCAACCGTTTATCGAGACTTGCCAGCGCATTAAGCAAAAATACCCTGATATTAATTTTGTTGTTGCGCTTGTTAATGAACAGCGCAAAAAACAGTTTACTGAAATTTGGCAATCAATAGCGCCAGAGCTTGAATTTACATTAGTGGAAGATACTGCAAGAAACGTAATTACTGCGGCTGATTCTGTACTTTTGGCTTCAGGTACTGTTGCTCTTGAGTGTATGCTGCTAAAGCGTCCGATGGTTGTTGGCTATAAAGTGAATAAGTTGACGGGCTACATTGTCAAGAAGCTCGCTATCACTGAGTTTGTATCACTGCCGAATATTCTGGCGGGCGAAGAGATCGTGAAAGAGCATATTCTTGAAGAGTGCCATCCTGATTTCTTGTTCCCATCTGTCGATAAAATGCTGTCTGCCGATAACAGTGGCTTGATCGAACGTTTTACCGAGATGCACCATTGGATCCGTAAAGACGCTGATAAGCAAGCCGCCAACGCGGTGCTGAAATTGATCGGCCGAGAGTGTGTTGAATCATAGAGTGCAGCCCTCTAAAGCACTGACTTATTAGTTACAAAGAGAATTTTCATGGCAGTCAAAGAGAAAAAAGAGCTTCCTCCGTTTGAATACCCACAAGGCTACCAGTTGTTTGCTGGCGTGGATGAAGTTGGGCGTGGACCGTTAGTGGGAGATGTTGTGACAGCTGCCGTTATCCTCGATCCTAATAACCCAATTGAAGGCTTAAACGACTCAAAAAAATTATCTGAGAAGAAACGCCTTGCGCTGCTTCCTGAGATAAAAGAGAAAGCACTGGCATGGTCGGTTGGTCGTTGCTCTCCGCAAGAAATTGATGAGTTGAATATTCTGCAAGCAACCATGGTCGCAATGCAGCGTGCCATTGCAGGGCTAAGTGTTCAGCCTGATATGGCCCTGATCGATGGCAACCGCGTTCCTGATTTGCCAATGGACGGTCTGGCCATTGTGAAGGGCGATTTACGAGTGGCAGAGATCAGTGCGGCGTCTATTATCGCTAAAGTGGTTCGCGACCAAGAGATGGAAGAGCTTGATAAACTTCACCCTGAATTTGGTTTTGCTAAACACAAAGGTTACCCGACTAAGGCGCATTTCGAAGCGATTGAAAAACATGGTGTAACCGAGCATTACCGCAAGAGCTTTAAGCCAGTAAAACGCATCCTTGGCATAGATTAGAGCGCATTGATTAAGCTTTATGTTGATTAGAGCTGGGCATCGAATAAAGTTGCTTAGTGATGCTAGAAAAAAATAGAATACACACAGTTGTAACCCTAGGCTAAAACCTAGAATTCAGGAAAAATAATGTCAGATCCAAAATTTGTTCACCTACGCGTACACAGTGACTTTTCGATGGTGGATGGCCTATCTAAGGTACCGCCATTGGTCAAAAAAGTCGCTGAAATGGGTATGCCTGCTCTAGCACTTACCGACTTTACCAACCTTTGTGGTTTGGTTAAGTTCTACGGTACTGCCCATGGGTGCGGGGTTAAGCCAATTATTGGTGCTGACTTCTTGATGCAGTCTCCAGATTTCGGTGATGAGTTGACGAAACTCACCGTCATTGCAACCGATAATAAAGGCTATAACAACCTAACGCTGCTGATATCAAAAGCCTACCTTCGTGGTCATATACAGCATCAGCCTGTTATTGATAAAGAGTGGTTAATTGAGCATGCCGAAGGCCTGATCATCCTATCAGGCGCAAAAGAAGGCGAGATTGGTAAGGCACTACTGAAAGGTAATCGTGAACTGGTTTCAAGCAATGTCGAGTTTTACAAAACGTACTTCCCAGACCGCTTTTACCTGGAACTGATTCGTACCGGACGTCCAGACGAAGAGTCTTACTTGCACTTTGCGTTAGAACTTGCTGAACAAGCAGACTTGCCTGTTGTAGCGACCAACGAAGTTGTGTTCTTAACTGAAGACTTGTTTGATGCTCATGAAATTCGAGTTGCGATTCATGATGGCTACACCATGGTCGATCCTCGTCGTCCTAAAAACTACAGCGCGCAACAGTATCTTCGTAGCGAAGAGGAGATGTGTGAACTTTTCTCTGATATCCCTGAAGCGCTTGAGAACAGTGTTGAGATTGCTAAGCGCTGTAACGTAACCGTTCGCCTAGGTGAATACTTCCTACCTAACTTCCCAACGGAAGGTTTGGCGATTGAAGACTTCCTGATCAAGAAATCTGAAGAAGGCCTTGAGCGACGTTTAGCCTTCCTATTCCCAGATGAAAAGGTTCGAGCCGAGCGTCGTCCTGAGTACGATGAACGACTCAAAATCGAGCTCGAAGTTGTCAACAACATGGGTTTCCCTGGCTACTTCTTGATCGTAATGGAATTCATCCAGTGGTCAAAAGATAACGATGTGCCGGTAGGTCCGGGTCGTGGTTCTGGTGCCGGTTCTCTAGTGGCTTACGCCTTGGATATCACCGATCTCGATCCACTTGAATACGACTTGCTGTTCGAACGTTTCTTGAACCCAGAACGTGTCTCGATGCCCGATTTCGATATCGACTTCTGTATGGATAAGCGTGACCAAGTTATTGATCACGTTGCTGAAATGTACGGTCGTGATGCGGTTTCTCAGATCATCACCTTTGGTACCATGGCGGCGAAAGCGGTAATCCGTGACGTCGGCCGTGTGCTTGGTCATCCGTTTGGTTTTGTGGACCGAATTTCTAAGCTTGTTCCGCCAGACCCGGGCATGACGCTAGAAAAAGCCTTCCTTGCTGAGCCTGCATTGCCAGAGCTTTACGATGGTGATGAAGAGGTTCGCGAACTGATTGATAAGTGTCGTATCCTTGAAGGCTGTACGCGAAATGCCGGTAAACACGCGGGGGGGGTTGTTATTTCACCAACCACGATTACCGACTTTGCGCCCATTTATGCTGATGCGGAAGGTCACTTCCCTGTAACGCAGTTCGACAAGAATGACGTTGAAACGGCTGGCTTGGTTAAGTTCGACTTCTTGGGCTTACGGACACTGACCATCATTGATTGGGCGTTAGGCCTAGTCAACCCTCGCTTGAAGAGAGAAGGCAAAGAGCCGGTTCGTATTGAGTCGATACCTCTTGATGATAAAGCGTCGTTTAACCTATTACAAAATTCTGAAACTACCGCGGTATTCCAACTGGAATCGCGTGGTATGAAAGACCTGATCAAACGTCTACAGCCCGACTGTTTTGAAGATATCATCGCATTGGTAGCTCTGTTCCGTCCGGGTCCTTTGCAATCGGGCATGGTAGATAACTTTATTGACCGTAAACACGGGCGAGAAGCGGTATCGTACCCTGATGAAACGTGGCAACATGACTCACTCAAAGAGACGCTAGAACCAACGTACGGCATCATCCTGTACCAAGAGCAGGTTATGCAAATCGCACAGATCCTCGCAGGCTATACGCTTGGCGGAGCGGACATGTTGCGTCGTGCAATGGGTAAGAAAAAGCCAGAAGAGATGGCAAAGCAGCGTAGTATTTTCAAAGAAGGTGCGGAAGCTAACGGCATTGATGGCGAACTGGCCATGAAAATCTTCGACTTGGTAGAGAAGTTTGCAGGTTACGGATTTAACAAATCTCACTCAGCGGCATACGCACTGGTTTCCTATCAAACGCTATGGCTGAAAACACATTACCCTGCTGAGTTTATGGCGGCGGTAATGACGGCGGATATGGATAACACCGAGAAGGTTATTGGCCTTGTTGATGAGTGTTTCCGTATGAAGCTCAAACTACTGCCGCCTGATATCAACTCTGGCCTATATCGCTTTAATGTGGATGAAGATGGCGCGATTGTTTATGGCATTGGCGCGATTAAAGGGGTAGGTGAAGGCCCTATTGAAGCGATCATAGAAGCGCGCAATAAGGGCGGTTACTTTAAAGACTTGTTCGACTTCTGCGCGCGTCTTGATCTGAAAAAGGTCAACAAACGTGTTATCGAAAAGTTGATTCTATCCGGTGCGTTAGATAGATTAGGCCCTCACCGTGCGGCAATGATGGCATCTTTGAAAGATGCAGTTAAAGCGGCGAGCCAGCATCACCACGCCGAGTCTTTTGGTCAATCTGATATGTTTGGTGTGTTGACTGATGCTCCAGAAGAGGTTGAACATAAGTATACCCAAGTACCGAAATGGCCAGAAAAAGTTTGGCTTGAAGGTGAACGTGAAACGCTTGGTTTGTATTTAACGGGTCACCCCGTTAATGCTTATATCAAAGAGTTAGCGAAATACACCAGCTGTCGTTTGAAGGATGCCACGCCAACGCGTCGTGACCAGTCATTAACGATTGCTGGTTTGGTGATTGCGGCGAGAGTAATGACCACAAAACGTGGTACACGAATTGGTTTGATGACACTTGATGACCGATCGGGCCGAATGGAAGTGATGTTATTCTCTGATGCACTCGATCGCTATGCTGAATTGCTCGAAAAAGACAAAATTGTGGTCGTTTCTGGACAGGTCAGCTTTGATGACTTCAACGGTGGGCTTAAAATGTCCGCGCGCGAGGTCATGGACTTAGGAAGCGCCCGTGAAAAATATGCTCGAGGGGTCTCGATATCTATCGACCAATCCCAGATTAATGATCAATTTTTTGAACGCTTTGGTCAAATCTTAGAACCTTATAGAGCCGGAACGGTCCCAGTCAATGTATACTACCAACGTGCCGACGCTAGAGCGCGGTTAACATTGGGCACAGAATGGCGTGTGACGCCAAGTGATACATTGCTAGACGAATTAAAACAGCTGCTTGGAAATAGCCAAGTAGAACTCGAATTTAACTAAAATTTAGCTTCGTGCATATGAAGCTGAATCAACAAGGATTCATAGATGAGCCTGAACTTTCTAGAATTTGAAAAGCCTATCGCTGAACTTGAAGCAAAAATCGAAGCGCTACGTGACGTTTCACGTCACGGTGGTGACGCAGCGGTAGATCTAGACAAAGAAATCGAACAACTAGAGAAAAAAAGCTTAGAGCTTAAACAGAAAATCTTTAGTGACTTAGGTGCATGGCAGGTAGCTCAACTTGCTCGTCACCCTCAACGTCCTTATACAAAAGATTACCTGGAGCATGCATTCACAGAGTTTGAAGAGATGGCGGGCGATCGCGCTTACGCTGACGACAAAGCAATTGTGGGTGGTATGGCTCGTCTAAATGGCCGTCCTGTTATGGTTATTGGTCACCAGAAAGGTCGCGAGACGAAAGAAAAAGTGCTCCGTAACTTTGGTATGCCAAAGCCAGAAGGTTACCGTAAGGCGCTACGCCTAATGGAAACGGCTGAACGTTTCAATATGCCAATTATTACTTTTATCGACACAGCGGGCGCATACCCAGGTGTTGGGGCAGAAGAGCGTGGCCAATCTGAAGCTATCGCGAAAAACCTAAAGGTTATGTCTGGTCTTTCAGTTCCTGTTATCTGTAACGTTGTGGGTGAGGGCGGTTCTGGTGGCGCACTAGCGATTGGTGTTGGTGACTACGTGAACATGCTTCAGTACTCTACGTACTCAGTAATCTCTCCAGAAGGTTGTGCTTCAATCCTATGGCGCGATTCAGATAAAGCACCACAAGCCGCTGAAGCGATGGGCCTGATTGCGCCTCGTCTTAAAGAGCTTGAGCTTATTGATGAAATCATTCCTGAGCCTTTAGGTGGCGCGCACCGCGACCCAGTACAAACCGCTCAGAACATGAAAGACATGTTAGTTAAGCAGCTAGAAGAACTAGAGCAGCTTGATAACGAAACGCTGCTTGAGCGTCGTTACCAGCGTCTAATGAGCTACGGCTACTGCTGATAAGTTGCCTTAGCGATAAGGCTGGCTATGCGAACAAGTGATGAAAGGGTTGGACTCAGTGCCACCCCTTTTTTATTATTATGACATTATCTCTTCACACACGATCTCCTGGTTTATTAGCCTCATGACACACTTAATTGATACCTTCACATCGGTACTTCATCAAAGCGCACTCAAACCTCGTCGGTTGATCGTCGCTTTCAGCGGTGGTGTCGATTCTAGAGTGTTATTGGAATTAGCCTCTCAATACGCAAAACCTCATGACATTGAGTGCTGTGCGGTACATGTACATCATGGTCTGAGTAAGAACGCTGATCTCTGGGCTAAACAATGCCAAACATGGTGTGATGCTTTGTCTATTCCATTGGCTATAGAACGAGTGTTGCTGGATCTCAACAGTGGAGAAAGCGTTGAGAAGCTGGCTAGAGATGCGCGATACCAAGCCTTTAAAAAGCATCTTCGACAGGGGGACTTACTTGTTACTGGTCAGCACATTGACGACCAAGTGGAGACGTTCTTGTTAGCGTTAAAGCGTGGCAGTGGTCCAAAAGGACTCTCTTCTATGGCTAAAGTCATGCCGTTTTGTGATGCTCATATTGTTCGCCCACTGCTATCGGTAACCCGAACCGAGATTGAAGTAGCTGCTCACGACATGGGCTTAACTTGGGTCGAAGATGAGAGTAATCAGGACGTGCGTTTTGATCGAAACTTTATTCGTCATCAAGTGACGCCAGTTCTTACCGAGCGTTGGCCAAGCTTTCGTGAGTCGGTCAGTCGCAGTGCCCAACTCTGTGCAGAGCAAGAGTTATTGCTCGATGAGTTGCTTGAATCACACTTCCAGCAAGCTTTAGGAGATAGCCAGAGCTTAAGCATTGAGGCGTTATCTCAGCACTCCGATCTATTACGCGCACGCTTGTTAAGGATGTGGTTAAGCCATTGCAATCAATCGATGCCCAGTAAAAAACAGCTTAAGCTTATCTGGGATGAAGTGGCATGTGCTCAAGCGGACGCCAATCCTAAGCTAGTACTGAACGATGTCGAAGTGAGACGCTTTAATCATCACCTGTACATAGTGAAGGAGACTAAAGACTTGTCGTGTTGGCACACTGATGTTGTGCTTGGTGATAACTTGGAGTTGCCCGATAGTTTAGGAAAGCTACAGTTAATGTTGTCATCGAATGATGCAGTATCGAATGGTCGTAATTCGCAAAACTTCAGCTTGAAGGATACAAGTGGAGTACTACGAATTACCTTTAACCCGGAAGGATTATCGGCTCATCCAATTGGGCGTGGACACAGTAGAAAGCTCAAAAAACTCTTTCAGGAATACCAAGTGCCCAGCTGGTTACGGCGCAGAACGCCAATATTAATGGATGGTGATCGAGTGATCGCTGTTTTAGGCTTATTCGTAGATAAAGATTACCAAGGTCAAGATTGTGAAGCACTTTGGAGCAAGTAGAAAAAGTTTGTGTCACAATTCGACGTCACTTTAATAAAAATAATTAATGGAATATGCAATGAAGAAAATTACACTAGGATTAGTTCTTGGATTTGGACTATTGAGTGGTAACGCCCTGGCGGGGGATGTTGCTGCGGGTCAGGCTAAAGCAGCAATCTGTGCGGCATGTCATGGCGCAGATGGTATCGCAGTGATCCCAGGTTATCCCAACCTGAAAGGACAAAACGAGCAGTACCTTGTTTCATCGATTAATGCGTACAAAACAAAGCAGCGTAACGGTGGCTTGGCTGCTGTTATGCAGGCTCAAGCATCAATGCTGAGTGATGAAGATATCGCGAATCTAGCGGCTTACTACGCAAGTCTTAAGTAAAGTGTTCTAAAAGCGCTGATCAAACAAGATGATAAATTTCGAGCCAGAGCTTTAAAGCTCTGGCTTTTTTCATTGAATGTTTACTATAGCTAACCGATAATGAGTCATTCATACAGTTTAAGGGATGAACATGAAAAAGATTGAAGCCATTATCAAGCCATTCAAACTTGATGATGTACGTGAAGCACTTGCAGAAGTGGGTATTACGGGCATGACAGTATCTGAAGTGAAAGGCTTTGGACGCCAGAAGGGCCATACTGAGTTATACCGTGGCGCCGAGTACATGGTCGACTTTTTACCTAAAGTGAAGTTAGAAATTGTTGTGACCGACGAAGTGGCTGACCAATGTGTTGATACCATTATCGAAACGGCGCAAACGGGTAAAATTGGCGACGGTAAGATCTTCATTACTGACGTTGAACGTGTGGTACGTATTCGTACTGGCGAGGAAGACGAAGACGCCGTATAAAAAAGCGATTACCCTAAAAGGAGCGTTTATCGCTCCTTTTTCATTTTAGGTAGGGTGTTGTATGTTTAAGAAAATCACCATTGTTATCACATTATTGGTGACATTTGCTGTTGCTAGTTTTCATTTTATCTTCGTGATCCCGAGTCAGCCTAGCCTGATCACTTCCTCTCAAAGTATCAGCAGTGATATCTATAGCTGCTACCAAAATTCAACACCGAAAGCGATTGATGTGTCTGATGGATTGAGCATCACTGTGTGGAACATCTACAAGCAGAACCGCAGTAATTGGCAGAGCGAATTGAACAAACTTTCGGCAGGAAGTGATTTAGTGTTACTGCAAGAAGCACGTGTGACTAATGACTTTCGATTGTGGGTTACAAGTAGCCAGTGGGGCAGTATTCGCGTTAACGCTTTTGAAGCATTTAAGCAAAGTTCGGGTGTACTCAATTTAGCGACTCACTTACCAATCGAGGCTTGTGCCTATACTCATGAAGAGCCTTGGCTTCAACTGCCAAAATCAGCACTATGGTCTCGTTACCTACTGAGTAATGGGGAAGAATTGGCAGTTATCAATATCCATGCCGTGAACTTTACGTTTGGCACCGTAGACTACGCATCGCAACTCAATAGTTTAACTGACAAACTGCAGCAGTATCGCGGGCCCGTGCTTTTTGCGGGCGATTTTAACAGTTGGAGTAAATCTCGCTTTATGGTGTTGAAGGATGCGCTGGAGAAGGTCGGTCTGACTGAGGTGGCTTTTGACCCCGACAACCGCACGCAGTTTATGACAGGGTTGGTACTCGATCACGTGTTCTATCGAGGGTTAGAGGTAGAA
The DNA here is from genome assembly GCF_027587105.1 of Vibrio sp. RW. Taxonomy (NCBI): domain Bacteria; kingdom Pseudomonadati; phylum Pseudomonadota; class Gammaproteobacteria; order Vibrionales; family Vibrionaceae; genus Vibrio; species Vibrio sp. RW. The sequence goes on from NZ_JAPPTM010000002.1 coordinate 170,860, forward strand.
AAAGCAAAAGCACCCTTTACGAACGCTTCTGATCATAATCCAATGTTAGTCACTTTTAAGACCAAATAGCCGCGAGCTCTTGCTAACTTGGTTATTTACGAAATTAGATTGAATGGGTTATCTACGACACTAGAATGTAGATAGCCCAGATTAGGTAATAGCCAACCCATGGCAAGCCTGAAATCACTAGTGCTTGCCCACGTTCAAATTCAGTCCAAGTTAGTACGGCTGCATAACCTAGCACAATGTACCATGGAAGCAGCAGTGGTAATGAGCTAGCAAACTGAGACCAGTCATTGGTCAGCGGTAACTTGATCAAGCCGTTTAAGCTGTTCAAGTCAGCCGCGTAGTTCATCACCTGACCGTGCTTTAGGATTAGGCTTGCGTAGCTCGCTACGTCACCTAAAACCGCAGGGAATATCACTACCGATGCTGCCGCAAACCATCGCCAAAAGCTATGCTGATGTTGGCTTGGTTTGGTTGCTAGGTTAAACCAGAACGCCAACAAAACGATGGTTAACGTTCGGCCAAACACGTCGCTGATGATCTCACTTGCAAGCAGGGTGTTGCTGTCAAGTAACGCCAATTGGTCAGGGTTAGTTTGAGCGAGTTGCTGTGACAACTCTGCGCTTAACCATGCAAAATCTACATTCGAAAAATAGGCACCCCAAAATAAAAAGGGGCTGAGTATTAATACGACGTAGGGTTGCCATCCCCAAGCACTTCGCTGATAAAGCGCTAAGAAACAAGCTGTTGGTGCTCGGAATATATCCAGCAGCATCACGAGTGGGTTACTTGACGGGTTCATACACTTACCTTAGTTACATCAACATACAGCTTCAGTTTTTGTCCTGGCTGTAGGTATTTTTTGTTCTGTAAAGTGTTCCATTTTACAACATCTGCACTTTTTACTTTGAACTTTGATGCAATACCGCTGACTGTGTCACCAGATCTTACTTTATAGAAGATAGTGCGAATAATTGAGCCGTCTGAGCCATTTTTCCAGATGACCAATTCTTGACCAACTCTAAGCGTATCGCGTGGCCCCATGCCATTCCACTTAGCCAGTGATTGGTGTGATACCTTATTCGCACGTGCAATTGTCCATAAGTTGTCACCACTTTTTACTGTATGGTTGAGCTTATATTGGCCCCGACTCTTCGACTGTGTGCTTGCTAGGCGATTTGACGCGCTTAGTGCGTAGGTCTTGTCGTCTTTGGTTGATGTTGGGATAAGCAGGTGCTGACCAATACGAATATTGTTGTTGCTTAAACCGTTTGCAGAGCGGATCACTTTGCTGGTGGTGTTATATTTGCTTGCCAGTACGCTGATGCTGTCACCAGACTGAACCTTGTAGCGCACCAACTTCATACCCTTACCTTTGTTGGCTGCCACTTCTTTATTGAATTTATCAACGGTACTTAAAGGAAGTAAAAGCTGTTGGTGTTTCTCCGGTGCTGTGGCCCATTGGTTGTAAGCCGGGTTGTAACCTTGCAGTTCTTTTACCGGAATGCCTGCGTAATTAGCCGCAATAGCTAAATCAAGTTGTTCATCTGGGTTAACTAGAGTCAATACTGGCTTGTTAGGGATTGCTGGAATGTCGATGCCATACTTTTCTTGGTTAGCAATGACATCAGCCAAGGCAAGCAGTTTAGGTACATAGCTACTGGTCTCTTTTGGTAGATCCAAAGAGAAAAAGTCGATTGGCTTACCCAGCTTCTTGTTCTTACGGATTGCACTGTTCACACGACCACCGCCACTGTTATAGGCAGCAATGGCATGGTTCCAATCGCCATCGAAACGTCTGTTGAGATCTGATAGGAAATTCAATGCAGCATCGGTAGAAGCGGCGACATCACGACGGCCGTCGTACCAGAAGTTCTGTTCTAGCCCGTAGTCTTTGCCTGTGCCAGAAATGAATTGCCATAGACCTGCAGCGCTACCATGTGAGTAGGCAAATGCATCGAAAGAACTCTCTACAACGGGTAATAGTGCTAATTCTAGTGGTAAGCCTTTTTCTTCAATCTTAGTCGTGATCAGATAAAGAAAAGGTTCAGCACGTTGTGAGACGGTTTTGAGGTGGCTAGGGTGCTTTAGATACCAAGTTCGGTAGTAATTGACCTTCTTTTGGTCGGGGACTTCCATTTCAAGTTGCATCGCAATACGTTTCCAAACATCTTCTTGTGTTTGTGGAGTAACAGCGGGTGCTTCAACTTTTGGTTCTTCTTTGGTCGCTTCTGATGAAACGTTCGTTTGCGAAACTTCTTTAGTCTGTGATGTGTTGGTTTGCTCGGGAGCTTGGTCTGGATTCTCTGACTGAGTTAATTGGCAACCAGAAAGTAGTAATACCAAAGCCCAGCTGTACTTAACTCGCATGTTACAGCCTTTTTAATAAACGGCTGCTGATAATACTTGCCACTCCCTATAAGTGACAAGTCTGTATTTGTTAAAATTCGTTCTTCCATGTACGTAAAGCGGTAAAAACTGATAAAGCATCAGTCTGTTCGGTGCGATTAGACACTGATTTCACGACACTTGGCTCGGTATAGCGCAAGAAAGGGTTAACTAATTTCTCTTGGCGTAAATTTGTGGGGATGGTCGGTTTATTTTGTGCTCTCAGTCGGTTAACTTGATCTCGATATTGCTGAAGGTGTTGGTTATCAGGCTCAACCGCAAGCGCGAATGCGATATTGGCCGCTGTGTACTCATGTGCACAGTAAACCTCTGTTTCTTGAGGAAGAGCGGTTACTTTATTGAGTGCATCAAACATTTGCTGTGGTGTGCCTTCCATGATTCGGCCACAGCCTGCTGAAAACAACACATCGCCACAAAATAGCTTGGCGTCACCTACATACCCTATGTGGCCAGCAGTATGCCCACTGAGTCCAAGCACAAGGAAAATTTCATCAAACAGCTCTAACTGGTCACCGTCATCAACAGGGTGGGTCAATGTCGGAATCGGTTCATTTCTTGGGCCAACGACATCCACACCGGGAAATTGTCTTACCAGTTCTGGAACGCCACCAATGTGATCGTGGTGGTGGTGTGTAATCAAGATTGCATCTAAAGTTAGCTCATGGTGTGCTAAGTACTCTAATACTGGAGTTGCATCACCAGGGTCGACGACAGCACAACGGCGATCGCTATTTTCAATCAGCCAGATGTAATTGTCATTAAATGCAGGTATGCTTTTGATATATAACATTATAGGTTCTCCAGTCACTTTTAGTGAGACAGAATAAGTGAGACAGATTATTGATGAAGCCAGCGCGTAGCAGAAAAAAGTTTGAGCGTCCCTACACTTGGGCACAGTTGCACAATGGAGACTGGTCGAGAGAATCAATTCAAACTCGACTGGATGAGTGGTGTCCTAAGTTATTTGGTTACCACATGCTCAAACTTGGAGGCCTCAGCAGTGAGATTTCTAGCTGCACATGCAACATTCAACATCAAGTAAACCTAGATATCCAGAACCCATTACATAATGTGATAGCGGATGGCTATAATTTGCCCTTTTTAGAGAAAAGCTTCGATGTTGTGGTGTTTAGTCATCAATTAGATTATAGCAATGACCCACATAGATTATTGAGAGAAGTTGACCGAGTGATGATGGATGATGGCTATATCATCATCACAGGTTTTAACCCGTTCAGCCTAATAGGCCTTGCTAGTTTGATGCCTTGGCGTAAGAAAAGCTTGCCTTGGAGTGGCCGTATGTACACACCAAGTAGAGTAAAAGACTGGCTAGGCGTACTTAACTATGAAGTGATTCATTGTGATACTTACGCGCTGTTTCCTATGAGTAAATATCGAGCAATATGGACGTGGCTGGAGAACGGTTTGGGTGGTTGTGCATCATTTGCGGGAAGCCAATATTTTATTGTCGCTCGTAAGCGTACTTATCCACTCAAACCGATTAAGCCACATTGGCACCTCAAGCGACGTTTCTCTCCTGTAGGAGCAAGCTTCAGAACACACAGTCGCCGTACGTTGAGTTCAGCTAAGGCTTCATACCCGATAAAAACAGAAAAAGCCGATTAGCAGTCGGCTTCTCATTTTAAATATGGCTATGAAGCTTGTGTCTAACTCAAGTGTACTAACTAAAGCAGGCTGTTAGCTTGGCTGATACCCCGTATCTTCTTGAGTTGGATTTTCAGCTGCGGTCCGCGCTAAATCATCACACATTTCGTTTTCTCTGTGTCCCGCATGTCCTTTTACCCAGCGCCAATCAACGGTGTGACGAGCCGTTTCTTTGTCAAGCCTTTGCCAAAGATCGGCGTTTTTAACTGGTTTCTTATCGGCAGTTTTCCAATCTCGTTTTTTCCAGTTATGAATCCACTGTGTAATGCCTTGACGCACGTACTGGCTGTCTGTCGTTAAAATCACAGAGCAAGGCTCCTTGAGGGTTTGTAGAGCCACGACAGCGGCGAGCATTTCCATCCGGTTATTGGTTGTTAGGGTAAAACCTTCCGCTAGTGTCTTTTCGACTTTTTTGTAACGAAGTACGATGCCGTAGCCGCCAGGACCGGGGTTGCCTAAACAAGAACCATCAGTGAAAATTTCAACTTGTTTCGTCATGATTTGATACTATTACCTCAAGCACATTATCGGCATAGTCTGACACAGTTATCCTTATGAATACCAGTAGCACCCCAGAACAAAGCGTTGACGCAGAAACGAACGCCATGACAGAAAATGACGCGAACGCACAAAATAAGCGAATTATTGTACTCGATACCGAAACAACCGGTATGAATACAGAAGGTGGCCCTCACTACTTAGGGCATCGTATTGTCGAAATCGGTGCGGTAGAAATCATCAACCGTAAGCCGACAGGACGTCACTTCCACGTCTATATCAAGCCAGATCGTGCGATTCAAGAAGAAGCGATTGGCGTTCATGGTATTACCGATGAATTTTTGGTTGATAAGCCAGAATACCAAGACATACATGAAGAATTTCTCGACTTTATCAAAGGCGCCGAGCTGGTGGCTCATAACGCGCCCTTCGATACAGGCTTTATGGATTATGAGTTTGAGAAGCTCAACCCTGCGATAGGTAAAACGGCTGATTACTGTAAAGTTATCGATACCTTGGCGATGGCGAAAAAGATATTTCCGGGTAAAAGAAACAACCTAGATATCTTATGTGACCGTTACGGTATTGATAACTCGCACCGTACCCTCCATGGCGCATTACTCGATGCGGAGATCCTAGCCGACGTCTACTTATTGATGACGGGTGGCCAAACGTCGCTGCAATTTAACGCAGGCCAACAAGAAGGCGAAGCGGAAAGTATACGAAGAGTAGAAAGTGGTCGAAAATCCCTAAAGGTTTTACGAGCTACGGCCGATGAAGTAGAAGCGCATCAGAATCGTTTAGACCTCGTCGAGAAAAGCGGAAGCTGCCTTTGGCGTCAATAGGGAGAAAGTATGTTAAGGGTATTGGCTACCGGTTACTTATTGCTGTTAAGCTTTAGTTTGCATGCAGCAACAGAATCCGTAATGAGTTTATTGGACAACCGTTTTCGTGTTGATCCCAGTATTGAGCAAGTCACCTTTGTGATTTATCGAGCCGATAACTCTAAACCTGTCGTGTTGGTTCGCCCTGACGGCAAGAAATACTACTCGTGGCGCAATGCTGATAATGTCCGTTGGTACGAAGAGTCGTCCATGGACATTATCTCTATCGACAATCCGATGCCGGGCCCTTGGCAAGCGATTGGTAAAGTATCACCTAAAAATAACATCAAGCTCCTCTCTCATCTTGTTTTGGATGCTAATGAGTTTCCAGACAAATTGTATCAAACCGAACACATCAAATTTACGGCTCGTTTGACTTCAGACGGCAAGCCCCTTGTGCTACGTGATTTTCTCGATCGCGTCAAACTCAAGGTGACCTTTACCAAGTTTGTCGAAAATGAAGAATCGTTAGTCAGAGAAGCACGCCCTGTGCCTGTTGTGATGGGCGAATTTTCCGACGATGGGGCTGAATTTGACGAAAAATCTGGAGATGGCGTGTTCACTGTGTCGTTACCGATTGATATTGAGCCTGGTAAATATCGAGCTCGTATTACCTCGGGCAATGGTGTGTTTTTGAGAGCGCAAGAGCAAGAGGTATTAGTGTATCCAACGCCAATCATCACAACCTTTATACAGTCCCGTAAAGAGGGTTTACCTCACACCATCGTGGTGTCTGGTGAACAGGGCATGATTGCGCCGAGTTCATTAGCGGCTCATGTTGAGCACAAGGCTCCTGATGAGTACGTGATCTACCGACAAGGCCGATCTGAAATAGATGCGATGAAAGTGTCTTTAGAGGTGCCATACAACAGTGACTTGGGGATTTATAATTGGTCGGGCATGGTTTACGCCACCGATGCATCCAGTCAACGTCCACTCGTCTTTCCAATTTCTGAGCAGTCTTATAGTGTTGTCGAAGATATTGATTTAGCGGAGTCTCGGCGCCTTCAAGAAGAAGCTCTCGCCGAACAGAAGCGTATCGCCAATGAGTTAATGATACTGAAGAAGCGCGAAGCTGATAAGCAGCGTAGTATGATCATTATCGCGGTGGGTAATGTGGTCGTGATTTTATTGGGTTTATTGATTTGGTTTGTGGTTCGTAAGGTCAAAGCGAAGAAAAAAGCGTTACCAGAGATGCAGCTTAAAGCGCCAAAGTAACTCGCTTAGATGATTAGGTTGTCTGGAGAGAATAAGCCTCTAGAGACAAATCATTAGAATTTGTGACAACGATGTCATGAACAAAAAAACGGGACGCCTAGGAGTCCCGTTTTCGTTTCTATTGCAGAACCTAGGCTACGTTATCAATCGATTGGCCTGGATATTGTGGCTTTGCTGCTAGCTCCTCTGGAGAGAAGTCATCAACATTAATCGTGTACAGTCTGTGTTCCTCCGCGCTGACAAGTAATGCAGCTTCTTTCTCCGTTAAGATGCCTTTTTCAAGCCCTAGTTGAGCGACAAGGTCTAGTCGTAAGAAAGCACGTTTTTGATGCGTCTCTTTACAAACCTTATCGAACAAAGGTTCAGCTTGAAGAATCACTTCCAGTGCTTTCTCTATTTTACCAACAGGGTTGTATTGCGTGTCCGCCAAGTATTGGCCACGACCGATGCGTGAACGTGTTTCGCTTGGTGTTTGTAGGATGTGCGCGACTTGGCTATCCAGTTTGTCGTTTGGTGCGCGACGGATACGGCCAAATGGCATTAACACAACACGAAGTAGACGACCAATCACAGGGTTAGGGAAGTTCGCCAAGAACTCATCAATCGCCACTTCAGTCTGACGTAAGCTATCTTGCATACCCCAATGTACTAGCGGTAGATCCTCAGCGTGGCTGCCTTCACTTTCAAAACGCTTAAGTGTTGCAGACCCTAAGTACAGTTGACTCAGGATGTCGCCCAGTCTTGCAGATAGACGCTCTCTACGTTTCAAAGAACCCCCTAGCACTGCCATTGAAATATCAGACAGTAGCGCTAGGTTAGCGCTGTAGCGGTTTAATTTTTGGTAATAGCGTAGTGTTTGTTTGTCGGTTTTATTCGCTGGTGTTGGCGTATCAGAACCACGACCATCGGTTAAACCAAACCATAAACTGCGAACGAGGTTACTGAGCGTAAAGCTAACGTGTCCAGCTAACGCAGAATCAAACTTATCCAGTGCATCGCTGCTTTCAGAATAAGCCGCTTCCATTTCGCTTAGAACATAAGGGTGACAACGAATCGCGCCCTGACCGTAGATGATCATTGAACGAGTCAGGATGTTTGCGCCTTCAACCGTTATTGCGATGGGTGAACCTTGGTAACCACGAGCTAAGAAGTTCGACGGACCTAAGCAAATGCCTTTACCACCGACGATATCCATCGCGTCGATGATGCTGCGTTGGCCACGGTGCGTACAGTGGTACTTAACGATGGCTGATACAACAGAAGGCTTTTCGCCAAGGTCGATCCCCGCAACGGTTAGGTTACTCGCTGCATCCATTACGTAAGCATTACCCGCTAGGCGTGCAAGTGGCTCTTCAACCCCTTCCATACGACCTATAGGCTGTTTGAATTGACGACGAATACGAGCGTAAGCGCCGGTTGCGAGTGCTGCAGATTTGATGCCACCTGTTGAGTTTGAAGGCAGTGTGATTCCACGACCCACCGACAAACACTCAACCAGCATACGCCAACCTTGGCCTGCCATTTTCTGGCCACCGATGATGAAATCGATAGGGACGAAGAGATCGTCGCCTTGAGTCGGGCCATTTTGGAAAGGCACGTTGAGTGGGAAGTGGCGGTTGCCAATCTCAACGCCCTTTAAATCGGTTGGGATAAGTGCACACGTGATACCAAGATCTTTTTGGTCACCCAGTAGGCCATCCGGGTCACGAAGTTTAAAAGCTAAACCTAAAACAGTCGCAACAGGTGCGAGAGTGATATAACGCTTGTTCCAAGTTAGGCGCATGCCTAATACTTCTTCGCCTTGCCATTCACCTTTACATACCACGCCGTAATCAGGGATTGAACCTGCATCTGAGCCGGCTTCTGGACTCGTTAGGGCAAAACAAGGGATCTCTTTACCTTCAGCTAAGCGAGGCAGGTAATGGTTTCTTTGTTCTTCTGTTCCGTAGTGTTGTAACAGCTCACCCGGGCCTAACGAGTTAGGTACGCCAACCGTTGATGACAGTACGCTAGAAACACCCGTTAGCTTCTGTAGAACCAGAGATTGAGCGTAAGCTGAGAATTCTAAACCGCCGTATTTTTTCTTGATGATCATGGCGAAGAATTTGTGGTCTTTCAGGTATTGCCATACTTCTGGCGGCAAATCAGCAAGTTCATGTGTCACTTGGTAATCATTGACCATTTCACACACTTCATTGACTGGGCCATCTAAAAACGCTTGTTCCGCTTCAGAGAGCTTCGGATCAGCAATGTTCTGCAGCTTCTTCCACTCAGGCTTGCCTTTGAACAGTTCTGCTTCCCACCATACTGTGCCAGCTTCTAATGCTTCTTTTTCTGTCTGAGACATCGCCGGTAGAACTTTCTTAAATAAAGAGAGTGCTTTTTGACTGATTAGGGTTTGGCGAATTGTTGGGACAGCAAAAATCGCAACCGCTAAGAGATAGCAAAGCCAGCCAATGACAGCGACGCCACCAAACAATGTTAATGCTACCATCGCGCCAGTTAAGACGATTAATGCACGTACCAGACTAACTCTATGGTAAAGGCAGGCACCTAAGATGGCTGTAAAGCCGAGTAGGGAGAGCAATATGTTCATGAACGATTTCCTTTTCAGAGATCACTTATTGTTATTAAGTTTAGGTAAGAGGTCTAACCAGTTAAGTGTAAACAGAATATTAAATATTTGTAAAACTCCAAAGTGGATAAAAAGTGATCTTAATAGAGTTAAAATTCTAATTGTGAGAGGTCGGTGGTGAATGTTTGGACGAATTGACAGAGACAAGTTAATAAAGGTGGCAATCTTTGGGCTTAAGTGTCGACACAATTTCATGTTTGTGGGTAAACTCAGGTAAAAGAGGGAAAACCCCTCAGCTCTCATTTCACGTACCTTAAGCTGCGTAAATAAATATAAGAGATAAGCCTTATGTACCAAGACCTAATCAAAAGTGAATTGAACGAAGCGGCAGACGTTCTGAACAAGTTCTTGAGTGATGACCATAACATCGCTCAAATTGAAGCGGCGGCAAAAATGATTGCTGACTCATTCAAGCAAGAAGGGAAAGTGCTTTCCTGTGGGAACGGTGGTTCACACTGTGATGCGATGCACTTTGCGGAAGAGCTTACTGGTCGATACCGTGAAAATCGCCCAGGTTTCGCTGGCATTGCGATTTCAGATCCTAGCCATTTATCTTGTGTGAGTAACGATTTTGGCTACGATCACGTGTTTTCTCGTTACGTAGAAGCGGTAGGTCGTAAAGGCGATGTGTTGTTTGGTTTGTCGACTTCGGGTAATTCCAGCAATATTTTAAAAGCGATTGAAGCTGCTCAAGCGAAAGGTATGAAAACCATCGCGCTAACCGGTAAAGATGGTGGAAAGATGGCTGGTTGTGCCGATATCGAAATCCGAGTGCCACATTTTGGTTATGCTGACCGAATTCAAGAGGTTCACATTAAGATCATCCACATTGTGATTCAACTTGTTGAAAAAGAAATGGAATAACAGTTTACAGAGATTGGAGCCTAGCATAGGCTTCGCTGGTTTTAATAGGGAGTAGATTAGACCATGTGTGAATTGCTCGGTATGAGCGCGAATGTACCAACAGATATTTGTTTTAGCTTTACTGGTCTAATGCAACGTGGAGGCAATACTGGCCCACACCGTGATGGCTGGGGTATTACTTTCTATGAAGGAAAGGGTTTTCGTACATTTAAAGATCCTACCCCGAGCTGTGAATCTAAAATCGCTGAGTTGGTTCAAAACTACCCAATTAAAAGCCAAGCTGTTGTCAGCCATATCCGTCAAGCCAATCGTGGTGGTGTCAATTTAGAAAACACTCACCCTTTTACCCGTGAGCTTTGGGGGCGATACTGGACCTTTGCTCATAATGGTCAATTAACGGATTACGATGATCTGGTGAGTGGGCGTTTCAGACCCGTCGGTGAAACGGACAGTGAACTCTCTTTCTGTTGGCTACTCAAACAACTTGAAGAGCGTTTCCCTGAGCCGCCTCAAGACATGGAAGGCATGTTCCGCTTCTTTGCTGAGTGCTGTGAGAAGTTACGAGAGAAAGGCGTTTTCAATATGCTGTTAAGTGATGGCGAGTACGTTATGACTTACTGTACCAACCATTTGTATTGGATAACAAGACGTGCGCCTTTTGGTAAAGCGAGTTTAATTGATGAAGACGTTGAAATTAACTTCCAAGAAGAGACCACGCCGAATGATGTGGTGACTGTCGTCGCAACTCAACCTCTTACGGATAACGAAGAGTGGTTTAGGATGAAGCCGGGCGAGTACGCACTGTTTCATTTTGGTGAACTGATTAGCAACAATCATCACGTGTTGGAAGATGTTGCTTATGCGCCGAAAAAGGTCGCGAGCCAAGCGCCAACTGAACCATTGAGCTAATCGTCGCGAATAGCGTTATTTGATCCGCACAAAAGAAAGGCCGTTTACTGTACTCATAAGTCAGTAAGCGGCCTTTTTGTTTCTTTGTCATTGACTTGTGAGAGTCGTCTGATGAATTACTCTTCTGCGTAACCGTGCTTGCCCAACACGTTGCCGTCTAAGACTGCTTGTCCGTTTACCATTGATAAACGATCTTCGATGAACCACTTACAGGCCATAGGGTAAATGTTGTGTTCTTGAGTAAGCACACGGCTAGCTAACATGTCAGCATCATCGTCTTCAAATACTGGAACTTTAGCTTGTAAGATCACCGGACCACCATCAAGTTCCTCAGTAACAAAGTGAACGCTGGTACCGTGTTCTTTGTCTTGGGCGTCAATAGCACGCTGGTGGGTGTGTAAGCCCGGGTATTTAGGTAACAGAGAAGGGTGGATGTTGACCATCTTCCCAGCATAGTGACGAACAAACTCTGAACTTAGGATACGCATGTAGCCAGCGAGTACGATTAAATCTGGCTGGTAAGCATCGATCTTAATCATCAGTTCATGATCAAATTCTTCCCGGGAGTTAAATTCTTTTGGATTCACCGAGTGAGCGTTAACACCCGCTGATTTTGCTCGCTCTAGACCAAAAGCATCCGTTTTATTTGAGAAAACGGCCTTAACGGAGGCGTCAATCGTATGGTTATTACAGGCATCCAAAATGGCTTGCAAGTTACTTCCGCTTCCTGAGACTAAAACGACGATGTTTTTCTGAGAGTGACTGTTATTCATAGAATGGCTGTTCTTCATAGACTGGAAAATGCAATTGATTAACTAAAAGTATTTACAATTTACCTACATAGACTAAGGCTTTCTGCGGGCTAAATAGCAAAATGAGGACCATTAGGTCCTCATTGATTAACTAAGTAAGTGAGCGTATCACTTATTTGATTTCAACTTGCTCTTCACCCGCTTCTGCGTTTGCGATCTCACCGATAACCCAGGCGTTTTCGCCTTCAGCTTTCAGTAGTTCAACAGCAGCGTCTGCTTGAGCTTTAGGTAGAGCAACAACTAGGCCAACACCACAGTTGAAAGTGCGGTACATTTCGAATGTCTCCACGTTACCTTTCTCTTGTAGCCAGCTGAAGATAGCAGGCCATTCCCAGCTATTGCCATCAATGACGGCTTTAGTACCTTCAGGAAGTACGCGTGGGATGTTCTCCCAGAAACCACCACCTGTGATGTGCGAGATAGCATGAATGTCATGCTCAGCAATCATCTTAAGCGCTGATTTGATGTAAATCTTAGTGGGTTCTAGTAGGTGTTCACCGATAGTGCGACCTTCTAGTTCTTCATTCTTATCAGCACCAGAAACTTCTAGAACTTTACGAATCAAAGAGTAGCCGTTTGAGTGTGGACCACTTGATCCAACAGCGATAAGTGCGTCGCCTGCTGCTACTTTAGTGCCATCAATGATGTCTGCTTTTTCTACAACACCAACACAGAAGCCCGCTACGTCGTAGTCGTCGCCCTCATACATGCCTGGCATTTCAGCCGTTTCACCACCGATTAGTGCACAACCAGCTTGAACACAGCCTTCAGCAATACCAGAAACAACGTCGGCTGCTGTATCTACATCGAGCTTACCTGTTGCGTAGTAGTCTAGGAAAAATAGCGGCTCACCACCTTGAACGATTAGATCGTTCACACACATTGCCACTAGGTCGATACCAATGGTGTCGTGTTTTTTCAGATCCAAAGCAAGGCGAAGTTTAGTACCAACACCATCAGTACCTGAAACAAGTACCGGCTCTTTGTATTTCGTTGGAAGTTCACATAGGGCGCCAAAGCCACCAATACCGCCCATTACTTCAGGGCGACGAGTGCGTTTAACGGCACCTTTAATACGGTCTACTAGTGCATTACCTGCGTCGATATCAACGCCTGCGTCTTTGTAGCTTAGAGAAGAAGTATTACCACTCACGGGATAGTCCTCGAACTTAAGTTGGATGTGAAAACGGCGTTATTCTAACAGGGCTTGTTTATGAAGAGCAAACGTTTGCGCGGTTTTTTTTATTAGAATAAAGATTCTGAAATAACCACAAAGTTCGTGTACAATCTACAGGTTTGTTTAAATATTGCCGGAGTTGGAAATGAAAGTTGTTGAAGTGAAACACCCGCTAGTAAAACATAAAATTGGCCTGATGCGTGAAGGTGAGATTAGCACTAAGCGTTTTCGTGAGCTAGCGACAGAAGTGGGTAGCCTTCTAACATACGAAGCGACATCAGACTTTGAGACTGAGCGTGTAACTATTAATGGTTGGAACGGTCCAGTTGAAGTTGACCAAGTTAAAGGTAAAAAAGTAACAGTAGTGCCAATCCTACGTGCTGGTCTAGGCATGATGGACGGCGTTCTAGAGCACATTCCAAGTGCCCGTATCAGCGTTGTTGGTGTTTACCGTGACGAAGAAACACTTGAACCAGTACCATACTTCAACAAGCTTGCATCTAATATCGAGGAGCGCATTGCTCTTGTGGTAGACCCAATGCTTGCAACAGGTGGTTCTATGATCGCAACGATTGACTTAATGAAAGAGAAAGGTTGTAAGCACTTTAAGATTCTTGTACTTGTAGCGGCTCCTGAAGGTATTGCCGCTCTAGAAAAAGCGCACCCAGACGTAGAGCTTTACACTGCTGCAATTGATGAGAAGCTCAACGATAAGGGTTACATCGTTCCAGGTCTTGGCGATGCTGGTGATAAGATCTTCGGTACTAAGTAATTCGGCTTCAGCTTAAGTTACTCTAAACCGTTTCTTAACTCGCTGAATTAGCCGTATTAATAAAAAGGGAGAGCATTCAGTGCTCTCCCTTTTTGATCTCGTTGGCTTGCGATTCTTTTGAATCTAGCCTTACCGGTTGCTTAATCGATTTGAGCTTTGTCTACCACAGTGTTGTCGCCTAGCTCTTCAGGAAGGACTAGGTTCAGTAGAATTGCCACGATACCACACAAGCTTACGCCTTGTAGGCTGAAGTCACCGATACCAAAGGCCATGCCGCCAATACCAAAGACTAAAGTAATACCCACAATCACAAGGTTACGTGATTTATGCAGGTCTACATTGTTCTTGATGAGAGTATTGAGCCCAACTGTTGCGATTGAACCAAACAGCAGAATCATGATGCCGCCCATCACTGGAACTGGAATCGTTTGAAGTAGTGCGCCTAGCTTACCAACCAAGGCTAAAACAATGGCCGTAACGGCAGCCCAAGTCATGATCACTGGGTTAAATGCTTTCGTTAGCATTACCGCACCAGTTACTTCACTGTACGTTGTATTTGGTGGCGCGCCCAGCATAGAAGCCGCAATCGTAGCGACACCGTCGCCAGTGATGGTGCGGTGTAAACCTGGTTTTTTAAGGTAGTCTTTGCCAGTTACGTTAGAGATAGCAAGCATGTCGCCAACGTGTTCAACGGCCGGTGCAATGGCGACAAATACCATAAAGAAGATAGCGTTGATGTTGAACTCAGGTGTTGTGAAGTTTGGTAGTGCTAACCAAGATGCTTGAGCCACGGGGGTGAAGTCTACTGCACCATATATCAGGCTGGTGATATAACCCGCAACAATACCGCCGAAGATAGGCAGCAGTTTAAGGAAGCCTTTTGAAAACACACTGATGACAATCGTCACTAACAATGAAATAGATGAAATCCACAATGCAGCATCTGCATCGATAAGCTGAACTGCACCGTCGCCTGTTTTACCTAGCGCCATGTTTACTGCAACAGGCGCAAGACCTAAACCGATAACCATGATGACAGGGCCAACCACGACGGGTGGAAGCAGTTTATGAATGAAGGCAACGCCTCGTACTTTTATCAATGCGCCCATTAATACATACACAACTCCTGCCGCCATAAGGCCACCCATGGTTGCTCCTACACCCCAAGTCTGAATTCCGAACATGATAGGTGCGATGAAGGCGAAAGAAGACGCTAAGAAGATTGGCACTGAACGGCGTGTAATAAGTTGGAATATAAGGGTACCGATACCCGCGCCAAAGAGTGCAACGTTAGGATCAAGCCCTGTCAGTAGCGGCACTAATACAAGTGCACCAAAAGCTACAAACAGCATTTGCGCACCTTGCAAAGCATTTTTCATGTTAAATCCTTAAAAATGGTCGTTATATGAAAGTCGAAAAATAAAATTCGCAGGATTCTATCACTTGGCAAACGATTGCTACACTAGATAGATCAAATTTATTTATCTTAGTGATGTTTGTTGCTATCAAAATAAGAAGAAATTCAGTTTACAAGTAAACGATTTATCATGGTTAGGTGATATTTTATGGTTATTAAACACAGTGGGGGTTATCGACCTTGCCCCTCAATCCATAGTTGCTTATCATCAAGGCACAAGATTTGAATATTAGGATCAGTATGCGCTACATAGCATTGTTGTTCATGGCATTATTAGCCTCTCCGAGCTATGCCTTAACTCAAGTAGATATCTTTAGTGTTGAGGTTGCGATTGACGCTAGAGGTAAACAGTCAGAGCAAGTGGCAAGAAATACTGGCATGGAGCAGGTATTGATACGTGCGACTGGCCAAACCGATGTCGCTTCGAATGAGACTATTCAAAAGGCGATGCGTAAGAGTGCGCAGTACATGTCTCAAATGAGTTTTGGCGAAAGTAATGGCCAATCAACATTACGCATGCGTTTTAATGCTGCTCAAATCCGCTCATTATTAACTCAAGCGCAATTGCCATATTGGCCTGATACTCGTTCAGACATCCTAGTTTGGTTGATAGAAGAAGATAACTACGATAAGAATATAGTATGGGAGCATACTAATTCGCAGTTAGCCGCGAGCTTACAAATAAACGCCAAAGAACGTGGATTACCCCTGACGCTACCTGTTGGCGATTTTGACGATATCACGGGCATTGAGATCTCTGATCTATGGGGAAATTTTGTTACGCCGATCAGTAAAGCGAGTCAACGTTACTCTGTTGATGCTGTACTTGTTGTGAAGGCTCAATCTTCTGGATTACGTTGGACTTTATATGATCAAAAGCCAAGCCAGTTGTCGAGTGCACCAGTTTCACCTGTGACTGGTTCGATATCGGGTAACAGTGCTACGGTTTCTAAGAAGCTGGTTGATCAAATTAGTAATTACTATGCAGGTAAAAGTGCCGTTACCGTAGCAAGTGAATCTTCAGAGTCTATCCTAACGCAGTTTATTAGCCTGAATAACGCCCAGGATTTTTTCCAATTGGAGAATGCGCTTAAGCGTCTAAACTCAGTGGCAAGCCTAGATATTCTGAAAATTCAAAGCAATGAAGTCACTTTCCAAATACACTTACTATCAACTCAACAAGAGTTTGAGCAAGAAGTGGAAAGCATTCGACAGGTCGCAAAAGTTGAAGAGTCTTACATTGAACCTGAAGTTAGCCCTGAATTTGAAACGCAAGACAACGCTATGTCTGTAGGTGATGATTCAGCAAGCGCTGTTGATACTGAAGGCGAGGGAAGTGAGATTGACTCAAGCGTTCAAGTGATTAAAGGCAGCGAGCTTTCTACGGATGCTGAGCTAACAAGCACGACTGATGCGACGCTAGACGAATCTGGTGAAGAAGCACTCATCATCACGGCTCCAGTGCACGCTAAGCCAAGCTTGGTATACGAATGGACTCGCTCGTAATCGTCTACCGCATGACAGATTGAAGTGAAAACATGAAAAAGCCCCGCCAGAGAAATCTCGCAGGGCTTTTTGTTTATTGGGTTTTCAATTTTATAAAATCCAATCAATATTACTGCTCGAATTTCGCTTTCTCTTTCTTTTCTACTTCAGAAAGGCGCTTCAGCTTGATGCCCAACTCTTTGGCACGAAAACGAGTAAATAAGATATTACCCGCAAAGCCTAATGTCGTCAGAAGCAGCTCTACAGCCGCTAGCAAGCGTTCACCACCGTCTACATACAAGATGGTTAATGCGTGCAGGAAGTAGAGCATCAGGACGAAGTTCGCCCAAGCATGCGTGTAAGGTTTACCTGCTAGAATGCCCGGTAATGGCAGTAATAGCGGTACAGCCCAAGCAATCGCAAGTGTGGTGTGGCTAAGGTGCGGATGCGGGGAAAGTGTCATCTGCCACGCCACAACCCAACCTAATAGTAATAAGTTGCCAGCTAAAGCAAGGTAGCGGAATAACTTTGTCTTGGGAGACATAGCCCTCTCAGGCATATACATCATTGAGAAATTCCCTTCTGGTTGATGGCGATGCGTGCTAAGCGTTTACCTAGATTCTGTGCCAACTCAATCTCTTCTTTACTTAACGATGGCGCTTCTCCTGTACTGCTTGCACCGTAAGGTGTGCCACCAGTTCGAGTGTTATGCAGCGCAGGTTCAGAGTAGGGGATTCCCACCACCAGCATGCCATGGTGAAGCAGTGGCAACATCATACTTTGCTGTGTGGTTTCTTGACCGCCATGCAGTGACGAAGACGAAGTAAACACACAGGCAGGCTTATCGATAAGGTCACCATTGACCCATAATGATGTGGTGCTATCCCAAAAGTGCTTCATAGGTCCGGCCATATTACCAAACCAAACTGGACTACCTAGCGCTAAACCATTACAAGAACGGAGTTCTTGCAACGTTGCGATAGGATCGGTTGGTTGATAACGCGAATCAGCCTGCTCTTCTACCGTGTACACATCGTTCACCGTTCTTAACGTGGCTTCGCAGCTCGGGATAGATTCAACCCCTCGCGCAATCTGCCTGGCTAGAGCTTGTGTGTTGCCGTGGCGACTGTAGTAGAGAACAAGAATATTAATGCTCATATTGGATTACAGGATCTCTAGCACTTGCTCTGGTGGACGACCAATTTTTGCTTTGTTGTTCGCGACAACGACTGGGCGTTCAAACAGCTTTGGATTGGTTGCCATTGCTGAGAAAAGGTTTTCATCAGTAACCGATGCATCACCAAGGTTTGCTTCTTTGTAATCCGCTTCTTTGGTGCGCATCATCTCGCGAACACTGTCAAAACCAAGCTGAGTGAAAAGCACTTTTAGTTGCTCGACAGTTAAAGGTGTGTCTAGGTACTTGATAACCTCTGGCTGTACGCCTTTTGCTTCAAGCAGTTCGAGAGTTTGACGGCTCTTTGAGCAACGTGGGTTATGATAAATCACGACAGACATGGTTCTTCCTCACTATTATTTTTTGATTTAATTCGTCGATAGAAGCCACTCGAGCGGCTTCATTGTATTTGTTGAGCTTGCTTTTTATTTCAGTAGCGAGTCTTTGCTAGCAAATCAAAATTTACTGCAGCGACAAGAAGCGTTCCCGCTGAATCATCAGTTGGTCAATTCGAGCATCGTAACGTGCTTGCTTTAAACTTCCGAGCTCTGCGATTTGGCTTGCTTGCGTATAGTACTGAATCGCTTTGTTCCAGTTGGCTCGTAGTGCCAAAATCTCTGCACGAGCGGCGAGCTCTTCGTCGCTATTACCAAGGCTAGTACTTACTTTTGAAAGCAGATGCCAGCCATTGGCGTCGTTCGGGTTATCGTGTGTGTAACGCTGTAATACACGAACAGCTTCTTGTAGATTTTCATTCTCGAGCAATGCATTGGCGTAGTTAATGGTTAGAACTGGGTTGTTTGGCTGACGAACCAGTGCAGATTTAAGTTCTTTAATCGCAGTCTCAGGTTGCTTCTGTTCAATATGCAGATCCGAGATCGCATCTAAATAAAATAGGTTAGTCGGATCGCTATTCATTAGCTTTGTCAGAATAGGCTCGGCTTTATCTAGCTTTTTCGAATCTAGGTAAACCAGTGCTTGGCCATACTCTAGTGATGGCACTATAGCTTTAGGTGCTTTCTTCAGTTGGCGCTCAAACCAATCTAGAGCCGCATCATTATTGATACCCGCATAACGCGCGACAATGCGAGATCTCGCTAGATGGTAATCTAATGATGGAGCCAGTTTTAGCGGTGGATAACTGCGAGCTCGGGCACGAGAATCTGTAATTCGGTCTTGAGGTAATGGGTGAGTCAGCAACATGGGTGGTGGCGTGCTGGCATAGCGGTATTCGTCAGCCAAACGCCCAAAGAAACGTGGCATAGCATTCACATCGAAACCAGCTTTTGCTAGCGTGTTGATACCAAAACGATCGGCTTCTTTTTCATTGCTACGGGTGTAGTTGATTTGGCTTTGCATGTTGCCCGCAGTCGTTGCGGTTAACGCAGCAATTCCTGCTTCGGGTGCTGCGATAGCCAGTAATACAGAAGCGGCAAGTGCTGCGATGGTCGCTGGAGTACGACGAGCTTGGCCTTCCATGCTGCGTGCTAAGTGGCGCTGGGTTACGTGTGCGATCTCGTGCGCTAATACCGAAGCAAGTTCGCTTTCTGATTGTGCATGCAGGAATAACCCAGAGTGCAATGCAACATAACCACCAAAGAATGCGAAGGCATTGATATTGCGATCACGGATCATAAAGAATTGAAAAGGTGTTTTTACATCATTAGCGTTCGCGACTAGGCGATGGCCCAGTGTATCAATGTATTGGTTTAGAACCGGGTCATTGACGATAGGCTGGCTGTTTCTGATGATGCGCATGTAGGCATCACCATAGATAAGTTCTTGATCGATAGTGAGTGTACCGCCAGCAGCAGTGCCGATATCCGGTAGCTCTAAACTATTGGTATTTGCTAACGTTGGGGTACCTAATGTTGCTGCGATGCATAAGCAAGCAATTGAGCGAGCGCGTTTAAACATATTAGTCAGTAATACTCCGTTTC
This sequence comes from Vibrio sp. RW, assembly GCF_027587105.1. Lineage (NCBI taxonomy): Bacteria > Pseudomonadati > Pseudomonadota > Gammaproteobacteria > Vibrionales > Vibrionaceae > Vibrio > Vibrio sp. RW. The sequence continues at coordinate 190,725 of NZ_JAPPTM010000002.1, forward strand.
TTCTGACAGTAAGACAAGTGCAATGCAAATTGGTTCTGTATCCGATTTAACCTTTACCAAGCGCGTGCGCTATCATGAAGGAAGATGAATCAATGATGGCACGTTTTTAAAAACAGATTACAATATGCCTCTTATAATAAGCATCGAGTCCAAGAATGACACCTAATATTCTAGATTTACGCCAAGAGCGCTGTCCAATGGCGTTATTGTTAGCCAAGCGTCACAGTGTAAAGTTAGAAGTAGGACAATCATTGTCAATTTACGTCTCTGATAACAGCTCGATGAAAGATATTGTGAGCTTTTTATCTCAGCACGCCTACGTTGTAATTACTGAGGCTTGCTCTAGCTACCATCACCTCCTCGTTACTAAAAAGGAATTGCAATCAAATGCTTGAAATGGTTAATCGTTGGTATAAACGACGTTTCTCTGATCCCCATGCCGTCAGTTTGGTTGCCATCATTCTATTCGGCTTTATTACTATCTACTTCTTTGGTCATTTAATCGCTCCGTTATTGGTCGCGATTGTGTTGGCTTACTTGTTAGAGTGGCCAGTAACTCAGCTTCAGAGACTAGGGGTTCCCCGAACGCCTTCTGTGATGCTGGTGATCTTGATGTTCTTTAGTTTAATGTTGCTTGCGCTATTTGGCCTAGTGCCAACCATTTGGGGGCAAGTTGGTAACCTTATTAATGATATCCCAAGTATGTATGGCGGCTTACAAAAGTTCATCTCGACGATTCCTGAACGTTACCCTGAGTTAGCAAACTTGCAGATTGTTGAATCCGTCATGTCGAATGCGAAGAATAAAGCACTAGGCTTTGGGGAAAGCGTTGTTAAAGGTTCTGTTGCTTCTCTTGTCAGTCTAGCCACGCTTGCGGTTTACTTGATTCTTGTGCCTTTGCTTATCTTCTTCTTACTAAAAGATAAAGAAGAGATGATTGGTATGGCGAGTGGTGTACTACCTAAAAACCGTCGTTTAGCGACCAAGGTTTGGGTAGAGATGAACCAACAGATTTCGAACTATATTCGTGGCAAAGTAGTTGAAATTTTAATCGTCGGCGGTGTCAGTTACGTCACCTTTGCGATCCTAGATTTACGTTATTCAACACTGCTAGCCGTGGCGGTTGGCTTATCAGTATTGATCCCGTATATCGGTGCGGCAGCGGTAACCGTGCCCGTAGCGATTGTTGGCCTGTTCCAGTGGGGGCTTGAGCCTCAATTCTACTGGTTGTTGCTGGCTTACGGCATTATTCAGGCACTAGATGGCAACGTGTTAGTACCCGTTCTGTTCTCTGAAGCGGTGAACCTACACCCTGTTGCGATTATTGTTGCTGTATTGGTGTTTGGTGGTTTATGGGGATTCTGGGGTGTGTTCTTTGCTATTCCATTGGCAACGTTAGTGAAAGCGGTTTGGAATGCCTTACCGAGCCATGCGTTGGACGATGATCCTGAGCACTCGCACTAATTAAGTACTTAGTGTAAGCACTAACAAATACCCATTACAAAAAAGGCCAAATCTTAATGAGATTTGGCCTTTTTGATCTATTCTTTTGCTACGGTGCATTGGGTTAAGAAGCTCATTTGAACTTAGCGCTTTTAACCGAAACAGCCATTAAGCTTCTGGGTTGAAGTAATCTAAAACCACTTCGTGGTGAGTCTTAGTCTTGAACTTGTTGAAGACGTGTTCAATCTGACCTTCTTCATCAATTAGGAAGCTAATACGGTGCAGACCATCGTATACTTTACCCATGTGAAAGCACCCTTGGGAGCTTTTTAAGACAGCATTTTTGACGTTGTTTGACAAAACCTAATTTTAACAGTGAGTTATGTTAGTTTATTCACTTTAAGAGCTTACATTATAACAATTGTCATGATTTTTTGTAAATGGGGGCTCTTATAACGACTTTTGAGTGAAAATTTGTCATAAAAAATCGACCAAGACTATGGCGTGAGAAGCTAGAATACATCCTGATGATGTGCAACATAGTCTGAAGCAACGAAAGCGAAATGCTTATTGGGTTCCAAACACTTTTAGAGTGGAGTGTCGTGAGTTTGCTAAATTAGCAATCCACTCTGAACATCATTTTGCTATAACCAGAACGCCCCCACATGAAGGCGTTCTGTGTTTAGTGGCTGTCGTGACTTGCGCTTATCGGAGGTTTTAGTTCTTGCATAGACAGGTTAGCTTCCAGTTCATTGCCATTCAGGATACTTGGTTTTTCGTCAAGTTTAATCTGAATGTGGCCTTTATTGTTTGGTATGTAATTGATGTTAACGCAGCCATTCAAGGCTATCGTCAGTAGTGCTGCTAGCAGCGGCTTTTTACTTTGCATATTGGTTTATTTTCTTAAAACATAAGAATTAAAATCCATGAATGCAAATCTTTATTTTTGTTCTATTTTTTCTCGCTGAACTCAATCCGAGAAGTTTGCTATAGTCGTTACATAGCCAACCTCTCACTTAGAACGACTTAAGGGCTAGATTGATACCAGTGCCGTTCGTACACACTCTGAGATAACTTTTAGTATGGAAATCAATTAACAAAATTTGCATGAGCTTGTGTTCTAAACCACTTTGGGGTAATCATGAGTCAGCAGGATCCTACTGACTCGAAGGTAGGACATAAACATGTTACGTATTGATACAACTTTCACCTGAGATCCTAGAATTGTTAAATGACTGCAATTTAGATAGTTTGTCGATAACAACTATTCCTCTCAGCAGATATGTCTGGTTACCATACTTAACGTAAGAGTCTGAAATATATGCCACTTTCTTATCATCAGAAACTTGTGATTGTACAAACTCTTCGAAGTTTCTGAATTTATTTGATGTAACATGATCTCCAAAAAATGCCTCTTTTATGCGGCGAGTTAACTTTTTATCAACGTGATAAGTGTGCTGATCCCTAAAAAAGACGAAAGAAAAAATACCCTGTTCGTTCTTCACAAAGTTAAATGTGGACTCGTTAACTTGCATTATGTTTGCTTTGCTTAAAGCAACATCACGCTTAAAAGAATCCAATCGACAACCTTGTTTCAATTCATGATAGGGCATACATAGTAGCTCAAGGAAACTGTTATCTGAAATGCCTAAATCTTTATATATCATATACATAGTAAGCATCTTGATCTTGTTTAGATACAAATAGACTTGTTGCGTAGAGAGAACCTCCATCTCACCGTGTGCCGCTCGATCTCGTATCTCCTTTATCTGATAGAAATCTTTATCATTGATGAACACATCTGGCACAGTTTTGCCGATATAACGCAAGTAAGTTTTAGCCTTCTTGTTGAGTGTTGTTGCACTGCGATTTGGTATAAATCTTTTGAGCGTAGCTTCATCTGCTATGTTAATTACTGTCCCTTCATCAATAGCTTTTGTAATCAATGGTTCGCTCTCTACAAGAAGCGCTAGTTTTGCTATGAACTTAGCATAGTCATCTTGGGACATTACATCACTCAGCTCATGCAGTTCGACTCTATAACTAAAGTACTTGTCAAGAATAGACGCATATAGCATCAACTCGTATTCAAGCACGTTTTTTATGCTGAATAATGGGATTGTTTTCGACCATATATTCTCGAAAACAAATGTGTTATCTACAAAGTAGTTCTGACAGATTGCTTGAAATGAGGCTCTTAGCTGGTCTGCGGGCATGAATGGGTATGGTTGAGAAACTTTTTCTGTCTCTTTTGTTTTATAGCTTGGGACATAGAGGTACCCTTTGTTTGAGTCTTCGTCGAACAAGTCAATTCTTGTTGCGTAACTAGATGTTCCAAACAGCCACGTAAACAGATTAGTCACTTTGAACATTAGCTTGGAAATCTCGTCCATTGAAACAGGTGTATCGTAGGTAAAGTTGATATCTAGGGTGCTAGTGAATATGAAACCATCTCCATTGTCGTTATCTTTCAAGTGTTTAGATTGAAAGATATCAACATTCTTAATGCTCTTACTATTCACTAACTCTGCATTCAGTGGCTCAATGTTAGTTTGAGCTGACATATCTCCACTTTCCTCAAATCTCCTTTTTACCTCATGATTAAAGTAGGTGGAAAGCTGAGGCATTATAAAAGAGACTTGTGTAATTTTATGTCTATTTGCAGCCCCTGTGTATACGTGGCCAAAAAGCTCATTATCGTATGAAGAATCGTGACGACCTGATAAATAGTACGTTGATTTGCCACCACTCACGTAATCATGAACGACGATTTCATCTATATCCTGAGGTATAAAAGGCGCAAACTTATTTGTACACTCAAGTGTTGGGTACCTGCCTCTTTCTAAAGACAGTATCGCGTAGCAACCGTCATCAAGTTTGACATTTATTGTTTTTTCGCAGTCAAGTGTAAGTTTCATAGTAATGCTTTTTTTAACCAGTTTTATTTCGTTTCGGGCAGAGGTGAGTTAGAGCCCAAGACGAAGTTATTCTCTTCAGATAAACTGAATGTGGGCACTCAGTATTAGACGGTCCTTTCTTCTACTCCAAAGTAAGATCGTGTATTTTCCAACCCGCATGTTCTCTTACGCTAACCAGCGAAGACGGAAAGTCAGATTTATCCATTGCTAAACAAAGTAAATGCTCAGGCCTTGTAAGTGCTACATACAACTGTTTCATAAACTTAATTTTACGAGCTCCTCTAGGTTTGCTTCTATTCTCATTGAGGATGTACTGAATTAATGTTGCAATATCCTTCTGATGAAACTTGGTCTCTAAAACTAGGGTCGCTGCGTGTGTTTCCCCCTTTACTGCATGAATCGTTGTGACTTCATTTTCAATCAATCGTCCCGAGACATTGGTATAAACCGTATTTAGGCGGCGACCCTGTTCGGTAATGTCTTCCTCTAATTTATCAGAATCAAAGGAAATGAATTCCTCAAGACCATCGGGGATGGTTAAAGCTAAAATATCGCACAAACGTTCAATCGCACTTCCCCAGTTTTGAGCATTTAAGTCATTGGCAATTAGCCCCCTGACAACAAGGTTAAAATCGAGAGTATGGTTGAACTCCTTCAAATACCTACGAATAGCATTTACAGAGTAGGCAACATTACCTTCTTGGTGCATTACCTCCGCACCTGCCTTTCGACCGAGCCTAGATATGCCATCTAAAACTAAGCGATATGATACGTGGTAATCCTTGCGTCGACGCCCTTCGTAGAGGTAATGAATAAGTTTGCATGGTTTGAATGCCTTTACCGAGCTCGATTTATCAAAAGAATCAAGATAGTTACAAATCGTCAATCCCCCTTCCTTTCTAGTCCCGACAGCACCCACTGTTTTTATTTTGCGCTTACAGTCTTCAGGTACAGCTTGCACACATAATTCAGCAAATTTTTCGAAAACAGCATCACGTGAGTTCTCATCAACTAAAAAGATGGTGTGATACGTATGTTCTGAAACATCAAGAGGGGCTTGTAAGTTAATGCGGTTGTAACTGAGGTTTTTTGCCAAAACTGCTACAGAATTAGTAAATCGATGACTATTTTCAACTTTACTTAGTTCCATTCGATTGTAAGACTCGTTCTCCTCTTGCTCACCACTGTAGATCGCTTGATCAGGGTCACCAAATCTTTGAAATAAAACGCTTTCAACATTAAATACCTTGTTGAGTAGTTCATCTTGGAATTTTTGCGTATCTTGCATTTCATCTATAAAAACATATGGAAAGCGCGACCTTATAGCTGGATATATCGATGGATTACTTAGTAAATAATGTTCTGCGAATGCATACATCTCATGAAAATAAAAGCAACCTAATTTTAATAGTGTCGCTTTCACCGACTCCAAATTTTGGTAACTAAGTGAGGGAGATTCTGAATTAAAGCCAGGAACTCCTAGGACTAGTTGTTCATCAACGAACCTATATTGCAATTTATCCAAGGAAGATATATGCCGTTGCTCTAGGTAACGTTTCGTACCAATATTCAGTAGACTCCAACCTTTGCTGTTACATATATCATCATCGATATGACTAACTGTAAATCCACTTGAGCGTAGATAAGGTATTGCTAAGAATTTATTCACGAATTCTTGTATTGTTCCGATGAAGTGTGGGAAAGAGAGTAATTTTTGTCCATCTGAACTCGTATTCAGCCGAGCAATTATTTCTTCTTTAGCAACATTTGTATGAGTTAATACACATATCCCCTGATTACCTGGTTTCCACTTTTTAGCAAGTATCATTAACTTGGCTGCCACTATGGTTGTTTTACCACTACCGGGGCACGCTTGAACATCATCATATGTGGTGATGATTTGTCTTCTTGTTTCGTCGAACGTTAAACCGAGAGTGCTTTCAACTGCATTGATGTCTTCATTGCTTATATCAATCATCTTGCGAAAGCTCCTCTTCACTGGAGAATGGTTCTGTTACATATTCAATAGCATCAATAATATAAGGTGGTAGCTTTGTTTTTAGTTCTTCTGCGCGCCCCTCATAACGAGATAGCAGGTTAGCCAGCGAGTAGCTTACTTCACTTTTCCCGCCCTCTATAAAGCTATATATCTGTACCGCTCTTTCCTGGTTATTAGAGCTTAATGTGTCATAACCATCGAGATTACCCTTGATTACTTCATATAGTTCCTCGCTGAGCCCATACTTGGCTAGACAAAACTCAAAAGTCCATTCATTAGAAATAAAGGTTCGAACATTTTCTCCATCAAACTCGGATTTCTTCGCTTTTTTCCCCTCTATCTGTTCATCCGTCAATTCATTAAGCCAGTAGCTAAGATTGCCTAGCTTTCTACCACTAGGCCGCATCTTCTCTTTAAATCCAATGCAACCTTCCTCTCCAGTATCTTCAGCTTCACTCGGCCACAAATCCAAATCTGTAATACACGCAACTTTAATTGGTAATGGCTTTGCCTCTTCTATAGAACCAGAACGATAAACTTTTGCGTAACGTTTTCTCGATAAGCCGTTAACACTAACTAGTGATACACCGTAGTCCTCTAACGGTCTACCTAGCAACTTCGCGATTTGGGGAATTAGTACAACTTCAGCAACACCTTCAACCAAAAGTACACCTGTAGCAAAAAACATATTCGCTTTAGTGGAATCTAAAAATTTTTCTAGAAAAATGTAATCACCTTCCTCAAGAGCTGTGCACCCCTTCCTCAACGGGAATGCTTGTCCTTGTTGCATCAAAATCAAGCTCTCCAGTGGAGCCTTGGACGCAAGTACTGGACTATGGGTGGATAAAATGCACTGTAAATTACTATTTTCGGTTCGAAGGTAGTTAATGAACTTCAGTTGTAGTTGGGGGTGAAGGTGAGCTTCTGGCTCCTCAACTAGTAACAAAGAGTAGTGGCTTTCCTCTTGGTTAATCAGCATCAACTCTGCAGCCATAAAGAGCAAACTACTGTATCCAAGACCATGCTTAACACCAGTAGCATCCAGTTCAAGGGATAATTTTTCTAGGATGGCTTTGAGCGCCAACGCTCTCTCTGAATCATTCATGTCACCGTAGTCTTGGCTTCCTAGAAGGTTCAAAACTGGTGCAAATACATTTGGCCTGAACGTTAACGAGTTTACTAACTCAGTAATATTCGCCTGAGTAGCCTGAATAGCACTATCTGACTGAATAGCTCTACTTGCATCTGTCAGTAACTGAATAATACGCTCCGTTGCAATAGAATCACCAGCTACACTAGAACTACCACCAAGAATTTGGGAAAGTCTTGAAGATCTTCCTGCTGATAGTTCAGTTTCTGCATCTCGAAGAGGTTTCAAATACGTTGCAGCAAGATATTCTCGTATATCTCTATCAATCGTAGGTCCTCCACCATTAAGCCCTGAACGAAATTCAGTCTTAATAAATTGAGTTTTCTTAAAAGGGTTTAGTGCTAGTTTAGCCTTGAGGTTTACAACTAAAATTGCTCGATTATGTCCTGGTTCTGTCTCTTCATTCGTTAAATGCTCCAGAAATATTCCCAGTTCGCGCGAAGACAAGTTTTCAAACTTAAGGGCAATGCTTAACTCATCTGTTCCATGATGAAAATCAGTATCTTTCAAGCTCACCCATTCAGCAGAAGTCGTATCAAGTGTAAACCTAATGGCATCGATTACCGAGCTCTTACCAGCGTTGTTTTCGCCAACAAGCAAGTTTAGTCCCTTGTTAAAGGACATAGAAAAATCATTGAATTGTCTGAAGTTTTTTGTTTTTAATTCTGAAAGATACATATTTTGTTATCCAATTTAATTTAACTAGGAATAACCTGGGCAGGCACACCTAGAGAAATTCTAGGCAATCTTGTGAATATACCATGTAGTTCATAACTTAATACTTGAATCAAGTCACGTGACCACTGGGAATGGTTAACTATTAAATAAACAAGGTTTTAATTGTGTGAAACTCAACACATCGGAGCTTGGTCGCTCACTAACAAAGCTGGGATAATCTCATATGGAATATTGCTTTTTAGCTGTGAAGTCTAGTGCTATTTGAAGCTGAAAATATCAGGTGATAGAGTGTCGTTTAGATAGCGACTGTGACAGAGTTAGAACTTTACTGTAGCTTCACTGTTATAAGTCATTCTAATATAAGGGATTGTGTACAAGGAAGAAAAAGACGGCTACTATCCTTAATAAAGGAAATATATATAGCGCAGTGTGACATGAACAAAGTCGAAATGATCTTAAAAGAAGAGGGACCTTGCCTTAGCTCTGATTTGAACAAAAAGCTTGTTGAAAGGTTTGGTTTATCTTCCGATGCAGCTAGAAAGCAAGTATCCCGTGGTTGCCCTGACATGCATCGATTGAGCGGGATAAAATTCGCGCGGAATGCGAGGTTCATCTATTTAAGAAAAGATTATCGCTCTCCTTTCTACTGGGAGGCTTTGTATCGAGCATTTAAAGACACTAATTCAGCTTACTGGTTTGCTATTTCTGCGTTGATACAGAGGGGCGGCCCTGTACCTTACAGGCATTTTCTAATTTGTTGTGGTTCTCCTTTGAAGCAGAAAAAACATCTATCCCCAGATGAAGTTTTAAAGAGGTTAGAGTCTATCGGTGTACTTACACAAAAGCACTTTGATGGCTTGGGGCGGTGTGTCACCCTGCTTGAACATGAAGGCCAGAGTTGGCTCGTAGCAGAACAACAAGCTCGTTTATTGGCTGAGAATATTCTTATTAAAGCTATTTCTAACTGGGCAAAGAACATAGGAATGGTCAGTTACCACAAGTTAGTTGATAGAGATGGTTATGAATTGCCGCAAGTTAGCACTATCGCGTGGGATATAGCTGGGCCTTCCTATGTCTCAGGGTTAACTGATTTTAAGAGAGGCTCTACTTCTGAGATAAATCCGGGATTTTTTACATGTGATGTGTACCTAGGAAGTAAAGTTGGACTTAGTGGAATAGAGCCGTTTATCAGAAAGTGTAAGGCTTTAAGAGGTTTAAAACGGGTCGGTAGAACACTACATTTTTTCGTAGCTGATGACTTTCAATCTGACGCATTCCAAGCGGCGAAAGAAGCTGGAATTATGCCTTCGACGGTGGAAAACCTGTTTGGAAAAGAAATTGCCAAAGGGTTGAAGAACTTAATTAAAACGTTGGATGAAGCAGCTAAAACAGTTACGTTAGAGCCTGAAAAGTTTAACGCTTTGTTTGACTCTCTAGGTAAGATAGAAGGTGCTGCCGGGAACTTACGGGGAGCGCTGTTTGAGTATTTCACCGCAACACTCATCCCAAAGATTCAACTATCTCATCGAATAAGAATTAATGAAAAGTGTAAAACCGACTCTGGCTCTGCTGAAGCTGATGTCATATCTGAAGGAAATGGTGAGATTCTTTTTATTGAGTGTAAAGGACACCGCGCAGGCGGTGTCGTTGAGCATGAAGAAGTGAAAAAGTGGCTTCAACAGAGGGTGCCAACCCTAAACAAATATGCAAAGCTACATAATGATTGGAAGGGTAAAAAGCTACGCTTTGAGATATGGACGACAGGTCGCTTCAGCGATGAGTCAATAGCTTTGTTGAACAATGCTAAATGCACTCTAAATAAGTATGAGATTGATTTTCTTGATGCTATGCGGGTTAAGGCTGAGGTTGATAAGTGTGATGACAAGGAGCTTCGCAATACATTCCTTAAGTGCTTTTATGATCACCCCTTGCGGAAAGTTGGGTAGCTATGATTCAGTCAATTCACTTTAATCAGGGACTATGAGTGCAGGTTTCGCTATGTGTCATTCATTACTTTTGTATTGTAAACTAGCCGATTATTAGAATTTGTATTATCAGGTGAAGCTCATTTAGGGGATAACAAGTAAATATCACTAGGCTCAAAGAGTATTGTCATAATTTAGTCGTTGCAAATTTTGCAACAACTGCTGAGGATCTCAATAGACATAGAATCGACATTTTGTTGATTCTATGTCGCTGCATTAACCTTGATTTGATAGACATAAGATCGACATTTTGTCGATTCTACGTCGCAGTTCTGTTGAAAGTGAAACCATATATAGGAAATCTACCCTCTCAAATATTAAACCAAAACATACAGCCACCTATGCTTTGTACATCAAGGCTTGGTTAGGTGAAGAAAACTGTCGAAGATGCGTTAATATTTGATATAACGATAATAAATTAGGGGTAAGTATTGATGAGTCAAAGGCTAGCATCTGGGCTTAAAGCCGCCGAAACATTGTTGTTAAAATGGGGAGCTACCCATGAACCGATACAAGTTGTTCTACCAACTGAAGAGGATAGTCTTGAAGTTAGAATTAGCCACATTTTAAATATTCATGCCACTTTAAGGACAATATTTAGCAATGAAGACAATGTATATGGCTTTATGAGTCATGCAAATAACAACATCTTCTTCAATGGGCGAAGCCCAACTAGTATCATCGTTTCAGGACACTTATCTGATTTGCAAGAAGTTAGAGATGAAATTGATAACTTAGTATTACGCTAAGATAAACTTACTTAGCTAAGCTGTGACAAGGGGTGTTCGACACGTACACTCGACAAATTCATTAACCCATATATAGGGTTATCCCATCGATCCCCTCGCCAGATTACAGAAGAAACACACTCTAAATGTTTCAGCTCTTCTAGAATGTTGTTTTGTGCTTCTACAGATAAATTACAGTCAATATTGACGCTTAGGTATGTATGGCGAGCCAATTCTGCAGCATTCATGACATCTTTATAGTCTACTCCAGAGCTCCCCCCTTGAGTTAAAATTACGCTCGTAAATGATGATTTGAATAGAGCTAGTGCCAACTGATGGTTGCAGTGACACTCGCTCCAATCCCACATGACAGACCCCGTCAATTCCTCAGAATTCTCTAATCGAGCCAATGAATCAAAGTATGGTCCATATTCGTCCTTGCGAGTTCCAAAGATTCTTACAACGAGAGGGCGCTCTCCACGCCGCATTAACTCTTTCTGTAGAACTCGCACAGTATGACGCTCACCACTCCCACCTTTCGTTCGTAAAACGGCATATACTTTTAATTCAGCACAGCACTCTTGCCAAAAACTAACATCAATGTCTTGCCGCGAAAAATCGGAAATAGTGTTGAGCCCACCGCCTAAACTGCGCAGTCTAGTTTTCTGGTTCATAACAAACTCCTAAGATTACGTTGAGTCCCGTCTATCATTTAGAACAACTGATAGTCACCTAAATGTTGATGCCTGACTTTGATTCGTGCTACGTAACATAATAGCTTAACGAAAGGAAAGGAGATCTCTATGACAACAAATAAATCAACGTTATACCCAACACTAACCCCTTTTAATTTGCCCAATGTTCCATTCAAAGTCATTGACCCAAATGAATTACCTACCGCCTATAGATTGGCTTTCGAAGAATTTTTAGCTGGCTCATCTGCGCCACATCCTATCTATGCCTATCAGCATGATTTTGAACGGTTCATTTTATTGATTGAGCAGGGACATATTAAAATAAAAGAAGGCTAAGTTGTATGAAATGCAAATAGAGAAAGTGGCTAATGCCCCCTCAAAGGTTTGGAATTGTAAGAGCTTAGCTTTACAGGAAGTTACGGCGAAAAATCGGTCAAATCGTACCAACCTGATATGTTGCACGTTGAGGGACAATTTCTAGTTAGCGTGGGAGCTTGTGTTTGTCCACTTCAGATAAGCTGAATTAGGGCAAAAATAATGCAAAACCGTCTAGCTCAGATCTGTATCTTAAGTTTGATGCTATTCAGTGTGTTCACCATGTAATCACATAGCTCCCGTTAGGGTGAGGCTTAACCTCTGCTTCTCGCCCTTGTTTACGGTGCTGCGTAATCAATGACTTAGCTTTGTCGACATCATCCTTATGTAGGCGCTCTAACCTAACCGGCATAACCTCCCTCAATTTGTCTCTTTGTTTTGTGTTTAGGCGAGCATCGAATTGAACTCTCCCGAACCGGAAATCCTGGATATGGTGATTGAACACCGTCTTTACTAATTTGTAGCCATCTTCAATAGTCGACGCAGAAAATCCCTTTGAACCATGTGCTTTGCTTAGTTTTTCAGAAACATCCCCAAATCTAACCTCCCTCGAAAGGCCGTCACTATTCTTCCCCCAAGAAAATGTTACCGAATCACCTGTGGTGGTAATTCGAACGTAGTGTTCAAAGAGAACAATCAAACCACAGAGGTATGCTTTTGCATGATGGTGAGAGTTCAGCTCTGGCAGTTGGACTTTGTGAAGTCGCATAAACTCAGTACAGTCAATCGGCTCAAGTTTTGGGGTGTTATGAGCCTTTACCAGGTCAGCTTCGTTCTCTGCAAGAAGCATATCGGCAATCCGATTATGGTTCTGCGCAATAGATATTTGTGCTCGTAAATCAGCTAGCGCCTTTTCTAATTCAACATCCGATATAGGCGTTGATAGGTCTATACGGAATCGCATCTCGCTTGTTTTCGAAACTGCCTCAAGTGGTGGTTCCTGGATAAAGTAACTGACACTGTAATAGGCAGGGAGAGCTTCCTTGCAACTGGCATATTGAAGTTTCGACCTAGATAGCGCTGTATCAGGTACCGTGAACTCTCGAGTTATACCTTTGCTTTCATGGATGAGCCTTTCGTCATAAGGACGCATAGACTTATACGGAGCAAGATAGAAAGTGTGTTCTGTTCCATCTTTATTTGATTGTGAAATGAAGAAAAGGCCGTAGTAATAACTTAGGGCGTCATAGTAATCGAACGTATAGCCTATTACGCTCGGTGGGTACTTGTGAGGTATTGAGGTTTTGAAACCACGATTCTTTTTGAAGATACCCTTAGCCAGCTGAAATGCAGCTTGTTTAAGCTCTCGTTCGTGCCGTTCATAGTCAAACGGTTCGTCATTCCCCTCTAGCTTTTCTTCGCCATCGCTATAGGTTTTTGCTTCAAGTCCTAACTGGAGAACATCTGGCTCTTGTAACACACGACTAACTCTTTCTTCGAAGTCGGCCTTTGAAGCACCGTATACAATGAGATCAACTAAATCACAACTCAGGCTTTCTAACATACTGTCAAACCCCTGATCTAACAGGGGCGAAAACTGTTCCCAGATGTGCTTTGATAGGTTGTATATCAACGAGTATTGATCAGGGTATTGTTTTAGCAATGCCAGCTTGTATATTTCTTGGGCGATGAAGTTGGTCATCTCCGACAGAGCATTGCATTCTTGACGTTCTCTTTTTAGCGGGTTTTCTGGTGTTCTATCCATAAAGTGTTCCTGCTCTTAAGCAAACCCTCTCAGTATACACACACAATTTTGCTAAATAACAGCCAATTTAATTACGCCTTTCTTTTGCCCGCAATTTTCGGAGGTTCCACTTTAAACTTCCCAGTAAGCGTGGTGATAGTGATTGCAAAACTACTCAGTCAATCATGCCATTCTTACCCAAACAGCAATGTCGCTGATTGGGTAACTTATTGTTTAAGGGTAATAAAATGTCAGGTATCGTCCAACGAAATTTACATCGCAGCATAGCAGCTTCTATTATGAAGGTGGCAGAGGAAACCGGTATTCCTGAATCCGATCTAGTGGAAATCATGAACGACAAGTATGAGTATGTTCCAAGGAACAACCAAACCGAAGAAAAAAAGCTGAAGAAACAAATGGAACTCGATATTGCCGCCGAAAAACATGCAAGAGAAAATAAGTTGAAAGTTAGCAAAACTGCGGTAGCGAAAACGGCTTTAAGCAGGGAAATGGGTACTCTTGGGAGAGAGTTCAAAGCAGAAGAAGAGGGTGGCTCAACTCCAGCCCCCGGTAAAGGGTGATCACTTGCTGCCCTCATAGGCCAAAGGCGCCGGGAGGCGCCTTTTCTTTGATGAAGCGTGGGCCCCGTATTATCACATAAGGATCTAGTAACAAGTTAACTCCAGTAGAACACTGTTACTTTCTGTTACTCTACATTATAAGGCATTGTTTTAAATGAACTAATGTTTTGTGCTCGCTTTCAGTGAGCGCGAGAATGCGACAAAGTGGGGTATTTCAACAGACACCATTGATTGCCATTAAAAAGTCTATTGAAAACTGATGGGTCGAGACGGTAAGGATGTCTATTCGCTAACGCAGAATGGGGCAAATTAACGTGTCAGCGATGGGCGTGTTACTCGAAGCTAGCTAGCCTTGTACTTGGAACATATCAGTCTGAAATTCGGTTTTCTTATTATGAAGTCCACGGTCTTCTAACCAAGAGTAAAATCGGCTTCGAGAAATCGATATACCACGTTCATTCATTAAGTTTTCTTAGAATTTCAGCTTTGGAGGTCTTGGTGTCGAGAAGGTTCAATATATAGGCGGTGTGTTCATCAAGTTTGGATTTAACTTTCTGTCCCTTCTGACGGCCAGATGGTAGCCCTTTAGCTCTACGTTTTGCATGGCCTGCTTTGGCGCGCTCAGAGCGTTTCTGGGCCTCTACCGCACTTGCAAATGATTGCCCTATAACCGTAAAAAGGATTTCTGCATTATCCGCATTTTTTGAGTTAATGATGGTGTCGTTTTATGCCAAATGTAGCTCACCGTATGAGGCTATCTGGTCTATTGCGCCTACCAACTCCATTATTTTACTGCGGCCAAGCCGAGTAATATCTGATACGACGATGCTTTGTTGTGAAGCGATGATAATTTCCTATCACTAAGTTCTGTCTTGGTGGCAGATACATGCTCTTCAATCCAATCCGATACCTGTATGCCACGCATAGTGGCGTATGCCCTGATAGCTTCTCTTTGTGATTCGCCATCGGCTTTACGTGGATCTGATACTCGAATGTAGCCAATCATATCTGCCCCCAAGTTTAAGAGTTAATAGATCATGGAAGGTTATTTGCTATTTAGGTAGTCCAATACAACCTCGTGATGGTCTTTGGTCTTGAACTTGTTAAATACATGCTCAAGGTTACCAGATTCATCAACCAGGAAGCTTGTTCTTACTACGCCCATGTTTTCACGACCCATGAACTTCTTGAGTTGCCAAACACCGTACTTCTCACAAACTTTGTGCTCTTCATCTGCAAGTAGAGTGAAGTTCAGCTCCTGCTTGTTGATAAAGTTCGTCAGCTTTTTCGGTGTGTCTGGGCTGACACCAAGAACAACAACATTGTGGGCATCTAGCTCAGCTTTAGTGTCACGTAACCCTTGAGCCTGAACGGTGCAGCCAGGTGTTGAAGCGCGTGGGTAGAAGTAGATCAGTACTTTCTTACCTTGAAGTTCAGATAGTGTTACAGGGTTATTGTCTTGGTCATTCAGGGTAAAATTTGGTGCAGTTTGTCCAGCTTCGATTACCATTGGTCTTAATCCTTACTTTCTAAATTAAAGTTATGTGGAGTAGTGTGGGTTAGCTACGTCCTGTTGAGTGCATTTTTATATCGTTAGAGTGCGTATTTTTATCGATAACTAACGGTCCTGTTTAGTGATTACACTAAACAGGATAATCTTTTGAGTTACAGCGCTTAACGCTACTTTGGTTTTCTAAATTGGGGTGCAATAACATTGTCTGAACGAGACGATACGACTTTATCCATAGCCTCTTCTCGCTGACTTTCATGTAACATCTCCATTAGTTCTTGAACCACCTTTACATGAGTGGCAGCTTGAACAGCTAACGCACCCTTATGGCTTTGAGCTTCGTCGTAATACTCTTTTTTCTTTTTATTCGCTTGTGCTCTTTCACCTTTGAGTGATTTTATTTCTTTTTGAAGCACTTCAATGGGGGAATCAGTTGTTGCATCTTTAGCAACTTGTATTTCTAACGACTTGTTTTCTATCATTAAAACTACGTCATTATGCCTTCTGAGTGCGCCAGTAGACAGACCTGCTTCTTTTTCAACATTACTATTGTTGATTTTGAGCTTTCCCTTTCTTGCTTTATTACGCAGCTCTTTCGATGTTAACTTCGATATGTCACCATCCAAAAGTCTTTCCAATGCTTTGATTAGCTTATTTTGGGTTATCTGTGACATTATGATGTAACTCCGTATGGGATAAGTAAATTCTTAACTTCATCAGGAAAGGTGACAGGCTCAAAGTCGACATTTAAATCCTTCATAATACGCTCTGCCGCTTGAATTTTTATATAAGATTCAGAAGCGGTTTGAGGGGTTAGCTCATCATTTTCAATATCATAAAGCATGTGTATTTCTGCCTCTTTACGCTTTGCTTCGGCAAATACGGCATCAACGATGTAATCATTCTTGCAGTCTACACATTCCATCAGGTTAACAAGCGTTCTTAAACCACAGGTGGTCGAAGTGCAGTATACGCCTGGCGCAACCGCATGAATGTGGCGATTTTGAGCTCGAATTTGCTTTTTCCAATAGCTTAGAGAAAGCATGTCATTATCAACTTTATCCTTGAATAAGTTGCGGTCTGTTTTCATCATACTCTTAGCAAACTCTTTGCCTTTGCCTCCTGCAACTCGCTCCTTATTTGCCAGTTTTTGATAGATGCTCAAATAAATTCGGGCTTTCTGATCGATTCTTTCCTCATCAATTTCGTTAGCAAGAGTTTTTTTCGTTTGTCTAATTTTTTGGAGTTTACTGGCGCTCTTAGCATAGTGCCTCGTCATTGCCATAGATACATGGCTGAATTGCTGTTTCAGTTGCGGAAAACTGCAAAGCTCGTATCCAATTAAGTAGTAAGCAAAAGAGCGACGAAGCTGATGCGCTGAAAATTCATAATCATTACCTACTTCAAACGATAAATTTGGGTCAGATGTTTTTAGGTCATTAATATCTTCATTGGTTAATGTAAGCTCTTCGCCCATCACATTTTCAAACCAAGTTTTAGAGTGTCTACCTAAATTATTCTTAGTTATTTCACTACAATCCCCTTTTATTTTATGGAAAAAAAATTGTGAGCCTGGATGCAGCTTTCTTAGTGGCGTATGTAGCGCTTGAAGAACTTCATACGCTTTCATGCCCGTTTCAGTGGTGACAAACTCATCTTGCTTTGATTGAGAGCCTTTTGTTGTCTTTGATAGGTTGGCATGGATAACGTGTATCTTCTGTCTTTTTATTATCTCAGTCGTGCAGCCCTGAGCGGTGTTTAGGTGATACACCTCATCGATTCTCATTCCTGTTCGAGCCATTAAACCCCATAGGCAGCCACCACTGAGTTTTGTAAAAAGCAATCGAGCCTCTTTGAGGTTGGTGATTGTCCATTGCCCAATCGTTAACTTACGTTCATTGTGGAACTTATCAATGTAGTCGCGCTTTATCTCTGGTTTATGAAGGCGAATAAGAGCCTGTGTATCTTCTTTACTTGGAGAGTTAAGTGCTGCAAAGGATTCTTGAAAGGCAAGGGTGCGCTTTTTACTTGATTTTTGTTTACCTAAATACCATTGAATATTACCGTTTTTAAGTATGGCTTCATCACTGACCAGATACTTAGCATAACCTTTATACGCCCTATCAGAGTATGTGGCGATGTATTCTGTAAGCTGTTCCAGTTCATCACGAAGGGCATAAGCTTCATCAATGAGGGCTTCTGACCGTTTAAGGCTAAGGTAGTAGAGTCTCTGTGGAATGACGGTAAATTGCTTCGGCTCTTTGATTACTAAACCAAAGTCAGAGGCGTTAAGTTTTTTGTTTAGATTAACTTCAAACGGTAAACCTCTCGCTTCTTTGTAAAGCCGATTTAATCCGCTGTAAATTGCCTCTCTTTCAAAATCGATATCGGTAAAACCTGTTAGTGCCCAAGTTTCGAGTCGGTCAAAGTCTAAAGCAGACAGTGTGTTAAAGCCTTCATTTAAAAGTGGGACAATAACTTTTTTTAGGTTCGTTAATGCTACTGAAAGAGTGTCGAAGGAATGGTCATGAGGTGATAGCCACATCATTTTAAGCAGGAGGGTTTTAAGTTGATTTTTTAGGTTACGCTCAATGACTTTACCATCGAGTGTGAAATCAATGGAACTCTTTCTCTTTGCTCTTGATTCAAAATAAGGCTGTAGGTTTCTCCAAGCGTCATCATCGCCAATTTTACCTAATGACACCCCCGTAACAGTAAAGCCAATATCAAGGCTTTCGAGTTCCTCCCAATCACCACGCTCAATAGCTGGCTTTAATGCATCCATTAAGTAATTTGCATGAGCGCCAACATTTTGTTGTGCTTTAATAAGCTTATTTTGATGCTCTAGGTCAGTGAATTTTATCATTTTGGCCTCCGTAATTACATGGATAAAAGAGCGTGGTCGATGGAAACTCTTGGGTGACGACCTTGGGTATTAAATCGCGCCATAGCCTCATCGAATACATCATCACTAGCCCCATCTAATGTGCATTCAAACTGTTCAATTTTTTCATGAATATCCCCTTTTGTATTAGGGTACATATCAAGGACTTCTTTAAGAACATCTATGTATGAAATGAGCTTGTAGACAGCTTCAGCGTCATCTACCGCCTTGGCTGATTGGCACTTGTAACACATATCGAATTCGGCACAAGGTAGGCTTATACCTAGCGCATAGTTAGTTTCTCGCTGTGTGTTTTTTCCATCACTAATGACTTGCTTCCCATTACAAATCAAACCGTTGGGATTGGTTTTAGTATTGCCTTCTTCGCGCTTTTTCTTCCACTTGTCATGTGACAACATCGGAATGCCTCGCATTTTCACCACAATGTCTTTTGCTTTCTCTAAGCTCGTATCATCATCGAGATTTTCAATGACCTCTATACTCTGAGATATGATGACTTTATTTAGTAATGGATGCCCGTTAAGGTAACTTTTCTCCAACGTTTCTTTGGTGTTTTGGAGGAGGCTTTGAGCACCTTGAATACCCCCTTCGGCATAGGCTTGGTTACTGGTCATTTCTCTCCAGCGACTTGATTGAAGAGAAATATAGTAATGGTTTGTCTCAACAGACCAAGTATTCATTAACTGTGGTGAAATAGGGTTGATACCTTCCCAATCATAAGGAACGTTATCGCTACTTCTTGTTAAAAGCAGACGTTCATATTTCTTTGGCTGCTTGTCTGCTTTCTCATTGGCGTATTGCTCAATATCTTTGATTAAAGCTAAATCAGATGCAGGTACTTTAAAGAAACCACGGGTACCATTTCTATAGTTAAAAGAAATAGAAACATTACCATCACTATCTCTCTCAGAGTACGAGAGTGGAAGTAAAATCCCCTTAAGTGGTAAGTCGGTGTAGCAAGAAAAAATACAGTAGGCGCTATTGGTCGTCCCTTGTCCTGCTTTGGTTTTAGAGGTTGCCTGTACTTCTTTATTAATAACAGTGCGACCAAGGAGGTTAACTCTTTTCTTTAATGTGATTGTTTGTTGGTCTCGGTAGACGTAAAACAGTTCCTTAAACCAAGGTAGGTTGCCAGCCCGATACGGAGATAACAGGTGTAGTTGGTTAACGAGTTGTTGATTAATCGAGGATAAATTGAATCCATCACTCACGTCCGCATTGTTATTGAGGGTGAAAAGTAACTCAGAGCCATCTTCTGCATTTCCATACAGTTTAGATAGTCGTTCGAGTAACCGAATAAACTTCACACCATCACGCTTATCAACATCAAATTGCTCACCCACCAACAGAGCATCGACCTCTCTGTTCGCTCTTGGCTTATAGCTTGAGACTTTCACAGTCTGTAGGCTCTTATCTCGCTCTTCTGTATGAACCTCGATTGGGTGTGCAATATCTCGAATATTGCTGTCATTCAATGAAGTAAAAAAGCACATCAAATGATAGGCAGCGCCCATAGTAATATTAAAAGCTGCGCTAGCATTAACGCGTGTACCATCTTTAACCGCACTACCCCTTTTCGAGTCCAATGATGTTGGGATTTGAGCCACTTCCTCATGCTCACCAAGGGCAATGGCAATAGGAAGTGCCTCTGGCAAAGGTGTGTTGTTTTCTTTAACTGCAATAAGCTGTGGCGCAAGAGTGAAAAATAGATGACTCAAACGTGTCACAAGAAGATCTTCTTCTTCCTCAGAATACCCCTTGTGTGGTGTCTTTTCCCCTGTAAACCCTCGGTGTAGTAAAGCCCAAGCGGAAGTGGGTAAGCCGCACCAAACAAGTGCATTGCGAAGATGCGCAATTATACTCGTAGCTGTCGATTCTTTAATGCCTAACTCATCACCATGAGTGTACTCCCATAGACGTTTTGAAGGGGTAAACATCTTGACACGATGTCTTAATTCACCATCGTTGCCTACAAACTTTAAATACCCATTTTCCGTAAAGGGGTCAACGTTTACCGCATCACAAAAAGTAAGATAGGTACGCAAGTTTTCGTAACATGTTACGATGGTCTTTAAGGAGTTACCATTACTTGCATATTGGTTGGCTTTCTCGCAAAAGCGCCGAATAAATACGGTTCGGCTATCTATCTTCTCGTTGTCTGCGTTACACCCTAAATGCAATAAATGAGAAACATCGAACTGCTTTGCTTTTTTCGAACGCGCAACCTTGTAAGGAATCATCAGATTCAAAGGCACGACATTGTGACTATTACGCACACGCTTAACGGTTTTGGATTGTCTTGCGATTTTACTTTTCGCCATTACGACCAACCTCTGTTTATTTTGCGATTTTTCGCTTTAGCCATTTTGGTTTGGTCGTCTAACTTATTCATGTACTTAATGTACTTTTCAGTGGTTGACGTGCTTTCATGCCCCATTAATTTAGCCAACTCATCCATTAGGAAGTCATAGGCAACATTACGCTCTTTTGACTCCTTCCAAAGCCAATGGGTTGCAAAGGTAGAGCGTAAATCATGAATACGGTAATACCAAGTTGAGCCTACTTCACGTATCTCTTTCCGAAGTTTGGAAAAGTGTGTTTCCAAAGTGTTGCCTGAGTACGAAGTCCCTTTATTTGAAATAAATAGGTACTCTACGGTATCTAACCCCTCACCTGACTGAATAAGTTCATTGCGTTTGTTTAGGTTCTTAAGTCGTGCGTTACTTTCTTTGTATATCTCTAGCTCTTCGTACAGTTCAATGGGAATTTCTACGGTACGAGGCTTACTGCCTTTTGTGCGAGTAATTTTGATTGGTACTACATCTAAATTAGTGTAGTTAGCCTTCCCTATATCGTGAGCGGGGAAGTGAATGGCTTCATCAATTCTTAGCCCAGCCTCGACACATAGTCGAAAGGTTAACCCTGTTGACTTTGGGAGTGAATTGACATGTTCATTAAATAAAGCCTTGTGCTCAGGATGCATAGGCTTGAGCTTTTTATGGACGGGAGTGTTTTCTTTTTTAGGAAACATCCTCATGATATTGGATGTTTCATAAGTACGGTTAGAGCTTGATTTTGTGTGAACCAACATATCGTGCTGGTTTAAATCTTGATGCACTGCTCCGGTTGTATAGTGGGTGACAACATTCTGATCGTCATTTTTGATGTAACCGTATTTTTGCATCCATTTATAGAATCCAATGACGGCACTCATATAACTTCTAGCTGTAGATAAACTAAAAGCTTCATCGCCATTAGCACCTTCAATATTATTACAGTTAGCAAGTAGAAACTCAGCAAACCGCCAAGGTGCGCCTTCTTCCTCATTTTTGGTTAAAAATTTATAGCTTAAATACTCAGTGGGAATGATAACCCCATCTTCGTCTTCTTGCTCTACACAGGTTGAATCTAAGAATCGAGTAAAGGCGAGTAACCCCTTAGCTATTGAACCAGTGTCTTTTACTTTTCCATCACCACGTAACTTAGATACCAAATAGAGGGATTGAGGATAGACAACCAACCCATTACGACCAATGATGATATTGGTTTCTTTAACGAACTGCTTTAGGGTGGATGGTTCTAATAAGGCAGAAAAAGCAACTTCTCCTGATTCAGTGTCAGCGCTGCTTCTTATCTTGAACTTGGCTAACGTATCAACTTCTATTGGTAATAACCAACAGTCATCATAAATTTCTAAGCATGCATTATTTGTTTCTATCAAAGAACAACCCTTAATATGTTTACTCACATATTAAAGATAGCCTGTCATAAAAAATAACCAAGGTTGTTTGTCATAAAAATTAACTAAGGGTAAATTTCTTCTCTCCCCAAACGCCAAACTGCTCAGCAACGCTGTGGTCTTCGTCAGACAACAGGGTGAAGTTCAGAGATTTTTTCGCAACGAAGTTTGGTAGACGTTTTACTGGATCAACACTCACACCTAAAACAACCACATTCAGGTCATCAAGCTGTGCTTTGATATCACGCAGGCCTTCCGCTTGCACAATACAACCTGGAGTCATTGCTTTTGGGTAAAAGTAGAAAAGTACTTTTTTACCTTTGAAGTCACCAAGAGATACGATATTGCCATCTTGATCTGGAAGAGAAAAAGCAGGTGCTGGAACACCAGCCGTTAGCGTATTCATGATATTTCCTTTTTAAAGACTGTTTTTGATAAAGTTGAGCGAGCCTTGTACGGATAGGCTCTGACACAGCGAATTGAATTCTTCTTGTAGCTGCATCAAATTACATTCTGACTGCACAGAAGCGGTAATTGAGATATGGAACTGGTCGCTATCGAACTGAACCTTGGATTTATTGATGGTTTGTGCGCTAAGCGAGTCGAGGCCGATGTTTCGGTCCGCGAAGAATTGAGTGAACTGCTCGGTAAGTCCAAGCTTGTCGTCTGACTCAACGAATACCTCTAGCGTGTATGAGTTCTCAATAATATCATGAGGAGAAGTGCGCTTCATAATCGTAATTAAGTCGTGCTCTTGACCAAGCAAGGGCAGGGTCGTTTCAACGCGGGTAATGTTGTTTGCCTTTCCAGACAGTAGCATGATAAGCGTAAATTCTTCGCCAAACATAGCGATACGGCTATCAATAATGTTACAGCCTGATTGGGTGACTAAATGAACCACTTGGTTGCATACACCTGGGCGATCAGTGCCCACAGCTGTGATTACTAGATGTTGAGTCATAAAATCACGTCTCTAAATATTCCATTGATGTTTGCATGTTAGCACAGTTAGCCAGAGGAATAAGCGTATGGGCGGGGCTTTTTATGAGGCATCTTGCGTCCTACTGGCAACAAATGATTGGAATATCGAGAGCGTTAAAGTTGAGATGGCAGAGTGAGACCACAGCTTACTTGCTACTGACATCCGGCGATGGGCTTTCCGATAGATTGAGCGCAGGTTGCCCAAATTTCAGGTATAACGCCGTTAGAAGTCGTTTTACCTCAAACATACGACAATATTTACTGCAGATGTTGCCGCTAAGCCACTTTAATGTCTTGTGTTTATTGATTGGCTTACAGTAACATGCAAAAAGAATAAATTAAGGGAGATAGACATGTTTTCAGGAAGTATCGTTGCGCTAGTTACGCCATTTAATACAGATGGTGAAGTGGATTTCGACAGCCTTAAAAAGTTAGTTGAGCACCATGTTGCTGCAGGTAGTGATGGTCTGGTTGCGGTTGGCACAACTGGTGAGTCTTCAACACTCACAATTGAAGAGCATGTCAAAGTCGTCAATAAGATCGTTGAATTTGCTGATGGTCGTATTCCTGTTATTGCTGGTACGGGTGCAAACGCAACTCACGAGTCAGTGCTATTCAGCCGTTTATTAAATGGTTCTGGCATTGCTGGTTGTTTGAGTGTGACGCCTTACTACAACAAACCGACTCAAGAAGGTTTGTACCAGCACTACAAAGCGATTGCTGAAGTCAGTGACGTTCCTCAGATTCTCTACAATGTACCGGGCCGAACTGCCGTTGACTTGTTACCAGAAACGGTTGCTCGCCTTGCTGAGATCGAAAATATCGTTGCACTTAAAGATGCGACGGGTGATCTCGACAGAATTGCAATTCACCGTGAACTTTGTGGCGAAGACTTTATCTTACTAAGTGGTGATGACTTAACAGGTTTAGAATTTGTGAAGCTTGGTGGCGACGGCGTGATCTCTGTAACCAACAATGTTGCAGCCGCTGATATGGCAACCATGTTCAAACTAGCGAAACAAGGTAAGTTTGAAGAGGCTGAAGCGATCAATGAACGTTTGATGCCTCTACATAAGAATTTGTTCGTTGAGTCTAACCCTATTCCCGTAAAATGGGCGGTTCATAAAATGGGTCTGATTGCTGAAGGTGGCTTACGTCTACCGCTGACTGAATTGTCAGAACCAGCTCAACCTGTTGTTGCTCAAGCAATGACTGAAGCGTGTATTTACTAAAACGTATGAAGTGATGCCGAAGCGAACCTTCGGCATTTAGGAGTATAAATGAAGTATTCTCACCAGCTAGTGATTGGGTCACTGGCTGTTTTTGTTCTTACAGCATGTTCTGGCAGTCCGACTCAACGTCGGCAGGCCAAAGATGATTTCGAATACTTAGAAACACCTGAGTTTTCACAATGGCAATTGCCAGAAGATGCTCAGCCTCAGTTCTACCCAAATTTTGACATTCCAAGCGGCGAGTTTAGTGGTGGTACAGGTCGTAAAGTGGATATTCGTCCACCGCAACAAGTACTTGAGCTGATACCTGGTGCTCGTACTGAGCGTCAAAATGGTGAAGTAACACTATGGCTCCTTCGTGCTGAAGAAGCAGACCGAGTGTGGCAAACGGCAGTAGACATGCTAGCTCAGCGTGGGATTGGCATTCGTGAACAGTCAGAGAATGAGATTGAGACCGATTGGGTAACTTGGGTTTCTGAAGATGAAGAAGTAGAGATTGGCAGTCGTTACTCTATCTCTCGTTTCCAAGCAAACAACCGCCATGGCTTCAAGATTAACCTCATTGATTGGCGTGAAGGTACTGAAGAGAAGCCGGTAACAGCAACCAATAAAGAGCGCTATAACGCGTTCCTGACCAACTTGGTCATGGCTAAATACGATGAAAATCTTCGTGCAGAAGCAGCGCTGAAAGCGCAAGAGTTGGTGAAGCGTATTCCAATCTCAATGGGTGCTGACCGCAGTGGCTTCCCTGTGATCATTGCTCGTACACCATATAATGTATTGTGGCAGCGTTTGCCTAGCTTGTTGCCTACGATGGGCTTTGAGCTTGAAGAGCGTAACCAATCTCAAGGTACGGTGAAGGCGAAGTACGCCGCGCCAGATGATGAGTTCTGGGAAGAGATTGGCCTACAACCTATCGATTTAGCGCCAGGTACTTACACCTTCTTATTTGGTGATCTTGGTAACCGTACGTCGATCAACGTAACGGATACATCAGGTAAGCCAGTAGAAGAAGAGCTACTTAAATCAATGGTACCGGTACTAGCACACGTTGCTGACCAAACCAAAGATGACAATGAGACGAATGCTGAATGATTAGCTTTAGCTAATAAAAAAGAGGACACATTGTGTCCTCTTTTTTTATGTTCATTTATAAGTCAGCGGCTTATTCTAAAATCAGGCAAAGCCACCCAAATCACAAAGCTATCGAAATTATCAAGCCATCAGAGCCACAGGTTAACCGTCTTTGTTATCCGATGACTCTTCTTTTTGATCCTTCTCTTGATTCTGCTTGTCTAAGTGATTGAGCTTATCTAAATCTCGCTCTGTTTTACCACGACCTGTCAGGTCCATATTGGCGGTCTGTTTAAGAGCTGCGATGTTACCCACCACGACGCTAACCACGATGATGATGATAACCCAAGGGTTTGTAAGCCATTCCAACATAAGCGCTCCTAATGGCTGATGTTCGCTACGAAGCGCGCGTAGATCTCGTCTAGCTGCTCCATAATAATCCTATACCCTAATATTGGCTTAGATTGGAGTTGCTTGCCAAGTAAAGTGGGAGATAACTGTGATAAACACGACTCCGATACCTCACGGTGGCTAATATGCCAAGGCTCTATCGCCACACCACCCAGCTCTTTACTGTAAGGAAAGAAGAACCCAAATTGCGCAGCATGAACAGATAACCATTGGTAAAACGCTTGCTGGTGGCCTGTAAAGTATTCCCATGGTTCCAGTTGCAGTTGAGTGCCTTCAGGTAAGTGGTTGCGAGCAAAGACATCGAAGTCACAGCCCCAATGATGACGACTCGCACCGGGAAGTGCAGACCACCTCAGGATAGCCGATAGCTTTTGATGTTCAGTCAGTGTTGAAGCATCAAGAGGCTGGCTTTCTGAGTCTAATATCGGAACTTCGCCAGAAAACTTACGGTTCCAAATCAGAGATTGCCTTTCATAGTCACGAAAGCCACTGGCAATCTCCATTTTAAAACCTGCGAGCTGAGCAGCTTCAATCAAATCGTTTAGGTCACCTTTTACCTCACTGTGAACCAAGAAGGTTTTGGTGCCGATCAGGCTAGATTCCAGATGAGAATCTGATTGTCCAGTAAGCTGCTCTGGTGTCATAACGTGCCTCTCAATAATTAGATGCTATGAATCGCTGATGGAAGACTATTTAGCGAACAGGTTCACTAATGTTCTTTCGTACATGTCGGTTAGTTTCTCTAAATCAGCCACTTTCACACATTCGTTAACCTTGTGAATCGTTGCATTCACTGGGCCTAGCTCTACCACTTGTCCGCCCATGCGCGCAATAAAGCGACCATCAGACGTTCCACCAGTCGTTAGAAGAGCTGGTTTCACATCATTGACGTGACCCACAGCATCGACAATAGCATCAAGCAGTGAACCTGCGTCTGTTAAGAACGGGTCGCCATTGAATGTCCATTTTAGGTCGTATTCGAAATCATACTTGTCGAGTGTTGTTGTGATTCGCTCAACGATGATGTCGTTGCTTAACTCAGTACTAAAACGCAGGTTAAACTGAACATTAAACTCACCAGGAATCACGTTTGACGCGCCAGTACCCGCACTTACATTTGGAATTTGGAAACTGGTTGGCGGGAAGTAATCGTTACCTTTGTCCCACTCAGTTGTTGCCAACTCATTGATAGCAAGCAGAGAGCTGTGTACAGGGTTGTTTGCTAAGTGAGGGTAGGCAACATGGCCTTGTGTACCTTTAATCGTTAGATCGCCTGTGATAGAGCCACGACGGCCATTCTTCACAACATCGCCTACGAACTCAGTGCTTGATGGTTCACCCACAATACACATGTCTATGTTCTCACCACGAGCCATCAGAGTTTCAACAACACGTACGGTACCGTTGATGAACGGACCTTCTTCATCTGAAGTGATCAGGAACCCGATTGAACCTGTGTGATTTGGGTGCTTGGCAATGAACTGCTCTACTGCAACAATCATTGAAGCCAGCGAGCCTTTCATGTCCGCTGCGCCGCGACCGTGTAGGAAACCGTCTACGATCGTCGGTTCGAATGGCTTAGTGCTCCACTGTTCAATTGGGCCAGCAGGAACCACATCAGTGTGGCCAGCAAAGGCAAACAGAGGCGCTTCGGTACCACGACGAGCCCAGAAGTTCGTCGTATCTTCAAATACCATCACTTCGATTTCAAAACCGAGCGCTTTTAAGCGATTCATCATCAGCTCTTGGCAGCCTGCATCTTCAGGGGTTACCGATTGACGGCTAATGAGGTCTTTTGCCAGAGCCAAAGTTGGGCTATCTGTCATCCTTGAATTCCTTGTTTAAATAAAACGTCTAGTCATTAATTTCAAGCGTTGAACAGGGGAAGTTCAACGCTTTGTTATCTGTTCTAATAATTGCTTATTACGCTAATTGCTGATTACGCAAAAATAGCAGCGTATTGGTCAGCTTTGAAGCCAATATGAAGCTTGCCATCGACTTTTAAGATCGGGCGCTTAATCATTGCTGGTTGTTCAATAAGCAGAGTGACGGCTTTTTCTTCCGTTAATGTGTCTTTTTGCTCTTGAGAAAGTTGGCGATAAGTCGTACCACGTTTGTTTAGCACAAGCTCCCAACCAAGCTCTGAACAGAAGTTTGTTACTAACTCTTCGGTGATGCCTTGTTTGCGATAATCGTGAAATTCGAACTCGATACCTTCAGCTTCAAGCCATTTCTTTGCTTTTTTGATGGTGTCGCAATTTGGGATACCAAACATAGTGATAGTCATTATTCTTCCTTTGGGTGATTTTATTTCATTGTTATGAATTGAATCCTATCAGGAAGCGACAACTCAGACAAAATAGAGTGATGAATATTTCACAGAGTGAAAAAAAACGGTAAGAAAATGTCACTATTGGAGACTTATTGATCAGCCTCAACATGTTGTCAGCAAAAAAAGAAATAATTGAGTTGCACATATATAGGAGGTGTCAATGGAGTTGAGTCCTGTTTTTGCAAGGCGGCTATATTTAGCATTGTTAGTGGAAAGCCTTGATAGGCCAAATGTGCCTAAACTCATCGAAAAAACGGGGTGGCCTCGTCGTACGATTCAAGATGTACTCAAGGCGTTACCGGGGATCGGTATCGAACTTATGTTTGTTCAAGATGGGCGACGTCATAATGATGGCTATTACCAGTTATCCGACTGGGGACCATTTGATAGTCAGTGGGTTCTAGAGCGTAAAGGCGATATAGAAATAAGCCTTGGATTCAGTGCATAAGCCAGCGAAAGCTGGCTTTTTTATTGGGTGGAACGTCGAGGTAGGATGATACTTTGTAGGTTTACCTTAGCAACAACGATAGGCCCCATAAGTGGTCCGTATTTTTAGCTAGAAATATTGATAAATAATCGAACAGGTGTACCAGTAAGGTACGGTTATTCAACTTCAAATGGAGACCACTTGAGAGGTTATTACCTGTCTATTCTAGTGTATCGCATGCGCGATAGGTGCAAGTCTTGGCGATTCGACGTGCAGAGAGCCATGTATATGGTAGACACGACAAAGGTTTTGAATAGTTGAATATGCATTAGCTTTACAAATTATCTCGAACAAAGTGTAAGAAAAAGATGAATCCTATCTATTATATAACGAGCACTACATTTTTTTTACAAGGTAAATAAGAATGAAAATCGCCATCTTATCGAGAAATTCAAAATTATACTCAACCACTCGCTTAGTGGACGCTGGGGTTGAACGAGGACATGAAGTTGATGTGATTGATACGCTGCATTGTTATATGGATATTACGAGTAGTCGACCTACGGTTCGTTATAAAGGCAATGAGCTCCCTCTTTACGACGCTGTGATACCACGTATTGGTTCCTCTATTACTTTTTACGGTACGGCAGTAGCGAGACAATTCGAAATGATGGGAACTTTTAACGTCAATGAGTCTGTAGCGATCAGCCGATCCCGAGATAAGCTACGTTCTTTGCAGCTTCTTTCTCGCAAAGGTATTGGTCTACCAAGAACAGGTTTCGCAAGTAAACCTGACAACATTAAAGATTTAATCAAGAATGTAGGGGGAGCTCCTCTCGTTATTAAGTTGTTAGAAGGTACGCAAGGTATTGGTGTGGTTTTGGCTGACACTTCGAAAGCAGCAGAGAGCATCATTGAAGCTTTCATGGGGCTTCAAGCGAACATATTGGTTCAAGAATACATAAAAGAATCAGGGGGAGCAGACATTCGTTGTCTTGTTATTGGAGGTCGAGTTGTTGCGGCTATGAAGCGACAAGCGGCAGATGGAGAGTTCCGTTCTAATTTACATCGTGGAGGTTCAGCTGAAATTATTCGTTTAACTAAAGAAGAAAGAGAAACCGCCGTAAGTGCTGCAAAAATCATGGGATTAAACTTCTGTGGAGTAGATTTACTTCGAGCCAACAGTGGGCCAATGGTGATGGAAGTGAACTCCTCCCCAGGCCTTGAAGGTATAGAGATGGCTACGAACTTAGATATTGCTGGTAAGGTTTATGATTTTATTGAGAAAAATGCAAAGTTACACGCAAATAAAACGCGCGGTAAGGGTTAACGACTATGTCAGCTTTGTGTATTGGTACTTACAGTGTACTGCCTGGTCAACGAATGAAAATAGCGCTTCCTGTAGCTAAGCTATATACAGATGGAGAGGTTTCTCTGCCTGTTTACATTATGAGAGCAAAGCTAGATGGGCCTACAATATTTATTAGTGCCGCGGTGCATGGTGATGAACTGAATGGTATCGAAATTGTTCACAGAATCATCAACATGAAACGTTTTAAAGTACTTCGCGGGTCAATTATCTTTGCTCCTATGGTAAACGTTCATGGCGTTATACATCAAAGTCGATATTTGCCAGACCGCCGAGACTTAAATCGCAGTTTTCCTGGATCTCCTAAAGGCTCTCTGGCAGCGAGAGTCGCTAACATTTTTAGAACCGAAATTATCGAAAAGTGCCAGTACGGAATTGATTTGCATACGGGAGCGATTCATCGAACCAACTTGCCTCAAATTCGGGCTAATGTGGAGGATGAGGCAACCGCAGAACTGGCCAAGGCTTTTGGCGCACCTTTGGTACTGCATTCGAAAGAGATTGATGGATCATTGCGTGATTGTGCAGCGAGCTCTAATACGAAAGTACTTGTGTACGAGGGAGGTGAGGCGCTGCGTTTTGATGAGGCATCCATTCGAATGGGCACGAGAGGAGTCATACGTGTCTTGCGTCATCTTAATATGATTAGTAAAGGCCGCCGCCCGAGACGGGACGCGCCTGAACCTGTGATCGCCCGCGGTAGTCAATGGGTGCGAGGAAGCGCCAGCGGTATTGTCAAACATAAGTATCACCTGGGGGATTATGTAAAGAAAGGTGATCAACTGGCCACCATTAGTAGTGCTTATGGAGAAGAGTTGGCTGTGATTATTGCACCTCGCACCGGTGTCATTATCGGGAAGCAAAACATTCCTTTGATTCAGGAGGGCGAAGCTATGTACCACATCGCTTATTTTGATGAAGATGAAGAAATGATAGCCCAGCAGATGGATAAGTTATCTGAGGATGTGGCCTCGAGAGAAATTAAAGATGACTTGTGATGGTGGTTGACGATAAAAGTTAATGGCAGTTGGGTGTTCTGCGGTCCATGTTTGTAGGGAGTTACTGATATTCACTTTGGCGGTGCCATCAAAATAATACGCGAATCAAATAAGCGGGCATTACGAGAGCCAATGATAGATATAAAAATGAGAGTTATTTGATCGACTTCCCAACTCTGATCAAACCAGAAGTTGTTTGAGGTCTTCATAGCTAGCTTCAATACAATTAACGCCGAGAGGTTAACTGTATTGAAGTTTTTGGTGTGTTTACTTACTAACCAGTAGTAGGTCACAAGGTGGGTTTGCTAATAGCACATCTACGGTACTTCCTGACCAGTAACGAGACAGAGCCGTCCGCTTGCAAGCTCCTAGCACTAGAATTGAAGCTCCCATTGATTTAACAATGTCTGGCAGACCTTCTTCTGGGTTCGCTTTTATTAATCGAAGTGGTAGGTGATTAAATTTGTTAGTCTCAAGAAAAGCGGTCATCGATTGTTTTTGGTGTTTCAGAATGTCCTTAGAGTATCGATATAAGTATGGGGCAACGTACTGACAGTAAACGAGTGACATATTGGCTTTTAATCGTTTACTTAGCTCTAAGCTTCGAACAATAATTTCCTTATCTATTTCTGCGTTTTTATCGCTACGGTGAAGCGGATCGATGGCGGAAGCCATTTTCAGTGGTTGTGGCCATTTTATATCTGTGAGTAATAATATATCGCGGCCTTGACGAGATAACTCCCTAAGCAGTTGGAGTGCAACAATTCCTTTAGAATAATCAATAAGAAAGAAACCAGTGTTATTCTGATGTTCTTTAGTCAATTCATGTTCCCAACTATTACCCGCTAGTAAGTTAAAGTTAACTTCTATCATAGGTAGTTCTAGTTCAGAGTGAATCTCTTCTATTGTTTCTAATATTGAACGACACCATTGCATGAAAAAGTCATTGTATCGGGCGCCGCTTTCTTTGGGGGTTATTAAGTATTCTAAGAAAGTGTGCTCTTCACTACGACGATAATCTTCTGCGTATATGTTTAAGGATTGAGTAGAGGCATGTGCAAAATGAATCGCCTTCAGCAAAACTCGTCTAGATGGTTTAGCGCAAACTTTAGTTAGTAGATTGGTTGAACCCATTTTCATTTCCATTTGAAATAAGGAGTTCCAATAACTCCATGTATATCATTGATTCAAGCTGTTAAATTGATTTAGTCAAGGTTTGGGTGCTTTCTTTTAGGCGTCGTAAAATCAATGTATACCGAGATTTCGATTCACTAATCTATTTGCTTACTGACACAGATAGGCTGTACCAAGCATAGTGACGGAAGTACTAAAGTCTTGGGGAAGGGTAAATATGACGGTGTCTGCGCCTAACTCAATAGCATTGGACTTGAGCTCATTCATCGCGCCTTGAATCAGAGTGTCATTTTGGAAGAATAGATAGCTATACCAATGTCCTTCGCTGCCGGTGACTTCCCCTTTGTACTTGCACTGGTTGATATCAATCAGTCCGTGGTAATCCATTTGTACTTTGTCCGCTTTACTATGAGGCTCTGATGTGGGGGTTGTACACCCAAGTAACATGCCACTCATAGCCAAAGCGACTAATTCCTTTTTCATCCGTTTACCCTGCTATTGCATCAAATAAATCGCGAAGCCTACCCAGCTTGCAATCAGTAGTAACCACGGCAGTTTATTGGCGTGATTTGATGATGTTTCAACACTTGTTTCGATCGTGTCTTCTTGGTTTTGGTTCGCTTGTTGAGCCTGTTTCTCTTTCTGTACGCGTTTCTTGGCTTTATCAGCTTGGCGGCTGCGCTCTTTTTGTTGTTTTTTATAGAGTGCGATGCCTTTTTCGATTCCTTGAGCGATCAACTTAGTTTGTTCTTTAGTTTGAGCTGGCTTTTGAGTCGCTTTGGCTATCTTCATGGCCTCTTGTTGAGATTCAACAGACGGCGTATTAGTCTTCTTTTTCATACTGAGTTCGATAATTAAAACGGATTAGCTAATAAGATAACGCAAACCTAGTTAAGTATGAATGATTTGCGTTAAAGTGTTGGTTTGAAACTAAGTGAAAGTGAGATTTGTGCGGTACTCCATAGAACAATACGATAAGAACGGTTTTTTGAAAGCCCCAATCTTATTATGGTTGGGGTGGTTATTTCTGGCGAAAGCTTTGGTCGTTTTCATCGTTGCCGGCGCAAGCCGAGAGTCGGGTACTGATATCCTCGAGATCATCTACCCAGATCACCAAATGTTTTATATTGGGATTGCTTTGAGCATTCCTAGCTTGTTACTCATGTGGTTGTTTGGACTACGAACTCCTGATAGAAGGCGCCTCAATAAAGTGGTGTCGTGGGGGCGCTGGGTCACTATAATGGCCATCTTGGCACAAGGTTCCCACACGATTTATTTAATCTATTTGGACAACGGATGGTTTCGTTGGTCGAATGGTATCACGTTGTTGTTGCTCTTGTGGTTAGCGCTTTATCTAACCAATAGTCATACTGCTAGAGATTGCTTTAAAGCGGTCGAGCACGAAGACTGATTCTCATCAAAACATTTGTCCCGTTCACAATTATACTTAGAAGCTAAAAATGAAAGGATTAATCTATGCTTAACATCTCAAATGAGCAGTCTCAAATTCAAAGTGCTATTTTGCCAGAATCTGGGCCTTTCGCTCTTTACGTTCAATTAAAAGTGAATGCTAACGCTGCGAATGTATTAGCAGAAATTCAAAAGCTTCCAACTTTAATTGACGAGCTAAACCAAACTCAACCCGATGCGTACTTAACAGTATCAATTGCGTTCTCAAAGGCTTTTTGGGAGCAGTTCGAGCAAGCAGCGCCTTCTGACTTAATTGATTTTCCTGCGCTTGGTGAGGGTGATATCACGGCTCCGAGCACATTGTCTGATGTTCTAATTCACTGTCATTCAAACCGACATGATCTGCACTTTTTTATCTTACGTAAATTGTTATCTGAAGTGGCAGCGGACGTTGAAGTGGTTGATGAAACTTACGGTTACCGCTTCCTTGATTCTCGTGATATGACTGATTTCGTGGATGGCACTGAGAACCCGAAAGATGCACAACGTGCTGAAGTCGCGATTGTTCCTGAGGGTGTATTTGCTGGTGGTAGTTATGTGATGGTGCAGCGTTTTGTGCACAACCTGCCAGCTTGGAATCGATTGAATGTATCGGCACAAGAGAAAGTGATTGGTCGTACTAAGCCAGATTCAATAGAGTTAGATGATGTTCCAGCTGCATCTCACGTTGGTCGTGTGGATATCAAAGAAGAAGGCAAAGGCCTTAAAATTGTTCGTCATAGCCTGCCTTACGGTACAGCAACGGGCGACCACGGTTTACTGTTTATTGCTTACTGTAATATCCGTCATAATTTTGATGCGATGTTGGAGAGCATGTACGGCGCGACAGATGGTAAAACAGACCAACTACTTCGCTTTACTAAAGCAGTGACAGGCGCTTACTATTTTGCTCCTTCAGCAGACATGTTGAGTGCATTAACGATTAAGTAAATCGTCTTAAAGATAGTCAGCAAAAGGAGCCTCAGGGCTCCTTTTTTATTAAAGCTTTATATGAACTGGTCGATATAGTACCAATCGTTAGTTTTATTCATCTTTTTGTAAGTGAAGGTCTATGGCTATAACTGTTAATACAAATGTCTCAGCGCTGGTGGCACAGAGAAACCTCTCTAATGCCAACAACATGCTGAACCAATCTTTGGAGCGCTTAGCTTCAGGGAGCCGTATTAATAGTGCAAAAGATGATGCGGCCGGCTTACAAATCTCGAATCGATTGGAAGCGCAGATGAGCGGTATTGATGTCGCGGTTCGAAACGCTAACGACGGAATCTCCATTATGCAGACCGCAGAAGGGGCGATGAATGAAACCACCAATATCATGCAACGCATGCGAGATTTGTCATTACAAGCGAGTAACGGCTCGAATAGCCAATCGGAAAGAACGGCGATTCAAGAAGAAATTACTGCCTTAAACGATGAGCTGAATCGTATCGCAGAGACCACTTCATTTGGTGGTAAAAAACTCCTTAACGGTAGCTTTGGTAGCACGTCATTTCAGATTGGTGGCAGTTCTGGTGAAGCAGTGCAAATTGGCCTGAAAAGCATGCGTACGGATGACATCAACATGGGCGGTTTTAGTTATGTCGCCAATGGCATGGCCAATGACTCGTGGGAAGTGAAATCCAATCAGAATGATATGACGATGTCGTTTACCGATCGTTTTGGTCAGCCTCAAGAGATCACCATTAACGCGAAAACGGGCGATGATATCGAAGAGTTGGCGACTTACATCAATGGTCAAACGGATCTCGTATCAGCTTCGGTTAATGATGATGGGCAGCTTCAGATTTATATGTCTGGTGAAGATACCGCAGGCACGATTTCTTTTTCCGGTTCGCTCGCAAGTGAGCTTTCGATGTCGGCGGGTTATTATGAATCAGTCGATGACATCAATGTAACAGATGTGGGTGGTGCTCAACGCGCTGTTTCTATCTTAGATACAGCAATGAAGTATGTCGACAGTCATCGCTCCGAACTCGGCGCAATGCAAAACCGCTTTGATCATGCCATTAATAACCTTGAAAATGTTCATGAGAATTTGGCGACATCAAACAGTCGAATTAAAGATACCGACTACGCTAAAGAAACCACTCAAATGCTTAAACAACAAATACTGCAGCAAGTCAGTACCACTATTTTGGCACAAGCAAAGCAGGCGCCGAACCTTGCTTTAACGTTATTGGGTTAATAAATTCGTTCTAATCTTATAAAGAGATTTCGGATGAACACCAGTCATTTTAGCTAGTAGCAGCTCAACTTTTTACTCGTCCAACTTTTCCGTAACTTTAGCGTTTTCCTTCTCTTTTTTTGATAATTTTACTACCAGTCACGCTTTCTTTTCTTTTAATGCTATTTCTTTAATTTTATTGTTTTTTTTCTAAAGGTTTCACCATTCGAGCCGTTATTAAAAGTAACTTTGAGAGAACTACTTGGTTTTCCGAGACGTCGGAAACCGCTATACCGGAAAATCAATTGGAGAAATCACCATGGCAGTGAATGTAAATACCAACGTTTCAGCGATGACAGCGCAACGTTACCTAAATAATGCAAACAACGCACAACAAACATCAATGGAGCGCTTATCTTCAGGTTCTAAAATCAACAGCGCAAAAGATGACGCTGCGGGCCTACAAATCTCGAACCGTTTGAACGTTCAGAGTCGTGGTCTTGATGTTGCTGTACGTAATGCGAACGACGGTATCTCGATTGCACAAACGGCTGAAGGTGCAATGAACGAGACAACCAACATCCTGCAACGTATGCGTGATTTGTCTCTACAATCTTCAAACGGCTCAAACTCAAAATCTGAGCGTGTAGCGATTCAAGAAGAAGTAACCGCACTGAACGACGAACTAAACCGTATCGCGGAAACGACGTCTTTTGGTGGCAACAAGCTACTTAACGGTACTCACGGGACTAAGTCATTCCAAATCGGTGCGGATAACGGTGAAGCGGTAATGCTTCAACTGAAAGACATGCGCTCTGATAACGCTCAGATGGGTGGTAAGAGCTACCAAACTGAGAATGCAAAAGACAAAGATTGGAACGTTCAAGCGGGCTCTAACGACCTGAAACTGTCGTTCACTGATAACTTCGGCCAAGCACAAGAAATCGACATCAACGCAAAAGCGGGTGACGACATCGAAGAGCTAGCAACGTACATCAATGGTCAACAAGATTCTGTTAAAGCGTCTGTGACTGAAGACGGCAAGCTACAAATGTTCACTGGTAACAACAAAGTGAGCGGCGATGTGTCTTTCTCTGGCGGTCTTGCTGGTGAGCTAGGCATTCAAGCGGGCAAAGAAGTCACGGTTGATACTATCGACGTCACGTCTGTAGGTGGCGCACAAGAGTCTGTAGCAGTCATCGATGCGGCACTTAAGTATGTAGACAGCCACCGTGCTGAACTGGGTGCTTTCCAAAACCGTTTCGACCACGCGATCAGCAACTTAGACAACATTAACGAAAACGTTAATGCTTCTAAGAGCCGTATTAAAGATACCGACTTCGCGAAAGAAACGACTCAGATGACTAAGTCTCAGATCCTTTCTCAAGCTTCAAGCTCGATTCTTGCTCAAGCGAAGCAAGCACCGAACTCGGCACTTAGCCTACTAGGTTAATCGATTAAAAGGCCACGTTGCCACGTTGGTTATAAGCGCTGTTGATCATAAGCGTAGTTGATCATAAACGTTAACGTAAGGCCTCCACAAATTAGCTCGTGGTGAGAGATGAGCGCTAAACAGACCCAGCTTCGGCTGGGTTTTTTATTGCCTGTTGTTTGTCGAAATCATACCGCGTGCTCTAACATGAGGGGGCTGCGCCTAGGATGGCTTTAAGTCATTTTAACAAGAAAGTAAGGGGGTTGTTGGCAACTAATGATTGGTATTGCTGTAGTTGACTGAGGGCGTATTGACCACGAGGTGAGGTGTGACTCAGTACCGCTATTCAAGGAACTAGCAAAGTGAGCAGGCACAAAAAAACGCTACCCTTAGGTAGCGTTTTAATTAAAGCAGATAAGTAACCGAGATTACTTAGTTACTTTAAGAACTGGAGTTTCGCCAACAGTTACAGAACCAGAAAGCTTGTTCAGCTCCTTGATTTCGTCCATGTTAGAGATAACAACTGGAGTAAGCGTAGATTTCGCTTTCTCTTCTAGAAGCGCTAGGTCGAAAGTGATGATAGTGTCACCAGCTTTAACAGATTGACCTTCTTCAGCTACGCGAGTGAAACCTTCGCCTTTAAGTTCAACAGTATCGATACCGAAGTGAACGAAAAGCTCAACACCGTCGTCAGACTCGATAGAGAATGCGTGGTTAGTTTCGAAGATCTTACCGATAGTACCGTTAACTGGAGCTACCATTTTGTCGCCAGCTGGTTTGATCGCGATGCCGTCACCAACGATTTTTTCAGCGAAAACTACATCTGGCACATCTTCGATGTTTACGATTTCACCAGAAAGAGGTGCGATGATTTCGATTGCACCAGCATCAGCGCTGTCATCAGATACAAGCTTTTTCAGTTTGTCAAACAGACCCATTGTGTCATGCTCCTAACGTTTAGTTTTATTCTATAGAATATACTATACCAATCTAACAAATTAGACGACTATTTTTAGCCGTCTAACTTTATTAAGCATTTGGCGATTACTGAGTTTTCTCAGCGATGAACTTTTCTACGCAAGCTTCAATTTCAGCAGCTGTTGGTAGAGATAGTGCTTCGTCAGCCATAGCTTTAACTTCAGCGAAGTTAGAGTTACGGATTACTTTCTTAACTTTAGGGATAGAGATACCGCTCATAGAGAACTCATCTAGACCCATACCAAGAAGAAGTAGCGTTGCACGTTCATCACCAGCAAGCTCACCACACATACCCGTCCACTTACCTTCAGCGTGTGATGCGTCGATCACTTGCTTGATTACTGTAAGAACAGCAGGAGATAGTGGGTTGTATAGGTGAGAAATCATTTCGTTACCACGGTCTACTGCAAGAGTGTATTGCGTTAGGTCGTTAGTACCGATAGAGAAGAAAGATACTTCTTTCGCTAGGTGGTGTGCGATTGCAGCAGCTGCTGGAGTCTCAACCATTACGCCGATTTCGATGTCTTCATCGAAAGCTAGGCCTTCAGCGCGAAGTTCAACTTTGTACTCTTCGATTGCTTTTTTCAGTTCACGGATCTCTTCAACAGAAATGATCATTGGGAACATGATACGTAGTTTACCGTGTGCAGATGCACGTAGGATACCACGTAGTTGGTCACGTAGGATTTCACGACGATCCAAGCTGATACGTACTGCACGCCAGCCTAGGAAAGGGTTCATCTCTTGTGGAAGGTCCATGTATGGTAGGTCTTTGTCACCACCGATATCCATAGTACGGATAATCACTGACTCGCCTTCCATTGCTTCTGCTACTTCTTTGTAAGCAACGTATTGCTCTTCTTCAGTAGGAAGCGCGTCACGATCCATAAATAGGAATTCAGTACGGTACAGACCAACGCCTTCACCGCCGTTACGCAGGATACCGTCACAGTCTTTTACTGTACCGATGTTGCCACAAACTTCTACACGGTGACCGTCTAGAGTTTCAGCATGCAAATCTTTTAGTTTTGCTAGTTCAGCCGCTTCTGCTTCGAAATCTGCTTTGATTTTCTTAGCTTCTGCTAGTTCAGCTTCAGAAGGGTTGATGATGATCTTGTTGTTCATCGCGTCTAGCACAAGCATGTCGCCGTTCTTAACTTGCTTAGTGATATCGTTAGTACCAACGATCGCAGGAAGCTCAAGAGAACGTGCCATGATTGACGTATGAGATGTACGACCGCCGATGTCACAAGCGAAACCAAGAACGTAGTCTAGGTTGATTTGTGCAGTTTCAGATGGCGTTAGGTCGTAAGCAACTAGGATAACTTCTTCATTGATGTCTGCTAGAGAAACAATGTTGATGCCTAGTGCATTTTTAACGAAACGAGTACCGATATCACGGATATCAGTTGCACGTTCTTTTAGGTACTCATCATCAAGAGACTCTAGTGCAACAGCTTGCTCTTCGATCACAGTGTGGATCGCGTTGTCTGCGTGCATTTTATCTTTCTTGATGAGTGCTAAAATCTCTTCTTCTAGCTCTTCATCTTCAAGCAGCATGATGTGGCCTTCAAAGATTGCTTCTTTTTCTTCGCCAAAAGTTTCAAGTGCTTTTTGCTTAACAACTTCAAGTTGTTGAGAAGATTTGTTGCGAGCGTCAAAGAAACGCTGAACTTCTGCTTCAACTTGAGCGTCTGAGATAGGTTGAGTGTTTAGGACAATTTCATCTTCTTGAAGTAGTAGTGCTTTACCGAAAGCAATACCAGGAGATGCTAGGATGCCTGAAATCATAGCTTTACCTTAGTTGTTCAACTGTAAACGGGAGAGTGTGTAAATTTAAGTCGTCGACTAATGCCGCGCTTATTCCTATCTATTTCGAACAAAGCCACTTTGATATGCAAAATGGCTTTGAAAGAAGGAGACCGTATTAGTGTAGTTGATCCATAAGAGCAACTAGGTGGTCTACAGCTTGTTGAGCTTGAGGGCCTTCAGCTGAAATAGTTACGTTAGTCCCTTTTACTAGGCCTAAAGTTTGTAGTTTGAACAGGCTTTTCGCGCTAGCGCTTTTGCCGTTAGAAGTCACAGTGATGTCAGCGTCGAAAGATTTTGCTTCTTTTACGAACTGTGCAGCTGGACGAGTGTGAAGGCCGTTTTCTGCTGTGATTTCTACTTGCTTCTCGTACATTTTATATACCCCAATTAATTTATTTTTTGTAAGTTTGTAACCAGATTAGCTTAACTGCTTTAGCCCAAATGCGCTAGAGACTAGTACGCCATGTTCGTGTTAGAA
This sequence comes from Vibrio sp. RW, assembly GCF_027587105.1. Taxonomy (NCBI): domain Bacteria; kingdom Pseudomonadati; phylum Pseudomonadota; class Gammaproteobacteria; order Vibrionales; family Vibrionaceae; genus Vibrio; species Vibrio sp. RW. Next base: position 231,407 of record NZ_JAPPTM010000002.1, read on the forward strand.
CTTAGACTGGTTATAAATTTTTATCCAGCCATGGTCATCTTTTGTTGAGTACTCATGACTTTCTGAATTTGTTTATTGCTTCTTTTATTTTGAAGCGAAAAATAAAACAGACCCGATATTACCAAAGGTAGGGCAGGGATCAACAAAAAAGCCCCTAAACGGGGCTTTTTTGGACGAAAAATTGATTTGACCACATATTATTGTTGGTTCTCTTTTTCCGTAAAGAGACCTGCAAATAGGGCTGTACTTAGGTAACGTTCACCAGAGCTTGGTAGCACGGTAACAATGGTTTTTCCTGCAAATTCAGGGAGTTCTGCAATTCTGTTTGCCGCTACTACTGCTGCGCCAGATGATATGCCTGCTAGGATGCCTTCTTCTTTCATTAGTCGTTGAGCCATCTCAATCGCTTCTTCAGAAGTTACCGATTCTACGCGGTCAATAATGTCTAAATCTAGGTTTCCTGGGATGAAACCAGCACCAATACCTTGGATTTTGTGCGGAGCTGGCTTGATTTCTTCGCCCGCAAGCGCTTGTGCAATCACTGGAGACTCTGCTGGTTCAACTGCTACTGAGATGATGGCTTTGCCTTTTTCACCTTTAATATAGCGACTCGTACCTGTGATAGTACCGCCCGTACCAACACCGGCTACAAACACATCGACTTCACCATCAGTTGCTTCCCAAATTTCAGGACCTGTTGTTTGTTCATGAATTTGTGGGTTTGCTGGGTTGTTGAATTGTTGTAGGAGTAGATATTTCTCTGGATCTGAAGCAACAATCTCTTCTGCCTTGGCGATTGCGCCGTTCATGCCTTTTGGTGCTTCAGTCAGCACTAGGTTTGCACCAAGCGCTTTAAGTAGCTTACGACGTTCTAGGCTCATTGACTCAGGCATCGTTAGCGTTAGTTTGTAACCGCGTGCGGCTGCTACGAATGCAAGTGCAACACCTGTGTTACCACTGGTCGGCTCAACAAGCTCGATACCTGGTTTCAGAGTACCTGCTTTTTCCGCTTCCCAGATCATGTTTGACCCGATACGACACTTAACACTGAAGCTTGGGTTACGAGCTTCGATCTTAGCTAGAACGTTACCTTTGCTTACTTTGTTAAGGCGGACTAGAGGCGTGTTACCAATCGTTAGGGTGTTGTCTTCGTAGATCTTGCTCATGCGATATTCCTTCATTTAATGACAGAACTAAACGTAGTATATCAATCACTTTACCGTCTAGTGTCTTTCGATGTTTGTTTAGCTTGAATTTAGGTTAAACAAGTTGAAAAAAAGTAAAAGGATTAAAAAGTTATATCATATAGATATGTAGCGGAGGTCACGCCTACCTCTATTGAAGTCAGAACTTAAAGAAGATAGGCGTTGTTAAAGAGAGAATGAAGGTTATAGACGAGAACGCAGAGCTTGGTCTTTAAACTCAACAACCCACATGGCTGTGGCGCCACAAACCGCGACTGGCATCACGATCAGGTTTAAAATTGGGATTGTCGTAAAAACAGAAACAAGCGCGCCGAAGCTGTAGGTCTTACCTTGTTTTTGTTTCAAATTGTTTCTCATATCATCAAATTTTATTTTATGGTTATCAAATGGGTAATCAGCGTACTGGATCGCTAACATCCATGCGGTGAAGATGAACCATAAAAATGGTGCAACGGTTTGCCCCAGTGCTGGAATTAATAAAAGTAGGAATAAGCCGATCGCTTTTGGCAAAACGTAGACAAGCTTGCGCCATTCTCTGGCTAATATACGTGGCGTATCTTTGAGAACATCGAGTAAACCGTCGTCATTGACTTTATTGCCGCTAAGCAGTTCTTCGACCTTTTCCGAGAGCAAGCCATTGAACGGTGCGGCGATGAAGTTAGCGAGTGTGCTAAAAAAATACGAAAACGTTGCCAATACGGTTAGTACAAGTAGTGGCCATAAAATATATGACAACCATGATAAGAAGTTTGGTAATGCCCCGATCCATCCTTCAATCCAAGTGTTTAGGTTAGAGAAGATATAAAACAAAGCACCACCAACAAGTAACACGTTAGCGATAAGAGGAAGTAGGACAAACTTACGAATACTCGGTGACAAAGCGATCTTTATTCCGAAAATAAAGTAGCCAAAGCCTGAGCGAGGAATAGATTCAATAGTCATATTTAAATTGGGTCACATGTGAATTTGGTTAAATAGCAAACATCTCTAGTGTACTCGACCAAAATTAAGAAAAAAAGCGTGGCGAAAATCACACCAAGTAAGGAACTAATTGTATTAAGTTGTTCTAAAACGGTGGCTACTTTTGATAGAGTAGTGAGATTGGTCAAATTAACCTAACTTAGTGACAGCGTTTTAATAGCTAGTGACTACGAAAGCTGAGAGCGAAAAATGCAGGAATTGCGATTTGTACTCATTATTGTTGGCGCATTAGCTATCGCCGCATTATTGTTCCACGGTCTGTGGACGAGTAAGAAAGAAGGGAAAGCAAAGTTTGGAGATAAACCGCTTGGTAAGCTTGAAAACGATCGCTTAGGTGAGCCTGAAAATATCCCAAACCGCTCATTCGCCCCAGAAGATGATTTCGAGATAATCAGAAAAGAGCGTAAAGAACCGGATTTTGCTGCTTCACCATCCGAGACTGATCCTTTGATTGACTCAGATCCGCTAACAGCACCACCAACGAAAGAAGTTTACGAAGATGATATTGAATTGAATGATCTTCCTTCTTTCAGTGTTGAAGAGCCAATCAAGGTTGAAAGCGAATCTAAAGAGATTGAAGAACAGAAGGTTGTTGAGCCTGAAGTTCCAAGTTTTGAGCTGACCGATGAGCAAAAAGAAAGTCACGCTGGTTTTCAAGAACAATATGGCTCGCTTGATGAAAAAGTAGATGAAATGATTGAAGAACCATTGGTGTCCAGTGAGCCGGTCGTTGCTGAAGAAATTATTGTTCCACAAGGTGCCTCATCAATTGAGTCAGAAGTAAAGCAAGATGAAGACCTTGGTCTTGAAGTGATCGTTCTTAATGTACATTGCGCTGGAGAGGTTCCATTCGTGGGCACTGAACTCTTCCGTAGCATGGAGAACAATGGTCTCACTTATGGTGAAATGTCTATCTATCACTGCTTTGCACAACCTAGTGATGATCCAAAAGTTATTTTCAGCGTAGCAAATATGATGCAACCGGGTACCTTAGAACACGATGATCCTGCTGACTTTACCACGAAAGGCATTTCATTCTTTATGACGCTGCCATGCTACGGTCAAGCAGATCAAAACTTCAATGTGATGTTGAGTGCAGCGCAAAAAATTGCTGACGATATGGGTGGAAATGTCCTAGATGAGTCTCGCAACTTAATGACACCAAGCCGTTTGTCTGACTACCGTAAACAAATCAGAGACTTTATGATGGCATCGAATGCCTAGCCGTATTCTTTAGCCTTGTAAATAATCTATATTTATAGAAAAGGGCTCCTAAGGGAGCCCTTTTTGATATTTCAATCACGATAGAGAATGATATGAAAGAATCGATTCAAGTTACCTTAGAGCAGTTAAGAGAAACTCTGCATTATCATGCCGTTCGTTATTACGTAGAAGATACTCCAGAGATTCCTGATGTCGAGTACGATCGATTAATGCAACAGTTGCTAAAAATCGAACAAGAAAACCCTAAACTCGTGACGGCAGATTCGCCAAGTCAACGTGTCGGCGGTCAGCCTTTAGATGGCTTCACTCAAGTGACCCATGAAATCCCAATGCTTTCTCTGGACAATGCATTCTCTGATGAAGACTTAGATGCGTTCAATAAGCGCATGTCTGATAGAGCGCCAACCGCTAACCTCAAAACTTTCTGTTGTGAGCCTAAGCTTGATGGCCTTGCTGTGAGCCTGCTCTATGTGAATGGCACCTTAGTTCAAGCTGCGACTCGTGGTGATGGCGCTGTTGGTGAAAACATCACAGAAAACGTGCGTACGATCAGTTCGATTCCACTTAAGTTGCAAGGCAAAGGTTGGCCAGAGCGTATTGAAGTTCGTGGTGAAGTATTTATGCCAAAAGCGGGCTTCAATAAACTGAACGAACTGGCGTTGAAAAAAGGTGAGAAAGTCTTTGTTAACCCACGTAATGCCGCTGCTGGTAGCCTACGTCAACTTGATTCACGTATTACCGCTAAACGACCTCTGGCTTTTTATGCCTACAGTGTTGGTGTTGTAGAAGGCGCAGAGCTTTCCAAGAGCCACTATCAACGCTTCTTGCAGCTGAAAGGCTGGGGTTTGCCAATGTGTCCTGAAACTAAACAGTTGAGCTCGTTAGAGGATGTAAAGGCGTACTACCAAGATATTATGGCACGTCGTGATGCTCTGTCTTATGAGATCGATGGCGTGGTTATCAAAGTCGACGATATTGCGGCGCAAGAAGTGCTTGGCTTTGTTGCTAGGGCACCTCGTTGGGCTATTGCTTACAAGTTTCCGGCTCAAGAAGAAATCACTCTGTTAAATGACGTTGAGTTTCAGGTTGGCCGTACAGGGGCTATTACGCCTGTCGCTAAACTAGAGCCTATCTTTGTTGGCGGTGTAACGGTAAGTAATGCCACGCTGCACAACGCTGATGAGATAGCTCGTTTAGGTGTGAAGGTAGGCGACAGCGTTATTATCCGCCGAGCTGGTGATGTGATTCCGCAAATTGTGGCCGTTGTACAAGATCGCCGCCCAGCTACGGCGACAGACATTGTTTTCCCTGATACTTGTCCTGTATGTAACTCTGCAGTTGAGCGCGTAGAAGGTGAGGCGGTAGCGCGTTGTACTGGTGGTTTGGTGTGTCAAGCACAGCGAAAAGAAGCGCTTAAGCACTTTGTTTCGAGAAAGGCGCTAGACGTTGATGGGCTGGGCGTGAAAGTAATAGAACAGCTTGTAGACCGCGAAATGGTCGAAACTCCAGCAGACTTATTTAAGCTCAGTGCGGGCGTGATTACGGTCCTTGACCGAATGGGGCCGAAGTCGGCACAAAACGTGGTGAGCGCGCTTAATAAGGCCAAAGACACGACATTAGCGCGCTTTCTTTATTCACTCGGTATTCGTGAAGTAGGTGAAGCAACGGCAATGAACCTAGCGCAGCACTTCAAGACGCTAGAGCAGGTTCAAGCGGCAACTCACGAGCAGTTAGTAGAAGTGTCAGATATTGGTAACATCGTCGCTAGCCATATTACTGGTTTCTTTTCACAAGAGAAAAACAGAGCAGTAATCGACCAGCTAGTAGAGCTTGGTGTGAACTGGCCACAGCTTGAAGAGGCTGCTGATGACCAAGAACTACCATTAGAAGGTAAGGTTGTTGTGCTAACAGGCTCACTCTCTCAACTGGGTCGAAGTGAAGCTAAAGCTGCGTTACAAGCGCTAGGTGCGAAAGTAACGGGCAGCGTATCTAAGAAAACCGATATCTTATTCGCAGGTGAAGCGGCTGGTTCTAAACTAACTAAAGCACAAGATTTAGGTATCGAAATAAGAACAGAAGAAGATCTAATTGCCCTTATTTCGTAAGTAAATTCAGATAAAAAAAGCTCAAAGGCACTCCTTTCAAGGGAGTGCCTTTTTTGTGTTTGTTATAAATTGATAGTCTTTTTAATTGTTGAGAATTTTGTTCCTATACGAACTATTAAATTAGGACAGTGATGGCGTTCAATATTAATGAAATACCATTTTGGTTGTAAGATAAATGCGAGTCACTTCAATTTTATGGAAATTAAATTGAAGTCAAAGTGTTGATTTAAATGAACTAAATTGGTTTGTTGTATAGGTTTTACAATTTATCGACTGAGATCACTAAGCACCCAGTAAATTTGCACTAACTCATATTTTTTTAGATGAAAATTAAGTTCTCATTGATCTTTTTGAGGGCGAAGTTAGTCTTAATGCCATGGATGCACACGATGTGTATAACCAGAAAGGAAATAGAGAATTCAGATTTTAGAGTTCTCAAACAAGAAAAGGTATTTCTCTCTACGGCGGCCAACTTTAGGCGGGGAATATTCAAACAGCTATATCCATTTTTAGGAGTTTTATTCCATGGAAAACAAAATTTTCAAACGTACTCTACTAGGTGTTTCAGTTGCACTTTTATCAACAGGCGTAATGGCGAAAGAAGTTGGTGTTAACTCTGACTTCAACGTTGATGTTTACGGTGTTGCGGCTATCTCTTTAGTTAACTACAACACAACTGATAATAATGACTCTAGCTCTGGTTACGCAGTAGAGAATGAATCTCGTATCGGCTTCCGTGCTCATAAAGATATGTTTGATGACGTATTAATTACAATGCAGATCGAATCTGGTTACGTAGATAGTACAGACTGGGGACATGGTGGCGTTTCAGGCGGTGTGCTTGGTTTCCGTGATACTTTTGTTGGTGCTTCTGGGTCTTGGGGTAATCTACGTGTGGGTCGTGTTCTTACGCCACTATACGAAATTGTCGACTGGCCATTCTCTAACCCTGGTCTAGGCTCTGTATTCGATTGGGGCGGCATCAATGGTCACTACGATCGTCAATCTAACCAAGTACGTTACGACTCAGCTAAATTTGGTGGTTTCTCTTTTGCAGCTTCTGTTGGTCGTGATGATAACGATAACGGTGGTGGTGCAGCGACTCGTGATGCGAACTTCTTTGGCGCAAGCGCTAAATACAGCTTCGAAAAAGTAACATTCATGGGGGCTGTTGAATCCGGTACTCGTGTCGTTGACGCTACTGGTGGTGATTGGTCATTTGATGAGAATGGTAATCCTGAGCAAGCTCCTGAAGTCGCTGGCTACGATGATGATACATTCGCATACATCGTTGGTTTTGAAGCTAGCCTACCTGCAGGGTTCGGCTTTGCGGCTGCATTTAAAGGTGAAGAGCTAGATAACGGCATCCGTAAGCAAACACAAGATTCTTACTCTATCATTGGTCAATACTGGAATGGTCCAATTGGTTTTAAACTGGGTTACGCAGCGAACCTAGAGTCTGAACTTAACGGTAGTAAAGAAGCTAATACAGATAGCAATACTATCTCTGGTCAGCTAATGGCAGTGCACAACGGATTCGTACCTTACCTACGTGTTGCGGGCCGTACTGTTGGTGACGCTGATACAGATATCGTAACTCGCGTTGGTCTTGAGTACGGTTTCTAAGCTAGAATTATCAGCTTAAACAGTTAGATAAAAATCAAAACGCTGGTAAATTTTTTTGCCAGCGTTTTTCCATAGTGAACATAAGGAATTAGTCATAATGAATAAAGTTAGTGTGGTTGTATTATCATTATTTTTGGGAGCTTGTAGTTCACTCGATTCACAAAGTAATTTCGCAGATTCAGTTGCAGATGTGCAGTCAAAAGGTGGCTACATTCAAGTGACTGGCCAATCTTACGTTGCAGAAAACAGAGCAAATGTAGGCGCAGACATTATCAAGTCATCGCTCTACTTTACGTACAATAAAGAAGTAACACAGAATTCAGCTCCAGAATCGTCAATTACTATGGATGTAAGTTACTTCCAAAGTTACAAAGAGTACCAAACCGTTAGCTTTTTTGGTAAGACGATAGAGTTAGAAGATAGACAAGTTCCAAGAGAGAGCTGCAGCGAACACTGTACAAAAACTCAATATATTAAGTTTCCTCTAAGCGAAGCTGATATCCAGCAAGCAAGAGAAAAGAATTTAGAGTTTACGCTTGATGGACAAAACTCAATAATGAGTACAACTTTCATTGTGCCGAAAGCGTATATCGACACAATCTACAATGGCGCCAATAATCATACTGCGATTGCTATCGCTCCAGTAGCTGCGCCTATTGCAGCTGTGGTTGCTGAAGAGCCAAAGGCGTCACAAGCTCAAGAGATGGTTAACTACTGGTATGGTCAAGCGACAAAAGAAGAGCAATCGGCAGTGACGAGTTGGGCATTCCAAAATCGCAAGAACGCAACACCTGCACTACTAGAAGGCTCCAAAGAAATCGAAATGGTTTCATACTGGTTCAACAAGCTAGACAGTGAAGAAAAATCTCAAACTATGATTTGGCTTTTAGAGCAAGAGTAAGCCTCTAACGTTACGCTCTAGCTATGTTTTTCAACCGCAGTATTGTATAACAACAGTACTGCGGTGATACATTTTAGGCTTACAGGTAAGATTGTGAATATTGGTGAAGTAGCGAAACTTGTTGGTACAACAGCGAAATCCATTCGTTTTTACGAAAGCAAAGGAATGATGAGTCCTCCACTTCGTTCAGAAAACGGCTACAGGCAATACGGCGAGATTCACATCGAACAGTTAGAGTTTGTATTAAGAGCTAAAATGGTTGGGTTTACCCTTGATGAGTGTAAATCACTGGTTGAGTTGGCAATGAATCCCAACAGGCAAAGCTACGAGGTCAAGCAGAAAGCAACGCAGAAGTTAGATGAAATAGAATTAAAGCTTGCTGAATTAAATAAGATGAAAACTCAACTCCAAGCTTGGGTACAAGACTGCCCCGGCGATGCTTCAACGGAATGCCCTATTTTAAACAATCTATCTGGCCGCAGTTAGTTAGGTTATTTCCGTTACCAATAATCGTCAGGCTGTAAATTATATTACTAGCCTGACTTTAATCTCTTATCACAGCACTTTTCCGCCGTAATGTTTACAGATCAGCAATGGAACATGCGTGACCGCGTTACCATCCAAACACTTAACGATAGGCCCCATGTTTCCGTTACCTGGAGACTGACTGCTCGCTAAAGCGCTTCCAAATGATAAACTGAAAACAGCCGTTAGAATTATTAAAAGATGTCTCATATGAACTCCATTAGGTTTATCTCTGATTGAGATAAGTCAAAGTATGGACAAGGAAATAAAAATTTCAAAAACTAGACGGACTTAACATTTTTAATAATTATAATTAAGCGGTAATAAGGATAACTATTCATATATATAATGGAAAAGAAATCTGACTTTCTTATAGCTTTTTAGCTCAATCAAACTTTTTAGCTTTACGAAATAAGAACTTATTTTCTTTTCAATTCAATCTATCGTAATGATAATTCGAATATTATTAAGACACGAAAATCAAAAAAGCCTGCATCTGTTGAAAATGCAGGCTTTATATAGCACTTGATTATAAAGGTTCTATTATTAGAACTATTCCGTCTAAAGCGACAATCTTAATTTCGGTGCCAGATGGAATATCTTGACTGGCTTTTGCAGACCAAGAAGAGTCACCGACCCTAATTCTACAGCTACCTTTGTTAACTGCTTCGGTAAGAAAAACGGTTTGACCTACCAGTTGTTTTTCTCTTTGGTTTAACTCTCGCCCCGCATCCGAGTGCTTGTCATTAGACAGTTGTCTTCTCCACCACAACCAAGTGGTGATCAACGAGAAGCTAGCAAAGGATAACCATTGCATCTGCCAGCCGATAGGTAGAGCACCCAAAAGGACACCGACCAGCATGGCAGATATGCCTATCCATAAAAAGTAACCAGCGGTTCCAATTAACTCAAGTGCTAGCAACGCTAGACCAAACGCCAACCAATGCCAATGGTTTACTTGTTCTAGTAATTCGACCATAAGTTAGTCCTTACTGCCTTTGTCACTCTTATATGCAAACATTTCAGCGATACCAGCTACTGAACCCATTAGGCCTGTTGCTTCGAGTGGTAGCATTATGATCTTGCCGTTTTCAGCTTGGCCAATCGACTTTAGTGCCTCAGTGTAGCCCTGCGCAATAAAGTAGTTTACGGCTTGCATATCACCTTGAGCAATCGCAGTCGAAACCATCTCTGTTGCTTTCGCTTCTGCCTCTGCGGCACGCTCACGAGCTTCGGCTTGCAATATCGCTGCTTGTTTTTCACCTTCTGCTTTCAGGATCTCTGATTGCTTGTGACCTTCCGCTTTCAAGATTTCGGCTTGTCTAACACCTTCGGCCTCTAGTATATCAGCACGCTTATTTCGCTCTGCCTTCATCTGGGCATTCATCGCAGCGGTAAGGTCGGCGGGTGGTTGTACGTCTTTAATTTCAATACGCGTAACCTTTACACCCCAAGGGTTGGTTGCTTGATCGACGATATTCAGTAACTTGGTATTAATCATGTCACGCTGGCTGAGCATTTCATCCAGCTCCATAGACCCAAGTACTGTACGGATATTGGTGAGGGTTAGATTGCGAATCGCATGCTCAAGATCGTTCACTTCGTAGGCCGCTTTAGGGGCATCGATAACCTGAACAAAACAAACCGCATCAATAACGACGTTCGCGTTGTCTTTAGAGATAACTTCTTGTGCTGGGATGTCGAGAACGCGCTCCATCATGCTGATGCGCTGTCCTACTTTATCTATAAATGGAATGATTAAGTTAAGACCTGGCTTGAGCGTTAAGGTATATCGCCCGAAGCGTTCAACTGTCCAGTTATTGCCTTGTGGGACGGTTTTCACACCAGCGAAAATAAATAATAATGCGACGGCAGTAAAGATGCCAATAGTAATTAATGTATCAATAGCCATGCAAAAATCCTTTGTAAGTGTAAGTTTTTGATAGTCCATTATTGATACTGGCTCATATTTAAAATCTGAGCAAATTTATAAATGAGAAACGGGCTATAAAACATTGATTTTATAGCCCGTTTTGCTTTTTTACTACAAGCTAAAGGGTGACTTTGTCACTTATAGTTCATTGCAATAGCATGCTTTATCGATATGTTACTGATTGTTAGTAGAGCAATGAGTACAGTTGGCGACGGTACTTACTCGCAACGGGATTACCTTGTCCAAGTGCACTTAAAATATCCATGAACTCTTTTTTCATGTCGCCATCAAGCGTGTTGAGATCTTTGGCTAAAAAAGACCACAGTAGGTTCATTGATTCTTCGCTACGGTTTACTTGATGGTATTGCAGTGCCAGTTCAGATGCCGTTTTAGCGTCGCTTGGATTTTGCTGAAGAGCGGCTTCTAATGCTTGTATCTCCGGGCTGTCTGCTGCCTGTTTGTGAAGTTCCAGTTTCGCAACTAAACCTTTGTAGTAGTTGTCTTGGTACTCAAGGGGGATTGTTGCTAGTTGGGTTTCAGCAAGGTCAAACTGTTGCGTTTCTAATAAACATTCAGCGATCGCCAGTTTTACTTCACCCTTACTTGTTAACTCTGTTGGTAATTGCTGTATCGCGGCGAGTGCCTGTGCGTGTGCACCGGTTTGCATTTGTTCTAGAGCTTGGCGTAAAGCGAGTTCATCTTGACTAGGTAGGTGTTTACTAAGCATTTCTACAATTGCTTCTACGCTTTGGGGACCACCGAGTCCATCAACAGGTTGGCCATTAACAAAAAGTGCAACGGTCGGCAGTGCTTGAACACCGAACTGGCTAGCAATGGCTTGTTCTTGCTCACAATTCAACAAGGCTAAGGTGAAAGCGCCATTGTATTGCTGAGTTAATGTTTGTAGTTCAGGAATGATTTGGGCGCTCTCTTGGCTCATTGGTGCCCAAAAATGGATGAGTACAGGGGTCTGCATCGAACCTTCTAATACTTGACGAAAGTTCTGCTCATTAAGTTCAACAACATGCGGAGATTGCATTTACGTTCCTTGAGGTTTGTTTTGTGGATACGTTGCAAATATGGGGGGATTAGTCGGTAACTTCAAGATCTAACTCGGTTATCTCAGATAAAAAGCGCCAAAAATAGAAAAACGCCATGCTTCGATGTTGATAGAGTTGTTATCTCAACACGGAAGACACAGCGTTCTCATTGAGGTAGTCAGTGAGGTATTACTTAAGATATTCAAAACAGAATAAACAACGTAATAGCCAAACTCACACCTACCCAATTAAGGCGGTTTAAAGTCATGAAATATCCAGGAGTAGTGTCATCAATAGGGAATAATTGATGATATAGGCTAAATCATGACATCTTATTGTTACGAATAAATTACATCGTTACATTAAAGTTTGCGACTGTGCATTCAAAGTTAGTAATTTATGCTGCTTTTCTCAAAATAGGGTCTAGCAAGCGGCTTGGTAGAAGCCTTTTTAACACAGCGAACACTTTGGTTGGTGTCGTCACTCGGTACCTTAACTTAGGTTTATCGGCAGTCAGCGCGTGAAAAACAGGCTCAATGCAGCTTTCAGCAGGCAGAACAAACGCGTTGTTCGACGACTCTTTTTCAAGTCGCTCTTTTTGCTGCTGGTAAGCTTCTTGGTGGACACTGCCTTCGATGCGTATCCACTTATTGAAGGCCTTTAGGGCGTTGGTTCTAAACTGGGTTTCGATAGGACCGGGTTGAAGTAATGAAATGTGTATACCGCTGCCATGCAGTTCCAAACGCAAAGTGTCAGTCCAACCTTCGATCGCGAATTTTGAAGCGTTGTAAGCACCGCGATATTTCATAGCGGCGAAGCCTAGCACTGAACTGTTTTGTACAATTCGTCCTTCGCCACGTTCACGCATGTGCGGGAGGATCTGACAAACGAGATGGTGCCAGCCGAAGACGTTGGTTTCGAATTGCTCTCTGAGCCCTTGAGTCGGTAGGTCTTCTAGTGCGCCTGCTTGACCGTAAGCGCCGTTGTTGAACAATCCAAACAATCCATTAGGTGCGAGCTCAATCGCAAGCTTGGCGCCATGTTCAATACTTTCTTGGTTGGAAAGATCGAGTTGAATGCAGATGAGACCTTCGTCTTGAAGGCGTTGAACATCTTGTGGGTCACGACAAGATGCAATGACATGAAAACCGCGCTTTTGCAGTGCATGAGCACATGTATAGCCAATACCCGTTGAGCAACCAGTGATAAGAATCGACTTGTTCACGCTTAATCCTTTATTAGAGTCTCGATGACCCTAGGGTAAAGAATTAGTCTTGATGTTGTAACAAGTTTTTTAGTGCAGGCTCGATTCTTGAGTAACTAAAGATGAATCCCATTTCGGTGAGTTTCTTTGGTTTAGATCGAATGCTGTCGAATAGCAAGCATGACGATTCACCCATCAGCAGCGACATTGCCCATTTCGGTGTGAACAAGAAATGCGGCCGGCCCAATTGTTTGGCTAACGTGCTGCTGAACAGCTTGTTAGTCACAGGGTGCGGAGCGCACATATTAAACTCGCCTTGTGCGTGCGGAATCGACAACAAGTGGTTGATGGCCCTCACCATATCTAGCATGTGAATCCATGGCATATACTGTTTGCCTGAACCTAATGGCCCACCGACACCGAGTTTGTAGGGCATCAGCATCTTCTTTAGCGCGCCGCCATTTTCGCCTAACACAATCCCCGTTCTGAGCAGTATTACACGCGTGTTATCTGATTGAGCTCGCTTAGCTATCTCTTCCCAGTGAGCACAAACTTTATGAGGAAAGCTTTCATCCTTTACTTGCAACGATTCATCAAACGGATGTTGCTGTTGATCGCCATAGTAACCCACGGCCGATCCACTAATAAAAGCCTCGGGTGGGTTGTTGCTAGCATCAATCAACTTGACTAGTTTTTCGGTGATCTGCCAGCGACTGTTACAGATTCTCGCTTTTTGATCTTCGCTCCAACGTTTGTCTGCAATCGGTTCGCCTGCAAGGTTAACCACCACATCGAAGTCATTGAGATCGCTCAGTTCATCAAGGGACTGAATGTAATGAAGGTTGTTCTGGTTCAGGTGATTTAGGTTTTTCTTTGCTTTTTCAGGGCTCCGCGTCAGCAATGTCACACCATCAGTGTTCCAACTCTTGACTAATTCAGACCCAATAAACCCCGTACCACCCGTTAACAATATCTTCATACCAATCTCCCTATTAAACATAATTATAGACATGACTTGTTTTTTATCGCCAATCAATACGAAAAAATCACTATAGCGAGCAATTGGTTTCAATCGTGTGATACCTAAATTACGCCTTTTTCAATTTACTAAAGAGTGAAGTTAAATTCATCAGGTCAAGATGTGTATCGTTATCACACTTATGGATTTTACTTGGATATGTTACCAACTGCGTAATATTTATCACATAAGGAATGATAAGGATTTGCCATGATTATTAGTAACCTATAATCAGAATCAATTTCAGCAATAAGGAGTTACGATGACGGCAGTGCTTGCTTTGTTTCGAGCCATGTTAGGTAGCCTGCGAGATCTATTGCCGATTGTCGCGGTGATCGCCTTCTTCCAGCTTGCCGTTTTACAAGAGCCGCTTCCTCATCTTTTATCGATTCTAACCGGATTAGTGCTCGTCGTTTTTGGGCTCACTTTCTTTATCTTTGGCCTTGAAATGGGGTTGTTTCCAATTGGCGAATCGATGGCTCAAGCATTTGCTAGAAAGGGGAGTGTGTTCTGGTTATTGATCTTCGCTTTTTGTTTGGGTTTCGGTACCACCATAGCCGAGCCTGCGTTAACTGCGGTGGCGGCTGAGGCTGCGGAAGTGGCAGCCGAGGGAGGTGTTATCCCCAATACGTTAGATGAAATGGAAGAATATGCAGACGGCCTGCGTTTCACCGTAGCACTGTCGGTGGGTATTGCCATCTTACTTGGGGTGCTGCGCATCTTAAAAGGGTGGCCAATTCAGTACATGATCATCGGTGGTTATATTGGCGTGGTGGTGCTCACCGCTTTCGCCCCTGAAAATATCATTGGGATAGCGTATGACTCTGGTGGAGTGACTACATCCACCATCACCGTTCCGTTGGTGACAGCTTTAGGGGTCGGCTTAGCATCAGCAATCAAGGGCCGTAATCCAATGATCGATGGCTTCGGGTTGATCGCCTTTGCGTCACTGTTGCCGATGATGTTTGTCATGGTCTATGGGATGGTGGTGACATGATCACTGCTCAGCAACTTATTGATACTTTTTTAGGCACCGTGATGGATGTGATTCCAATTACGGTGATCATATTTGGTTTTCAACTTGCTGTGCTGCGTAAGCCCGTGAACAATTTAGCCAAAGTGCTGATTGGTTTCTTTTACGTCATCCTCGGATTGTCCCTCTTCTTGATGGGATTGGAACTCGCACTGTTTCCCTTAGGGGAAACCATGGCAATGCAATTGACCGAGCCAAGCTTTCTGACTGATTTTAAGGTCAGCTCTGGCCTGGCATTGGTTTGGTTCGATTACTACTGGGTTTACTTTTTTGCATTCTGCATTGGTTTTAGTACCACGATCGCCGAGCCTTCGTTAATTGCGGTGGCGATTAAGGCGAATCAAGTCTCAGGTGGCAGTATCAGCGTTAATGGGCTGAGAATTGCCGTGGCATTAGGGGTCGCTATCGGCATCTCACTCGGCAGTTATCGGATTGTTGCGGGCGATCCTATCCATTACTACATCATTTTTGGTTATGTCGTCGTAGTTATCCAAACCTTTTACGCCCCTAAACTTATTATTCCATTGGCCTATGATTCTGGCGGGGTGACGACATCTACCGTGACCGTGCCTTTAGTGACGGCTCTTGGGTTAGGGCTCGCTTCAACTGTTCCTGGACGAAACCCAGTGATTGATGGCTTTGGCTTAATCGCCTTTGCCAGCTTATTCCCAATTATTTCAGTGATGGGTTATGCCCAAATAACACAATGGTTAAACCGTTTACACACCTCTAAGGAGAGCAAAGATGCGCTTTAAACTTATCTTAGCGTTTGTAGAAGAGAGCAAGACAGACAGTGTGCTCGATGCCGCGCGTGATGCGGGCGCCACTGGAGCAACGGTGATTAACAATGCTAGAGGGCAAGGCCTGAACCAAAAACGCACCTTCTTCGGATTAACGTTAGAGGTGCAAAAAGATGTGTTGTTGTTTGTCGTCGAGGAGCATTTGGCGAGACATATTTTAGAAACCATCGGTGAAGTTGGGGAGTTCGACCAAGAGTCAGGGCAAGGCATTGCTGTTCAGATCGATGTCGAGGATGCGGTCGGCGTTGAGCACCAAGTCGAGACATTAACCAAGGTTGTGGAGGATGAGCTATGAATACGGGTGAGACAATTCGAGTCAGCGATGTAATGGCTAACACGTATGTGATTATTGACGGGCTAACGACGGTGTTCGAAGCGATTGAGATGGCAAAAAAGCACAAAGTTAAAGCCATCATCGTCGATAAGCGCCATGAGGATGATGAATACGGCATCGTATTGATGAATGACATCGCTAAGAAAGTGTTAGCCAAGAACCGATCGCCTAAGCGCACTAACGTTTATGAAATCATGACTAAACCAGCTTTGAGCGTGTCTGCTGATATGAATGTGAAGTATTGTGCTCGCTTGTTTGAGCGTTTTGGTATCAGTCGTGCCCCTGTGGTCAGTGACCATAAAATAGTCGGTATGGTTAGTTACAATAATATCGTGATCAACGGTATGGCGAGAGATGACGTGTAGCCGTTAGATACGTACAATAGGCTCATAAATTTTATGGAGAAGTACGTGTGAAATTATTTTTTGCTTCAGACCTACACGGTTCGCTGCCAGCAACAGAAAAAGTATTAGAGCTATACCAAGCATCTGGTGCGCAATATTTGGTTCTATTGGGTGATATTCTGAATCATGGCCCAAGAAACCCGATTCCAGAGGGATACAACCCGCCGGCGGTTGCAGAGAAGTTGAATGCGTTTTCTCAAGAGATCATTGCCGTTCGTGGTAACTGCGACAGTGAAGTGGATCAGATGCTGTTGTCTTTCCCAATGATGATGGATTACTCATGGGTACTGCTTGAGTCAGGTCAGCGTATCTTCTTAACTCATGGTCACTTGTACAACACAACGAAGCGACCAGCACTGAAAGCGGGCGATATTATTGCTCACGGTCATACTCATATCCCAGTTGCTGGATACCAAGATGGTATCTTTATCTTTAATCCTAGTTCGGTGACATTCCCACGAGAAGGGCACGCAGCAAGCTATGGCCTATATGAAGACAACACCTTCAAAGTGATCAGCCTTGAAGGTGACCTCATGGTGAGCGGTCAGCTTTAAATAACAAAATCGGTCGCGAGTAGACTTACTTTGAATCTACGTGGCCGAGGTCTCTATCTGGAGCAATGATGTTTCGTACTCTTTGCTTCAGGACTTTAGCCTCAGGAAAACCGCCGTCCGCTTTTCTTTCCCAAATCTGTATTCCATTACAAAAGATCTCGAATCGTCCGCCCGTATCAGGGTGTAGACTGACTTGTTCTATCTCCTCACTGAAAGTGTGCAGCAATTCTTGGCACAACCAGCTTGAGCGAAGCATCCAATTGCATTGACGGCAATAGTGTATTGCTATCGTCGCTTTCAATACTGTTGTCGCGGTTGGATTCGATTCCGTATTCATAGTTAATCCTTTTGAATTCTATATCAGTAGCTTGATACCGACGGCAAACGTCAATATTTCAAAAGCGGTTTTGACGAGCTGATTGCTTGAACGGTTGGCAAGAAATGCACCTAGGCTTCCACCTATAAATGAGCTAAGTAGAAGTATGGGTAGCCACAACCAGTATATGGGTGCGCCAGCTTGTACGATTGCGATACCGCCGATGCCATTCCAGAACAGGCCAACACATATCATGGTGAGCGCCACGGCCTGTTTATAAGTGAAACCAAACCAGCGAACAAGAAACAAGGTCACCAACAGTCCTGAACCTGCGGTCAGTGAGCCGTTAATAACGCCGATCAGTGCCAGACCAAAGCCACCTATGATCCACCCTTTGGTGTCTCGGTTTCTCAGGTGTTCCTCTTGTCCCAACTGCTTCTTTAGCCGGGAGTAAACGCCAAGTGCTAAGATCATCGCCCCAAGCAGTTTCTGTGCAATGTCGTCGGGAATCAGGATCACGATATTAGCCCCAATGACCACACCTATACTACCCACAGCTATCAGGTAACAACAAACTCTCCAGCTTAGCGTTCCGCCTTTAATATGGGTATAGGCAGCCCCCAAACCTAACGCGACACTCGCGACCTTGTGAGTCGCTAAGGCGACCGAAAAGGGTAGGCCAAGAAAGATAAGCAACGGGAATTGAAGTAGCCCGGCACCGCCACCTGATAAGGAGGCGAGGGTATTGGCGATTAATGAACCAAAGAAGAGGGCAAGTGAGTTAATCCAATCCATAGAGTCTCGTATTTGTTAAAACAGCGAACAAAAAAGGGGCATCATGCCCCTTTTTCTATTGGTCTACCGTTAATGGTATTCAGCTATGCATATACAGCAAATAGCTACCTATTATTAGTTTGAAAACAATACGGTAGAACCGTGATTTAAGCTAGTCAGTAGCAGCGCTTTCTGATTAACGATATCAATTCGACGGCTTTGTTCAGCATCCATCTTGATCACCTGAGTTATGAGGTCTAATTGATCTTTAGAGAAATCCTGACGTTGAGCCGACGTGACATCTTTAAACTCAGTCGGAGAGATGAGTAAGTAATTATCGTTGATGTCCCACTGGCCAGTTTCGGATATGTTGATCACATTCGCTGGCGCAGTTTGTGTGCTGTAAAGCCTGACTATTGACATTCTTAAGTAGGTACCGTTTGGTAAATATTTCGCATTCGATGACAGTTCTACTTTACGAAGTGGGCCGATAGAGTCGGCTTGCGTGTTGTCGCTAATCAGAGTCACCATTTTTGCTTGCCACTCGTGTTGAGTTAACAGGTGTTCTATTTTTGCATCATTACCCCAATACAACCAACCACTTAAAAACGCGGAAATAACCAGTAGAATAATGGATACTTTTAATTTCATGTTACTGATCACCTTTACAAATGTCGTTTAAATCCGACTGGTTGGCGTAAATTTTAAGGGTTATATTCTCGCTCGAATATTTTTGTGGATGGATATAGTTAAGAGCAAGATTATTGGTTTGCCCACCTGTTGCAATCACCTCCGTTGGCTTCAATATGCCTGCGTGATTTTTGTTGTAGTACAAGACACACTTTTTAATTGCGGGTAGCCAACTGGTTAGATCTGGGTGGTTGATTGGTGACTGCACTTTCACGCCATCCACTTCAGCCAATGTTTTGAACTCGGATTCTGCCGGGTTAGTTAATGTTAAAACCACAATAGGCATAATGAAAGCAACAAGTAGCAACCAAAACGTTAACCACTTATTTGTGCTTTTAGCCGGAGTTACATTAGGAGCCCGTGTTGGCTCAGCTTCTACATCGGTTTCTTGAACCTTTGTTACTGGTTCTGGTTCAGCCGTTTCAGCAATGACTTCTTCCGACATTGTCGTGTTAGCGAACGTTAAGATAGGTTCTACGTCATTTTCGGCAATTTCAGCGGCTATTGGCTGATCATTTGATGACAGTGGTGCTGAACGTTCAACGGTCGCAATAAATTGATATCCGCGCTTTGGGACCGTCTTTACAAACTCTGGAGATTTGGTCGAATCTTTGAGCATCTTTCTTAGCGTCGATACTGCTTGAGTTAAGCTTGAGTCATCAACCTCAAAGCCTTGGTCTCGCCAAACATATTCATGCAATTCATTGCGAGTGATAACTTCATTGGGCCTTTCCGACAGCATTAGGAGAATGCGGCTTTCATTACTACCAAGACGTACGACTTCGCCATCGCTTAGTTGATCAACAAGTGAATTGCTGTTTGGATCAAATACAAACCGCTGTGCGAGAATAAGCTTTGTGCCGATATTGCTCATTGAATTCTTCTATTTTGGGTGATTTTGGGTGAGAAATAGACAAACATTAGGTGAAGTTCAGTCAATTCTTCACCAAATCATGGCTTCTTTTATGTTCTTTTATATTTATAACACTCAAGGATAATAAAAACAGATCAAAAAAACAGTGTTTTTATGGTTTTTGACCTTGAATTTACATTTGTCATCCTCATGTTAATGAACACAAGAGTGACATAAAGTGTTACGTCCTTAAAATTATTCAACATAAAGTATAGATGTTTTGGAGTAAAAATGAGCGAAACGGCAACGCAAAATAAAGAGACTCGTGGCTTTCAATCTGAAGTGAAACAACTACTTCATCTAATGATTCACTCACTGTATTCAAATAAAGAAATCTTCCTACGTGAGCTTATCTCTAACGCATCTGACGCGGCTGATAAGCTTCGTTTTCAAGCCTTATCAAACGGTGACCTTTACCAAGGTGATGCAGATTTAGGTGTAAAACTTTCATTCAATGCTGAAGCAAACACCCTAACGATTTCAGATAATGGTATCGGCATGAGCCGCGACAACGTTATTGAACATTTAGGTACGATCGCTAAATCAGGCACTGCGGACTTTTTCTCAAAATTGTCTGAAGACCAAAGTAAAGATTCTCAACTGATTGGTCAATTTGGTGTTGGTTTTTATTCTGCATTCATCGTGGCAGACGCAGTAACCGTTCGCACTCGTGCTGCAGGTTTAGCGAGCAATGAAGCCGTTCAATGGCACTCTGCGGGAGAAGGCGATTACACCATTGAAGACATCACCAAAGAGTCTCGTGGTACTGATATTATTCTTCATATGCGTGAAGACGGGAAAGAGTTCCTAAATGAATGGCGTCTGCGTGAAGTGATTGGTAAATATTCTGATCATATCGGTATCCCAGTTTCTATCTTAACTGCGGTTAAAGATGACGAAGGTAAAGACACCGAAGAGAAACACTGGGAGCAGATCAACAAGGCGCAAGCGCTTTGGACTCGTAACAAATCTGATATCGACAAAGAAGAGTACCAAGAGTTTTACAAGCACGTATCTCATGACTTTGCTGACCCACTAACGTGGAGCCATAACAAAGTTGAAGGTAAGAACGACTACACAAGTCTGCTTTACATCCCAGCTAAAGCACCTTGGGACATGATGAACCGTGACCATAAGAGCGGCCTTAAGCTTTATGTACAGCGCGTATTCATCATGGATGATGCAGAGCAGTTCATGCCATCTTACATGCGTTTCGTTCGCGGCTTGATTGACTCAAATGATCTACCTCTCAACGTGTCTCGTGAAATCCTGCAAGATAACAAGGTAACTCAATCTCTACGTGGTGCATGTACTAAACGTGTTCTAACGATGCTTGAGCGCATGGCGAAGAATGACAACGACAAGTACCTAGAGTTTTGGAAAGAGTTTGGCCTAGTAATGAAAGAAGGCCCAGCTGAGGACATGGCGAACAAAGAGAAGATCGCTGGTCTACTTCGTTTCTCGTCAACGGAAGTGGATTCTGCTGAACAAACTATCAGCCTAGCGTCTTACGTTGAGCGTATGAAAGAAGGCCAAGACAAAATCTATTACCTAACAGCAGATAGCTATGCTGCCGCTAAGAACAGCCCACACTTGGAGCAGTTCAAAGCAAAAGGTATTGAAGTTGTTCTAATGTACGATCGCATTGATGAGTACGTAATGAACTACCTAACGGACTTTGACGGTAAGCAGTTCCAATCGATCACGAAAGCGGGCTTAGATCTAAGCAAGTTTGAAGGCGAAGAAGAGAAAGAGAAGCAAAAAGAGACCGAAGAAGAGTTCAAATCTGTTGTCGAACGCACTCAAGCTTACCTAGGTAATCGTGTTAAAGAGGTTCGTACTACTTTCAAGCTAGCAGCAACGCCAGCAGTGGTTGTGACTGATGATTTCGAAATGGGTACGCAAATGGCTAAGCTTCTCGAAGCTGCGGGCCAAGCTGCACCTGAAGTTAAGTACATCTTTGAGATTAACCCTGAGCACGCTCTAGTTAAACAGATGGCAGACGAAGCGGACGAGCATGCGTTCGGCCGTTGGGTTGAGTTGTTACTTGGCCAGGCTATGCTGGCTGAAAAAGGCTCAATGGAAGATCCGTCACAATTCTTGGGTGCAATCAACGAGCTACTAACAAAACGTTAGTCTTTCGACTTTGGGCTAAGCCAATAATTGTATTAAAAAGCTCGCAAATGCGGGCTTTTTTTATGAACGTCGTTGAAAACTCATTAAACGTGGTCAACGTCACCGTTATCGTGGCAATAAATGCTACCAATGCATTCTTTAGTCGTAAATTCAGCCAAATTGAATATTAATGTGATAGAATGCTCGACCTAATCAGCTGAGAGTGAGAAAGTATCGTCTCCAGCTGTATGATTTTTAAACGTTATACCGAAACTTACCGTTTTGCTTCTGTTTACAGTTTTGCTTAACCTCTACTGTTATCTAACGCTTTCTGTTTATCTTACAAATGAACTAGGAAGGTAGGATAGTGAGCTTCGGTATAAATCATAATTTTATAAGAGGATTAAACATGCGCATCATTCTTCTAGGTGCTCCTGGCGCGGGTAAAGGTACTCAAGCTAACTTCATCATGAACAAATTTGGTATCCCTCAAATTTCAACTGGTGACATGCTACGTGCTGCTATCAAAGCGGGTACTGAGCTTGGTAAGCAAGCAAAATCAGTAATCGACGCTGGTCAGCTAGTTTCTGATGAAATTATCCTTGGTCTTATCAAAGAGCGTATCGCTCAAGATGACTGCGAAAAAGGTTTTCTACTAGACGGCTTTCCACGCACAATTCCACAAGCTGATGGCCTAAAAGAAATGGGTATTGCTGTTGATTACGTTGTTGAATTTGACGTAGCTGACGATGTAATTGTTGAGCGTATGGCTGGTCGTCGTGCTCACCTTTCTTCAGGTCGTACATATCACACTGTGTACAACCCGCCTAAAGAAGAGGGCAAAGATGACGTAACTGGCGAAGAGCTAGTGGTACGTGATGACGACAAAGAAGAAACAGTTCGTGCACGTCTAGGTGTATACCACGATCAAACAGCGCCGCTTATTTCTTACTACGGTAAAGAAGCGGAAGTCGGCAACACTAAGTACCTTAAATTCGACGGTACTAAGCAAGTTGCTGAAGTTAGTGCAGAACTTGAGAAAGCATTAGCATAATTGGCTAACAGCCAGTTTTAGAATTTGATATATTAGAAGCGACCTTATGGGTCGCTTTTTTTGTTCCAAATTTTAGTACGATACCAATCTCGATAAGTTTGATTGCGCTGATTTAAGGTTTTTAGCCCTGATGATGGATAGCAGTTTAGAGTTTGAGATACCTCACGTTCAGAATGATTATTCAAACATTTGGTATGCTCAATGATCTTGAACTTATGTAGATTAGTATATTACTTTCCAGAAAATTACATATGAGTCTCAGGTATCTATGGAAAATAATAAAAAGCAGGGCGTTTTACTGGTGAACTTAGGGACTCCAGATTCGGCGACCCCAGCTGGCGTTCGTCGATTTTTGAGTGAGTTCTTACATGACAAGCGAGTGGTTAACCTAACGCGTTGGCTTTGGTGTCCTATTTTGCACGGGGTGATTTTACCGATTCGCTCGCCTAAAGTGGCTAAGCTGTACCAGTCGGTCTGGATGGATGAAGGCTCACCACTGCTTGTGTACTCCCAAAGACAAGCTAAAAAACTCCAGAAAAAACTAGAGATGCCTGTTGCACTGGGTATGACCTATGGCAACCCAAGCCTAAAGTCGGGTGTTGAGCAGCTGATGGAGCAGGGCGTTGAAGATATCATCGTACTGCCTTTATATCCTCAGTATTCTGGAACAACCACAGCGGCTGTTTCTGATGGTTTAACCAAAGCGTTTAAGCAGATGCCAGTAATTCCAAGCTATCGCTTTATTCGTGATTACTACGCGCATCCTAGTTATGCTAAAGCACTGGCTGAAAGCGTTCGCAGCCATTGGGAGCAAAATGGCAGAGCCGATCACTTGGTTTGTTCGTTCCATGGTATTCCTAAGCGCTTAGCTGATGAAGGTGATATCTATCCTCAACATTGTGAAGCGACGACAAAACTGCTTGCTGAAGAGTTAGGCTTATCTGAGGAAGATATAACCATGACATATCAGTCGCGATTTGGTCGAGAAGAGTGGTTGAAGCCTTATACAGATGAAACGCTTGAGTTACTACCAAGTAAGGGCATTAAGAGTATCGATATTATGGCACCGGCGTTCTCTGTAGACTGCTTGGAAACATTGGAAGAAATTTCTGATCAGTGTAAAGATACCTTCATTGAAGCTGGTGGTGCGGACTTTAGTTATATTATGTGCCTTAACGACAGAGATTCGCACATCGATATGATGGCAGAGCTAGTGGAACTTCACCGTTAATTGATATGTAGGTTTTATACATAACAAAAGGGCTGCCTCATTGATTGAGCAGCCCTTTTTTAATTAGTGTTCTGAAGTCATTTTAGCTATTAGGTGTTATTAGATATTAAGCGACAGATGTTTCTGCTGACTGATCTGCTTTTGATTCTGTGTCAAGCGTCATGTTGGTTTCTACGCCATGCATCCATGACACAAGTTTACCAGCACAAAGCAGCAATAATATGCCACTAGCCGTTGCGGTAATTGCTATACCACTGAAGATTGCCATAGCACCAAACTCGCCTACATGAGAACCAACCAGACCTGCTACGTAGTTTGCCACCGCGTTGAAGCCAAACCAAGCGCCCATCATCAGAGAGGCTAAACGAAGCGGAGCTAGCTTAGTGACCAACGACAGGCCAATAGGCGATAGACAAAGCTCACCGAGTGTATGGAAGAAGAAAGCCCCCACTAGCCATAACATCGATGTTTTCACTGTTAGGTCGCCACCTTGCTCCACTACCGCACCCATCATGCACACAAAGCCAAGTGCTAAGAAGAAAAGAGCCATCGCAAACTTAACAGGTGAGTTTGGTTCACGCTTACCTAATTTCACCCAAAATGCAGCGATGATCGGTGCAAGTGTAATGATGAAGAATGGGTTTAGAGATTGGAACCAAGCCGCTGGAACTTCAAAACCACCAATCATACGGTCAGTATATTGTTGAGTATAAATGTTCATTAGGCCGCCAGCTTGTTCAAAGCCAGCCCAGAAGACGATCACGAACAGACCCATAATCAGAATAACTTTTAGTCTGTCGAACTCTTCTTTGGTGAGTGGTGCTTTCTCTTTTGATTTGTTCAGCTCTTTTGCTCGAGCAGCCGCAGGTACAGAACCGATGTTGCCTAACCAAGATTGAGCCATAGTCATTTGCATGATCAAACTAATAATCATACCAATGCCAGCGGCTAGGAAGCCTGCTTTCCAGCCGAAAGAGTCGACTGCAACACCTGAAATTAATCCACCAAGCAGTGCGCCTAAGTTGATGCCCATATAGAAAATAGTGAAAGCACCATCACGTCTGTTGTCGCCTTCTTGGTACAAGTCACCAACCATGGTCGAGATGTTTGGTTTAAACATACCGTTACCACTGATAAGCAGAGCTAAACCGAGGTAAAGAGCGTTTACTTGGTCTAAGCCAATAAAGCCATTGGGTAGAGCAAGTGTAAATTGGCCTAGCGCCATTAATAAACCGCCAATCAGGATCGATTTACGTTGTCCTAAGTAATTATCTGCAATCCAGCCACCGATTAAGGGTGTAATGTAGACTAAGCCAGTATAAATACCGTAGAGATCAAGTGCGTCTTTCGTTGACCAACTGAGCCCACCGTTAATAGTGGTGTCGGTTAAAAATAAAACCAGAATTGCACGCATTGCGTAATAGGAAAAACGTTCCCATAATTCTGTGCTAAAAAGTAGGAATAGGCCTCTAGGATGGCCAAAGATATTGTGATTGCTTGGCATAAGTTTTACTAACTTCAGGTATTAAAAGATTTTATAGTAACTTATGTATACAGAGTGGAATAAAAAACTGCAATAGATGTTTTTTGTGGTTTTAAAAGTATATTCATGTAAGGTGCTGATATTAATGGTTTTTTATTGAGTTTTGTTCTGAAAGGGTGCGATGAAAACTAATTTTCCAGATTTGAATTGGATGATTAATGCGCCTTCTTTAGTGCCTATCGAATGGTGTTTTACTTATGCATTAGTGCGGTGTATGGGTTGGTCGAAAATGAAAATGCGATCTAATAGGTTTTTATATATCAACACTTTCTATATTCATTATTTGTATGTAAATATTATCGCTGTACAATGGCTAATTGCATTTTTTGAAGGCTATTTTCTTGGTAAATAGCTCTATTCGGAAGATTACTCTGTTGATAACGGTTCATATTATTACGCCTAATTAAACCGTTTTATGCTGTGGTAAGATGTTCCAAAATAAAATAAATGGCTAGTAAAAATGAAACGTTGGTATTTAGTCTACTGTAAGCGTGGTGATCAAAAACGCGCACAGCAGCACTTGGAAAATCAAGGGGTAGAGTGCTTTTATCCCCAAATAGAAGTTGAAAAGTCAGTTCGAGGAAAAGAAAAACGAGTCAAAGAACCGTTATTCCCGTCTTATATCTTTGTTCGCTTTGACTACGAACAAGGCCCTAGTTTTACGACAGTTCGTTCAACCCGTGGTGTTGTTGATTTTATTAAGTTAGGTGCAAGGCCACATGAAGTCCAAGGTGACATAGTGTTTGAACTTAAAAAGTTCGAAAATTGTTGTAGTAACGAAGTTAAAAATTGTTGTGTTGAGTTTGAATCAGGACAAGTAGTGACAATTCAGAGTGGCCAGTTTGCTGGGGTTGAAGCTATTTTCGATCAGAAAGATGGTGAAGCTCGCTCTATTATGTTGGTAAAAATGATCAGCCAAGTGGTTCCGATCAGTATTGAGAACGAAGCACTACAAGCTCACGCATAAATACAGCACTACAAAGAGAAAAGCAGGCTTAAAAAAAAGGCGCATAATGCGCCTTTTTTAGTATTTAGGGGGTGTTCAAAACACGTTAAGCGTTGTAAGCATCGTTGTGAACGGTTTGAACTGCACGGCCTGATGGGTCGACACAGTTTTTGAATGACTCATCCCACTCAATCGCTTTCGCTGATGAACAAGCAACTGAAGGGCCGCCGGGTACACATTCTGCTGCTGAATCTAGAGGGAATAACTCTTCAAAGATTTCGCGGTAAGCGTAACCTTCTTTAGTGGTTGGCGTGTTGTAAGGGAAGCGGAACTTAGCAGCTTCCATTTGTTGATCCGTGACTTTCGCTTCTGCTGTTGCTTTCAACGTATCAATCCAATCGTAGCCAACACCATCAGAGAACTGTTCTTTTTGACGCCAAGCGATTGAGTCTGGAAGGTAATCCTCGAAACACTCACGTAGGATGTGTTTTTCCATCTTACCGTTACCACACATCTTATCTTCAGGGTTCAGACGCATTGCTACATCGATGAAATCTTTATCCAAGAATGGTACGCGGCCTTCAACTCCCCATGCTGCCAATGATTTGTTTGCACGAGCACAATCGAACATGCTTAGAGCAAGCAGTTTACGAACGGTTTCTTCATGGAACTCTTTCGCGTTTGGCGCTTTATGGAAGTACAGATAACCACCAAAGATCTCATCAGCACCTTCACCAGACAGTACCATTTTGATGCCCATTGCTTTGATCTTGCGAGCAAGCAAGTACATTGGCGTTGATGCACGAATTGTCGTTACATCATAAGTTTCGATGTGATAGATAACATCACGGATGGCATCTAAGCCTTCCTGAATGGTGTAAGTCATCTCATGGTGTACAGTCCCGATCTTGTCCGCAACTTCACGAGCAGCGATAAGATCTGGTGCGCCTTCTAGGCCAACGGCGAATGAGTGCAGTTGTGGCCACCAAGCTTCAGATTGTTCATCATCCTCGATACGCATTGCAGCAAAACGTTTAGCGACTGCTGAAGTGATTGATGAATCAAGACCACCAGATAGAAGTACACCGTAGGGAACGTCAGTCATTAGTTGACGCTTAACGGCAGCTTCTAATGCCTCAGTCAGTTCTTCTTTGCTTGTGCTGTTACCTTGAACGGCAGCATATTCGTTCCAATCGCGAATGTAGTAGCGTTGAGGTTCTGCATCTTTTGAAGAGTAGAAGCTACCAGGGGGGAACTCACTGATCGTCTTACATACAGGTACTAGCGCTTTCATTTCAGAAGCGACGTAGTAGTTACCGTGCTCATCATAGCCTTGATAAAGCGGGATGATTCCGATGTGGTCACGACCCACTAGGTACTCGTCTTTGTCTTCGTCATACAATACGAACGCAAAAATACCGTTAAGTTCTTCTAATAGCTCTGCGCCCATTTCTTGGTATAGGGCAAGAATTACTTCACAGTCAGAATCCGTCTGAAATTGGTACTTGTCTTCATAGCGTGCGCGAAGTTCTTTGTGGTTATAGATTTCGCCGTTTACTGCAAGAATGTGCTTTTTGTCTTGGCTGTATAGCGGCTGGGCACCACTGTTAAGGCCAACGATAGCTAAACGCTCGTGAGCGAGGATGGCTTTCTCACCAGCATAGATGCCAGACCAATCAGGGCCGCGGTGACGAAGCTTTTTAGACATTTCTAAAGCAATAGGGCGAAGTGCTGCGGCATCACTTTTAATGTCGAGAATGCCAAATACTGAACACATAGAACTTCCTTTTAAATAATTTCTAAATCAACTGTATTCAATTTGCCATTTTGGCTAAAAAAAGCAACCAGATGTGAGTAAAAAAATAATATAAAGGCTCGTACATTAGAAATAATCTAATAATAGTGTTGTTTTTGTGTTCTCCATCTAATTGCTGTTGGTTTTTTATACGAAAGCCTCTCAAAAGTGCACAAGTTCGCAATTTTGAGAGGTTTGGAGAGAGGTTTTAGACTAGGTTTTATTGATATTTGGGTTTAATTGTTCACATACATGCCGAGCAAAACCACTACCAGCTTCACTGTAAATGTTGAATGCTGCATCGACGCCATTTTCTTTTAATGTTTCTAGCTGATCCGGATATTCGGCAATCGCTGCAATTTGACCTTTAAAATTACGCGACTTCAATTGTTCTATAGCGGTTTGATTACCTTGGTGATGAGGCATCGCTAATATCACCAGTTTTACATTGGCTGTATCTAAAATTCGTTCCCAAAAGTCTGGGTCAGTTGCGTCGCCAGAAATTACGTTTCTTCCGTGGCTTCTGTGGTTGTGCGCAGCATCTTCACGCACCTCCACACCTAAGCTGACTTTGCCGTAGCGTGAACGTAGCTCGTCGTAGGCACCGGTACCAATTCGTCCCATGCCAAGGATAAGCACTTGAGCACGACCAGGGTCGATAAGTTGGTCTCGTTGGTGAAGTTTCTCTGCGGCGTGCTCTTTTAGCCACTTTCTGGATTGTTGATAAAGTTTGTGACCAGCTCTATTTAGAGGAGCGGCGATTAAGAACGAAAGTGATACGGCAATAGCCACTGCCACTAAGATGTCACCAGACATCCAACCCATTTTAAAAGCGAGGCCACCAACTATGAGGCCAAACTCACTGTAGTTAAACAGTGATAGAGAAGCGAGGAGTGATGTTCGAACACGGAACTTAAAGCGGTTGAGTACTAAGAAATAAAGTAAACCTTTGACTGGTAGCAACAATAAGAATAGGACAGCGAGCATAAACCCTTGAATGGTTGGTTGCTCGGATAAGCCAATGTTCAAGAAGAAGCAAATAAGGAAAAGTTCTTTAAGGTTAAACAGTGATTTTGATAGCTCTGAGGCTTTAGGGTGGCCTGCTAGTAACATACCTAGGATAAGGGCACCTAGATCTGGTTTCATGCCAACAAGCTCGAACAGGCCGGCGCCTATCACTAACGCAAAGAAAATGCCGAACAGAACTAACATTTCACCGTGCCCAACCCAATCAAGTACTTTGTAGAAAAGGGGGCGTAAGAATGGAAGAGCGAATAATGCGATGGCATACCACTCTGGAATTTTTCCTGTAGATGCTGTCAAAAAGACCACGGCAAAAATATCCTGCATTACCAGAATACCTATCGCTAATGTTCCGTAGGTCGCATTCATTTCTCCTTTCTCTTGCAGGGACTTAACTGCGAATACGGTACTAGAGAAAGAGAGGGCAAAGCCAAGTAAAACGATTTGTTCCATCGACATGGCAGCTAGCGATGAAATACCTAAGAGCTTAAAACCAAATAGGGCGGCCGCAAAAAACAGAGTCGATAAAAGATTGTGGATTGTTGCCCCTGCCCAGATTTCCTTAGAGAGTAAGGTTTTGATGTCGAGCTTTAAGCCAATAGTAAATAGGAGTAGCGTGACACCGAGGTCCGCTAAGGTAATGATGGTGTCATTGGTTTGAAAGCCTAGAGCATAGAGCCCAAAACCTGCGACCAGAAAGCCAACTAACGGGGGAAGGTGACACTTTAAAGCAATAAATCCTGCGATAAACGCAGTGGATATTAATATAAGTTCCATAACTTGTTGTTTTAGTTCCCTAGCTTAAAAAAAACGGGCCGTGTTCATACAAACACGGCCCGCGGAAAATCAGAATGGTTTTCTTTAGTCTTCGAGTAGCTTTTGAAGTAACACGCCGTTGAGCATAGCGCGCTTAATCATGGCAAAAGCTCCCATCGTAGGATGTTTGTCGATCTGCGATGCTACAATAGGTAAGCCGCTATGGAAAGTCGTTAAAGACTGATTCTCTACATTGCGCTTAATTGCAGGGAAAACAACCTCTTGTGCCTTCGTAATGTCACCGGCAATGATCACTTTTTGAGGGTTAAATAAGTTAATCGTCATTGCGATAGCCTTACCTAATTGGTTCCCTACGCGAACTAAGCTCTGCTTGGCTAGTTCGTCACCGTTGATAGCATGGTCACAAACATCTTGAATAGTAATATGTTCAAGTTCTGTTAAAGAAGACTTATAACCTTGCTTAATCAGTTTCTGTACTCGTTCAATAATCGCAGGGTTCGCAGCTACTGTTTCAAGACAACCGAAATTACCACACTGACACTGTTCACCTAGGGGATCAATTTGGATATGGCCAATTTCCCCAACGTTACGATTGTGGCCAAGGAAGACTTGACCATTAACGATAATGCCAGCTCCAGTACCACGGTGAACGCTCACTAAAATCGAATCTTGGCTGTCTTTACTTGCTCCGAAGTAGTGCTCGGCCAGCGCCATCCCTCTAACGTCATTGCCAACAAAGCAAGCCACATGGAATGTGTCGCGAATAATGTCACTTAATGCTAGGTTATCGATATCCGTGTTTGGCATATACTCAACGACACCTGTCGTAGGGTTCACCAAACCTGGAAGAGTGATACCAATTGCAATCAGTTGGTCGATCTTTGGTTGATGTTCTGCAATGAAAGCCTTCAAGTTGTTGAGCAAACCTTGGGTCAGGTCTGACTGATCTGAATAATCAAGGTCTTGCTGCTGAAAAGCCAATTCACGACCACCTAGATCATGAAGGCTCACTTGAATGTAGTCTCGCCCCAATCGTACAGCAATGGAATGGAAAGGTTCTACTTCTGTAGTTAGCGAAATAGCGCGCCTACCGCCAGTAGACGCTTGTTGCGCTACCTCTTTAATTAGGCCGCGCTCTAAAAGTTGGCGGGTAATTTTTGTAACACTTGCCGGTGCGAGTTGGCTTACATCTGCCACTTGTATGCGACTGATAGGCCCTTGTTGGTCTATTAGTCTATATACTGCCGCACTGTTTAGTTGTTTAACTAAGTCTACGTTACCTATTTGTCCGCCATTCATACTTAATTATGCTCGTATTGTCCGTTAACAACAGTCGCTTTAACGTTAAAGTCTCGGTCAAATACAGCGAGGTTTGCAACCATGCCTTTTTTGATTCGACCTAGCTTACTTTCTACACCAATAGCTGTAGCTGGGTATAGCGTAGCCATGCGGAGAGCTTCGTCTAAAGCGATACCAGCGTGCTCAACTGTATTCTGAACTGCTTCAATCATAGTCAGAGCTGAGCCGCCCAGTGTGCCATTTTCATCAACACACTTACCATCACGGTAATATACTTTCTTACCGACAAAAATAAAGTATTCCATGTTAGCACCTGCAGGAGCTGTGGCATCCGTCACTAATACCAACTTTTCTCCCTTGATTTTATGCGCAATTCGGATGTTTGCGTAATCAACGTGGAAGCCGTCAGCAATAATACCGGCATAAACCTCAGGGGTATCGTAAATCGCACCAACAACGCCTGGCTCACGGCCAACCATAGGTGTCATTGCATTGAATAGGTGAGTCGCGAAAGTAATACCAGACTCGAAACCTTGACGCGCTTCTGCGTAAGTTGCGTTGGTGTGACCGATAGAAACTACTACGCCAGCTTTGTGTAGACGTTCGATATGTTCAGGGTCGTTAAGCTCGGGAGCTAGTGTTACTTTTGCAACAAGGTCGCTGTTCTCACAGATAAGCTCAATCATATCGCTATCGGATTTACGAATGTGATCGACGCTGTGAATGCCTTTCTTAGCAACGTTTAGGTAAGGACCTTCAAGGTGTAGACCTAAAGATTGATTCTGATACTGGTTGTGGTATTCGCGAGCTGCCTTAATAACCGCACGCATATCTTCGTCTGAAGAGGTGATAAGCGTTGGTAGGAAGCTAGTACAGCCAGATTTAAGGTTTGCCTCGTGCATGATCTGCATGGTGTTTGCAGTGATCTCATCGTTAAGCATGACACCGCCACACCCATTTAATTGTAGGTCAATGAAACCTGGGCTTAGATTTGCTCCATCTAGGTCGCGAACCTCGATGTATTCTGGCAGTTCAGAGATAGGGCATACTTTTTTGATCAGTTGGTTTTCGATTACAACAGCATGATCGGTTAGAACATCACTACCTGTGTAAATTTTACAGTTACTTAGCGCGTACATAGTCAGCTAATCCTTATTTCGTGAGATCTTTAAAATTTCTTCGTTACGTAAATGTGGACTTAGTTTGCGGGCATCATTTACGTAACGATTTATCTTCTATGGTCAAACAGATTTAAAATTGTAGTCAACTCAAAGCTTTGAAACTTAAGGTTTAATTAAATATTAGCCATACATTAATATTGAACGTTAACTGCTATTCACATGGCTAGATAAACGAAGAGACCCCTCTTTTCCAACTATGAATTAGATTTAGATTTTATCTATAAATGCCCATTTTTTGAATGATAAAATAAGTTTTATGATCTCGCTAGCAAAAACCTCTGGATTTGGTAAAAACTGGTGATTAGGATCACAAATGGTAAGGTTTTAATTTGCGGGGCAAAATTAATTGAATACACTGAAAAGGACTAAATTGAGCGACTAAAATAAGTTTCTCAAAACGAATTCTAAAAATCCTATAGGGGGAAACAACTGGTGAATATTTTAGGATACGCACAGAAGCTAGGTAAGGCATTAATGCTACCTATCGCAACACTTCCGATTGCGGCATTGCTATTACGTCTGGGGCAACCCGATTTACTAGATATCGCATTCATGGCATCTGCTGGTAACGCAATCTTCAGCCAACTACCATTGTTGTTTGGTTTGGGGATAGCTATCGGTCTGTCTAAAGATGGTAACGGCGCAGCAGGTCTTGCTGGCGCAGTTGCTTACTTTGTATTGACGGCAACAGCAACAAACATCGATGCAAGTGTGAATATGTCATTCTTCGGCGGTATCTTCGCAGGTATCATCGCAGGTCACTCTTACAACGCTTTTCATGCAACACGCCTTCCTGAGTGGCTAGCATTCTTCTCTGGCAAACGTTTAGTTCCTATCATGGCTGGTCTATTTGCTTTGGTTGCTGGTGCTATCTTTGGTGTTGTATGGCCTGCCGTTCAGTCTGGTCTAGACGCACTGGCTCACGCGGTATCAACGTCTGGCGCTATCGGCCAATTCGTTTATGGTACGCTTAACCGTGCACTTATCCCTGTAGGTCTACACCACGTATTGAACTCATACTTCTGGTTCGGTATGGGTACATGTCAAGAAATCGTTGTTGCTGGTCAAGGCGCATTCGCTAACATCACTCAACTCTGTGTTGACCCTGCACTTGCTAAAACTCTAGTTGTTGGCCAAGAGCACACATTCACATTCGCTAACTCTGTAACGCCAGAAATCACTACTGTAGTTAAAGAAGTGACTGAAACTGTTAAATCTGGCGACCTAAACCGTTTCTTCGGTGGCGATAAAGGCGCAGGCGTATTCATGAACGGTTTCTTCCCAGTAATGATGTTCGGTCTGCCAGGTGCTGCGCTTGCAATGTACCTAGCTGCTCCTGCTGAAAAACGTAGCCAAGTGGGTGGCGCACTGTTCTCAGTTGCATTCTGTTCATTCCTAACTGGTATTACAGAGCCGCTAGAATTCATGTTCGTATTCTTAGCTCCAGCTCTATACGCAATGCACGCAGTATTTACTGGTCTGTCTCTAGTCGTTGCTAACATGTTTGGTACTCTGCACGGTTTCGGTTTCTCTGCTGGTCTAATCGACTTCGTATTGAACTGGGGTCTAGCAACTAAACCATTCGTACTACTACTAATCGGTCTAGGCTTCGGTGCTCTATACTTCTTCACTTTCTCTTTCGCAATCCGCGCTTTCAACTTGAAATCGCCAGGTCGTGAAGATGATGACGAAGCGGTAACTGCTCCGGCGGGTGACGCACCAAAAGGCGATCTTGCTCGTCAATACCTGAAAGCTCTAGGCGGTCACGGCAATTTAACGTCAATCGACGCTTGTATTACACGTCTACGTCTAACTCTTAAAGACCGCTCTGTTGCAGATGAAGTTGTTCTTAAGAAACTAGGTGCTAAAGGTGTGGTTAAACTAGGTGAAAACAACCTACAGGTTATCCTTGGCCCGCTAGCTGAAATTGTCGCTGGCGAAATGAAAGCTATCAGCGAAGGTGAAGACCTGTCTGGTGTAAAACTTCCATAGTTTGGGAAGTGCTTAATTAAGATGTCACGCTAATCTTAAGTAAGTTCAAATTGAAGGCCTCCCTGATGGGAGGCTTTTTTGTGCCTGTGATTTAAGTTCGGTGAACAAGGTTCGTTCTATTCTTTACCGAATAGCAGAAATAATCGCAATTAACAGACGGTTCTTATTGTGCAAAGGCTAAGAATTGTGGATGATTAGCAACAATGATCTTTCTATCTTTGACTGGCGCTATAAGCGGCCGTTTTCTTGGAGACGAAAGATAACTTTCTCTGACAATACTAAATACATAGAGGTGCTATAGATGAGTGAAGCTGAGGCTCGTCCATCGAATTTCATTCGCCAAATTATCGATAAAGATTTAGCGGATGGTACACACAGTAGCGTGCATACTCGTTTCCCGCCGGAGCCAAACGGTTACCTGCATATTGGTCACGCTAAATCTATTTGCTTGAATTTTGGTATTGCTCAGGACTACCAGGGACAATGTAATCTTCGTTTCGATGATACAAACCCTGAAAAAGAAGACGTTGAATACGTTGAGTCAATTAAGAATGATGTAAGCTGGTTAGGCTTTGGATGGTCTGGTGATATTTGTTACTCATCAAACTATTTCGATACGCTTTACGCTTATGCTGTGGAATTAATTAATAAAGGCTTAGCGTACGTTGACGAGCTAAGTCCTGAGCAGATCCGTGAATACCGTGGCACGCTAAAAGAGCCAGGTAAAGCGAGCCCGTACCGCGATCGCAGCCCTGAAGAGAACCTAGCGTTGTTTGAAAAAATGCGTGACGGTGGTTTCGAAGAAGGCAAAGCGTGTCTACGTGCTAAGATCGACATGAGCTCTTCATTCATGGTGATGCGCGATCCTGTTATCTACCGTGTTCGTTTTGCTCACCACCATCAGACAGGTGACAAGTGGTGCATTTACCCAATGTACGATTTCACTCACTGTATTTCTGATGCGTTGGAAGGTATTACTCACTCTATCTGCACTCTTGAATTCCAAGACAACCGTCGTTTGTACGACTGGGTGTTAGATAACATTACGATTGACAGCCAACCTCGTCAGTATGAGTTTAGCCGCTTGAATCTTGAATACACAGTGATGTCTAAGCGTAAGCTGAACCAACTTGTGGTAGAGAATCTAGTTCAAGGTTGGGATGATCCTCGTATGCCAACTATCTCTGGTTTACGTCGTCGCGGGTTTACTCCAAGCTCGATTCGTGAATTCTGTAAGCGTATTGGTGTAACGAAGCAAGAGAATATGATTGAGTTCGGTTCACTTGAATCTTGTATTCGTGATGATTTGAACGAAAATGCACCTCGTGCGATGGCTGTTCTGGATCCTGTGAAGGTAGTTATCGAGAACTACGAAGCAGATACAGTAGAAACGCTAACCGTTGCAAACCACCCAAATAAGCCAGAAATGGGTACTCGTGAAGTACCATTTACACGTGAAGTTTGGATTGAGCGTGATGATTTCCGTGAAGAAGCAAACAAGAAGTACAAGCGTTTGGTTCTAGGTAAAGAAGTTCGTCTACGTGGCGCTTACGTGATCAAAGCAGAACGTATCGAAAAAGATGCAGAAGGCAACATTACGACTATCTTCTGTTCTTACGATAACGAAACTCTGGGTAAGAACCCTGCAGATGGCCGTAAAGTGAAAGGCGTTATCCATTGGGTATCAGCTGATAAAGCACTGCCTGCTGAGATTCGTTTATACGATCGTCTATTCACAGTGGCAAACCCCGCCGCTGCTGACGACTTCGCAGCAACGCTGAACCCTGAATCTCTGGTTACGCTAAACGGTTTTGTTGAGCCTAGCTTAGCTGAAGGCGTGGCAGAGCAAGCGTACCAGTTTGAACGTACCGGTTACTTCTGCGTAGATTCGAAAGACTCTAAAGCAGACGCGCTAGTATTCAACCGTACAGTTGGCTTGCGTGACACTTGGGGTAAAGCTGAAGCTTAATGACTCTGTTTCTCAAAGCTTAGTTTCTCAAGGTGCGATTAATAAAAAACCGGCTTAGAGCCGGTTTTTTGTATCTGGATAAAATAACAAATTGTGAGTCAAGCTGATGTGAATCTTAATACCGCATGAGCCTAAATAAAAAAC
The DNA here is from genome assembly GCF_027587105.1 of Vibrio sp. RW. Classification (NCBI taxonomy): domain Bacteria; kingdom Pseudomonadati; phylum Pseudomonadota; class Gammaproteobacteria; order Vibrionales; family Vibrionaceae; genus Vibrio; species Vibrio sp. RW. The sequence continues at coordinate 268,056 of NZ_JAPPTM010000002.1, forward strand.
GCCAGCCTAAGCCAGCGTTCTTTGTTACTTCTTCGCTTTATGTGCGTCTGGGTTGCCTTTGCAATCCCCTGTGATGCTTTTACCATACAGATACAAACTGTGGTTAGTTAGCTGTACGTTGTAGCGTTGAGCGATTTCTTTTTGTCTTTCTTCGATAAGATCATCAGAAAATTCGATAACTTCACCGCAGTCTAGACACACTAGGTGGTCATGGTGATGCTGTGTTGAAAGTTCAAATACAGACTTACCGCCTTCGAAGTGGTGGCGAGTTACAATGCCAGCGTCATCGAATTGGTTAAGCACTCGATAAACGGTTGCAAGCCCGATCTCTTCACCTAGGTCGATCAGCTTTTTATATAAATCTTCAGCACTAATATGTTGGCAGTCTGGTTGTTGTAATACTTCTAAAATTTTGAGCCTTGGGAGGGTCACTTTAAGACCAGCATCTTTTAGCGCTTGATTATTGTCTGACATATACTTTCCTGTTGATGATCTGCAGCAATTAACAGTATTCAATATTAATACCATTATAGTTTAGTCAGGCATAACAATAAACCACGAACTTATAAGGGTTTCTATCCAGCATCACAATCTGTTTTGTAAATTGGAAGTATCTCACTTATAGTGGAGGTAAGACCAGTAACGGTCGCGGTATTTCTAATGTGAACACGGAATGTTGTCATGAACAAGCAACTTGCAAGAATATATAAACCAAGCATTGTAAGGTTCGCACTCAATGTTTGGCCTCCGTTTTGGGGCGCTGGTATTAAGATAGCCCATATTAGCTCTGATTTCAGGGTAGTAAAGACGGTGCTCAAGCTGCGTTGGTGGAATAAAAATGCCAATCGTACTCAATATGGAGGCAGTATCTTTTCTTTAACCGATCCCGTTTACTCTTTGATGTTAATGGGAATTTTGGGTGATCGATATTATGTTTGGGACAAGGAAGCGAGCATTAACTTTATCAAACCTGGTCAATCTGACTTGTATGCAGATTTCGAAATAAGCCAAGGGCAACTTGATGATATATATCGTCAAACTCAGTTAGGGGAGAAGTGTTTTCCTGAGTTTATTATCTACGTTAAAGATAAGCAGGGGAATGTGGTATCAGAAATTCAGCGTACGCTTTATGTAAGAAAGAAGCCGCAATTTAGAGATGATGACGAAGCATTAGAAGCTGAGTGTTAATTGGTCACCATTGAATAGCAAAAAACCTCCCAAAAGGAGGTTTTTTCATATCGATATAGTTGTCATTAATTGTAACAATTAACAACCGTTAGAGGATTAGTCTTCTAACTCTGCAAGGCACATCTCTTCGTGGATTTGTTTAACCCAGTTAGATACTCGCTCATCGGTTAGCTCTGGTTGACGGTCTTCATCAATACATAGACCAACGAATTGGCTGTCGTCACCTTCAACTAAACCTTTTGATGCTTCGAATTCGTAGCCTTCAGTCGATGTGTGACCTAAGATCGTACCACCTTTCGCTTCAACGATGTCACGGACAGTACCCATAGCATCACAGAAGTACTCTGCGTAATCTTCTTGGTCGCCACAACCGAAGATAGCAACAAGTTTGGTTGAGAAGTCAATTGCTTCTAGTTCTGGGAAAAAATCATCCCAATCACATTGAGCTTCGCCGTAATACCACGTAGGAATACCAAGCAGCAGTAGATCGAAGTTATCGATATCCTCTTTGCTGCTTTTTGCAATGTCTTGAACGTGAACGAGCTGTTTGCTCAATTGCTTTTGAATCATCTTAGCAACAGCTTCAGTGTTACCTGTATCGCTACCAAAGAAGAGACCTACACTTGCCATAGAATCATTACCTTTCATTTTGTCTGTTGTCGGTGTAATAAAGTTCGGAAGGGAGTCATTAGATCCCTGTTCCTTCCCAGCTTAGTTGGATTATCCCTTTGGCGATAAAACCTGCACAACCAAGGAAAAGTACTAACCATACGATGCGACGACCAAATACAGGGACGTTTCCCTGCTTTAGAACATCTCTAATTGCCATACCGATTAAAAAGAAAATCGCGGCAAATAGGAGATCTAAACCAACAGATTCAATGATGTTCATGTAGTCGTAAAGCATGGGAACCTTATATACCAATTTTGCTTGGGCGCACTATATCACTGTTGTGAGATAAAGTTAATCTACACTGATTACACAGTTCTCATTTATCTGCATGAAAAAGAGTACTTAAGCGATGAACTTTCTGATTGCTCTGAGTACTTCGGCTGGCTTTTCTGCATGCAGCCAGTGCCCCGTGTTTGCGATGACATGAGCTTTCGCATTAGAAAATTGCTGCTGAACAGCGGTTTGATGTTCAGCCGTGAGGTAATCAGAATCCCCACCTTTTATCAGCAAGGTTTTGACCGACGTTTTATCAATAGGTTTCCAACCAATGATCTGCGAGTAATTAGCGAGCAGTGACGCAACATTGAAGCGCCATTCCATAACCCCTTGTTCTGATTTAAACAAAGATTTGGTCAAGAACTGACGAACGCCATCGATCTCGATATGGTTTGCGAGAACCTTTAGCGCCTCTGAGCGAGAGGTCGGTTGTTCTTCGATCACGGCTTGTAGGCCAGCGAAGACGTTGTCATGGCGGTTTTGTGTGTAGGCGACAGGTGCCATGTCTAAGACAACTAATTTACGCAGTGCAAGGTGTTGTGTCAGTGCCATCGCTACTTTGCCTCCCATTGAGTGACCAATGACAGTGACATCTTGTAGCTCAAGATCATTCAACAGTTGAGCTACATCCTGTGCCATCGCTTGATAGTTGTGAGTGTCACTATGGAAAGATTGACCGTGGTTGCGTAGATCGACACTAAGAACCTGATGATCGGCTTTTAGATCCCTAGCGAGTAAGCCAAGGTTGTCCAGATTACCGAATAATCCATGGATCAAAACAATGGTGTGACCCTCACCTTCAATTTTATAGTTGAGCTGTACTGACATTTTTATCTTATTCATGGTGGGTTTGACGTAGAGTATCCGCGCGGATCTCGCTATAATCCCCCAGAGTTTAAACATTGAGATTGTGAAAAGCGAATGAAAACAATTGAGGTTGATGAAGACCTATACCGTTTTATTGCGGGTCAGACAGAACGTATTGGCGAAAGCGCTTCAGATATTCTGCGCCGCTTGTTACAGGTTGATAGCCAAGGTATGGCTCCGGTCGAAGAGATCGTTGAGCCAAAAGGTATCGTTGTTAGCAAAGAAGTCGGCTTTACTCCAGAGAAGGTCGATGGCGTTAAAGAAATGCGCTCACTACTAATATCAGATGAGTTTGCGTCACTAAAGAAAGCCATTGATCGTTTCATGCTTGTGTTATCGACACTGCATAAAATCGACCCTGAAAGCTTTTCAGAAGCAACTCAAGTAAAAGGCCGCAAGCGTGTTTACTTTGCAGATAACGAAGCGACTTTGCTAGAGAATGGCAATACAACTAAGCCTAAGGCCATCCCACAAAGTCCTTTTTGGGTTATTACTAATAACAACACTAGCCGTAAAAGACAGATGGTTGAGCAGCTTATGAGCCGTATGAGTTTTCAAGCAGAATTGATAGAAAAAGTAACAGGTTCAATTTAACGAAACCTGATTTAAACCTCATAATATCCATGGATAAGAAGATATTATGAGGTTTTTTTGTTTTTAAATTTTATATATAAGGATGTCTAAAAATGGCTATGCACCCTCGTGCTGGGCAAAAAGCTCAGCAGGAAGATCTTCATAATATTCCGGCTTTAGTGGCTAACTATTTCTTACAGCAACCGGATGCTAACAACCCAGATCATAAAGTATTGTTTGGTACTTCTGGCCACCGTGGTACCGCAGACAAATCAACATTTAACGAAAATCACATTCTAGCGATTGCACAAGCAGTTGCAGAGGTTCGTGCCGAGCAGGGGACAACAGGCCCACTTTTCTTAGGTAAAGATACTCATGCTCTATCTGAGCCTGCGTTCTCTACGGTTATCGAAGTGCTTGTAGCGAACGGTGTTGAAGTTATTATTCAAGAAAAAAATGGCTTTACTCCAACACCAGGTGTCTCGCACGCGATCCTTACGCACAACCTAGCGAATGATAAAAAAGCCGATGGCATTGTTATCACACCTTCACATAACCCTCCTCAAGACGGCGGTATCAAATACAACCCGACACACGGTGGTCCTGCTGAAGCTGAATTAACGCAAGCGATTGAAGATCGCGCGAACGTTATTATCGCTGAGCAAATGCAGGGTGTTAAGCGTACTCCTATCGCACAGGCTAGACAGTCCGAGTTAGTGAAGGAAGTGGATCTGGTTGCTCCATACGTTGCTGATTTGGTTAACGTGGTTGATATGGAAGCGATCCAGAAAGCAAACATCAAAATTGGTGTTGATCCACTGGGTGGCAGCGGTATTGATTACTGGCGTCAAATTGGTAAAGCGTACAACCTAGATCTTACTTTGGTAAGTGAAGCCGTTGATCCTTCGTTCCAGTTTATGTCTTTAGATAAAGATGGCGTGGTTCGTATGGACTGTTCTTCTCCGTACGCGATGGCAGGTTTACTGGCGCTTAAAGATGACTATCAACTCGCGTTTGGTAACGACCCAGATTACGACCGCCACGGCATTGTTACGCCAAAAGGCCTAATGAACCCAAACCACTTCTTAGCGGTTTGTATCGACTACTTATACCGTAACCGTGAAGGTTGGGGCAAAGATGTTGCTGTTGGTAAGACACTGGTATCAAGCGCTCTGATTGATCGCGTTGTTGCTGATTTAGGTCGTGAGCTTTGTGAAGTGCCAGTTGGATTCAAATGGTTCGTTGATGGCTTATACAACGGTCAGTTTGGTTTCGGTGGTGAGGAGAGTGCGGGTGCCTCTTTCTTACGTAAAGACGGTACGCCTTGGTCAACAGATAAAGATGGCCTGATTCTTTGCTTACTTGCGGCTGAAATCACAGCAGTTACCGGTAAGAACCCACAAGAATACTACGAAGAGCTTGCCGCTAAACACGGTGAGTCTAAGTACAACCGTATTCAAGCGGTAGCCAACGGCGCACAAAAAGACGTGCTTAAGAAGTTATCTCCAGAGATGGTTTCAGCTGAGACGCTTGCTGGCGATGCGATTACTGCACGCTTAACGCATGCTCCAGGTAATGGCGCTGCGATTGGCGGCCTAAAAGTGACGACTGAGAACGGTTGGTTCGCTGCTCGTCCATCAGGCACTGAAGACATCTACAAGATCTACTGTGAAAGCTTTAAAGGTGAAGAGCACCTAAAAGCAATTGAAGCAGAAGCTCAAGAGATTGTTAATCAAGTATTTGCTGCCGCTGGCCTATAATCAAATACAGATTAGTAGAGCCACAAGGTAAATAGTGAAAGGGTTGATGTGAAAGCATCAGCCCTTTTTATTTGTCTGTGAGCAAGTGGATAAGACTAAGTCAACTCAATGGCTGAATGGATTAACCGTGTGGCCAGCTTTGTGGCATCACAAACCAGAATTGACCTGATTTGGTTTGTCCGTGAACGAAGCGATCACCAAACTCAGTAAGAGGTTCACAGGTGAAGTCATCAGTGCCAGCTGCCCATTGCTCTTTGGTGAGAGGGTAGAGTACTTCAGAGATTAAATGGGCTTGGTTTTGATAGCACCAAAAACCGTTTACTTGGCTTGAATTAATGTCATAACCCAAACATTCAGTAGGTACTTTTTGATCTAAGAAGGGATTGGTATAGAGACGACCCTGCATGAGGAGATGTTTTGAGTCGACATCGACCTCTGGATATTGCTCAAGAAAGGCCGTTGAAGACGACATACCCAATTGGTGGCTCAACATCCTATCGAGCTTCTTATCTAATTGGTCATGAGCGTTAGGACCAAACCATGTTTGTTCATGGAGTAGGTAAAACTTAATCGCCACTTCCCAATGTTGCAGTTTTTGGCTGCTCTCTTCTTCGAGAATAAAGTCGATAGCACCTAGTGTTCTACCTTCAACATTAATCTGAATCTCATCGTACTTGATCGAATAATTATCCGAAGCACCGATGACTTGTTCACATAGGTGCTGGTAGAGGAAACCTAACCTAGGGTTACCATTGTATGTATGTGATGAATCGATAGTATGAGGGCCTGAGAAGCCCCTGAGATCAGAAATGGGTGGTTTGATTTCCAGTAACGGTGGCGAGTCGATAACCCATTGGTAAAAACGTTGCAGTGCTGTCATCTCTTCCTCATCAACATAGCTCTTTATAAACATAGATCTTGATAAACATAACCCTGGGGCTTTCGACATTCTACCCGTAAATTGATATAACGACGTTATTATAAAGGTAAGCTGGAAATAAAAATGAATAACTTACAATTAGAAAAGCTACTGAACGAAAAACTTCAGCCACAGCAGATTAAAGATTACTGTCCTAATGGTCTTCAAGTAGAAGGTGCTTCTGAAGTGAAGCGCATTGTAACTGGTGTAACAGCTTCTCAAGCACTGATTGATAAAGCGGTAGAATTGAACGCCGATGCTTTGTTAGTTCATCATGGTTACTTTTGGAAAGGTGAGTCAGAAGTCATCCGCGGTATGAAAGGCAAGCGCATTCGTACTCTGATTAAAAATGACATTAATCTTTTTGGTTATCACTTACCTCTCGACATTCATCCTGAGCTTGGTAACAACGCTAAGCTAGCTGAACTACTCGATATTGAGATAGAAGGAGGCTTAGAAGGGCACCCACAATCGGTTGCTATGTTTGGTAAGTTGAAAGCGCCTATGACAGGTACTGAGTTTGCAGATAAAGTCGACCAAGCTCTGAATCGTAAACCACTGCATATCGCTCCTGAAAACCAAGACAAACTGATTACCACTGTGGGTTGGTGCACTGGTGGCGGTCAAGATTATATTGAACTTGCCGCGTCTCAAGGTATTGATGCTTTTATCTCTGGTGAAATTTCAGAACGTACAACGTACTCAGCTCGTGAGCAAGATATTCATTACTTCGCTGCAGGTCACCACGCAACAGAGCGCTATGGTGTGAAGGCATTAGGTGAGTGGCTAGCAAACGAACATGGTATAGATGTTGAATTTATCGATATTGATAACCCAGTATAGCCACGTTTAGAGGTTGTAACTCTCTGAATATTTGTATCTTCATTGAAGTGATACTAAATACTGGTAGACAAAAAAGGGTTGATGTATAAACATCAACCCTTTTTGATTTCAATCGATTAGAAAAGTCGAAACCTTACTATTCGCGTTCGTGTATCGCTTGGAAATCACGCTGCTCTTGACCAGTATAAAGCTGACGAGGGCGGCCGATACGATTTGTCGGATCGCTGTGCATTTCGTTCCAGTGTGCAATCCAGCCGACAGTACGAGACATCGCAAAGATTACCGTAAACATAGATACTGGAATGCCAATTGCTTTCAGAATGATACCTGAGTAGAAATCTACGTTCGGGTATAGCTTCTTAGAAACAAAGTACTCATCTGAAAGAGCGATACGTTCAAGTTCCATGGCTACGTCAAGTAGTGGATCTTGAATATTTAGCTCTTTAAGTACTTCGTGACATGCTTCGCGCATTACTGTTGCACGTGGATCGTAGTTTTTGTAAACACGGTGACCAAAGCCCATCAAACGGAATGGGTCATCTTTGTCTTTTGCTTTCGCAACGTATTCTTCAATTTGATCTACGCTACCGATCTCTTCAAGCATACGCAGACAAGCTTCGTTTGCACCGCCGTGAGCAGGCCCCCAAAGTGATGCGATACCAGCTGCGATACACGCAAACGGATTAGCACCCGATGAACCGGCCAGACGTACAGTAGACGTTGAAGCATTCTGTTCGTGATCTGCGTGTAGGGTTAAAATCTTATCCATGGCACGAGCAACGATAGGATTCACTTCATACTCTTCACATGGGTTTGCAAACATCATGTGTAAAAAGTTTTCCGCGTAACCTAGGTCGTTACGTGGGTAGATAAACGGTTGGCCGATTGAATATTTATAACACATTGCGGCCAGTGTTGGCATTTTTGAAATCAAGCGGTAAGCCGCAATTTCACGGTGTGTGTCGTTGTGAATATCAAGTGAGTCGTGGTAGAACGCTGCTAGAGCGCCTACAACACCACACATTACAGCCATAGGGTGAGCGTCACGGCGGAAACCGTGGAAGAAACTAGCAATTTGCTCATGCACCATAGTGTGACGTGTTACGGTAGTCTTGAACTTTTCATACTGAGTTCGAGATGGGGCTTCACCGTAAAGAAGTATGTAACACACTTCTAAGTAATCAGCGTTATTGGCAAGTTGGTCAATTGGATAACCACGATGTAAAAGAATACCTTTTCCACCGTCAATAAAAGTGATTTGAGACTCACAGGATGCAGTGGCAAGAAAACCAGGGTCAAAAGTGAAAAAACCGTTAGAACCTAGTGTTCGAACATCGATCACAGGCGTACCGAGTACACCCTCTGTAATCGGTAGCTCGATTGGCGCTTGACCTTCAATGTGAAGGGTCGCTTTCTTATCCGCCATAACAATCTCCTTTGTTTATTATTTAATCCATCCAGGATGTTTATGTGCCGTTTTTTTACTGGTCTTACGTGAGAAAGTCAATTTTTCTGCAGCTTTGTGTGCACTTGTTAGTGTTTTTTAGATTAAATTCGTTAAAAGTCTGGTCTGTGTAGCATTATTTGTTACGTCAATTGTATTAGAATGTTGCCAGCCGTATAGTGGCGCTGAAAAGTTTGGTTAAAACCTTATAAACGCAAGGCTAAGAAGAAATGTGAGGTGGCTTTCTTAGTCTAGCGATTAACAATTATTTTACAATTATCTAAGGCTCAACTTCAGTTATTTGTTAAGTTAATGTTAAATTTTGAAGGTTTGCGATCAAATTTTGTCCATAATAATATCATAAGGTTATTTAATGACCATAATGCTCAATGGAGCTGAGTGAGCAAGCCCGTGAAAGAAAGAAAGACAAGACCTGTTAATTTAGATTTACAGACCATCCACTTTCCGATCACAGCAATAGCTTCCATCCTACACCGTGTGTCTGGGGTGATAACTTTTGTCGCGATTGGAATTTTGCTTTGGTTACTATCCATTTCCCTCTCATCCCCAGTAGGCTTTATGGAAGCTAGCGACATTGTCGATGGTTTCTTCGTGAAGTTTATTCTGTGGGGCATTTTAACCGCTTTGGCTTACCACATTGCTGGTGGTATTCGTCACCTTCTTATGGACTTAGGTCACTTTGAAGAGCTGGAGTCTGGCGCTAAGAGCGCTAAGGTTGCATTCGCAGCAACAGCGGTATTGTCTCTATTAGCGGGGATCTTAGTATGGTAAACAACGTTTCCACTTTTGGTCGTAATGGTGTTCACGATTATCTACTTATTCGTGCAACTGCCATCATTATGACTCTTTACACTATCTACCTAGTGAGCTTCTGTGCTTTCTCTGGTGATATCTCTTACGTATCTTGGACTCAATTCTTTGGTGGAACTTTCACTAAAGTATTCACCATGTTAGCGCTTACTTCTGTTTTGGTTCACGCGTGGATCGGATTATGGCAAGTACTAACTGACTACATCAAATGCGCAAAACTGCGTGTTGGTCTTCAAGTCGGTGTTGTTGCAGTTCTTCTTGGATATTTCTTCTCTGGTCTGTTTATTTTGTGGGGTGCGTAAGTGACTATTCCTGTTCGTGAGTTTGATGCCGTAGTTATCGGCGCTGGTGGTGCAGGTATGCGTGCCGCACTGCAAATTTCTGAGCAAGGCCTATCTTGTGCATTGCTTTCTAAAGTTTTCCCTACTCGTTCTCATACGGTTTCAGCACAAGGCGGCATCACTGTTGCTCTTGGTAACGCGCACGAAGACCATTGGGAACAACACATGTACGACACCGTTAAAGGTTCTGATTACATCGGTGACCAAGACGCTATCGAATACATGTGTAAAAACGGTCCTGAGTCGGTAATCGAACTTGAAAAAATGGGCCTGCCTTTCTCTCGTTTTGAGAATGGTACTATCTACCAACGTCCTTTCGGTGGTCAATCTAAAAACTTTGGTGGTGAGCAAGCGGCTCGTACCGCAGCTGCAGCCGACCGTACTGGTCATGCATTGCTTCATACGCTTTACCAACAAAATATTAAACATAAAACGACGGTTTTCTCTGAGTGGTATGCACTGGATCTTGTTAAGAACGAAGACGGTGCAATCTTAGGTACAACTGCGCTTTGTATGGAAACGGGCGAAGTTTGTTACTTCAAAGCGAAGGCAACAATCCTTGCTACTGGTGGTGCTGGTCGTATCTACGCTTCGACAACTAATGCACACATCAACACTGGTGATGGTGTTGGTATGGCGATTCGTGCTGGCGTTCCAATGCAAGACATCGAAATGTGGCAGTTCCACCCAACGGGTATCGCTGGCGCAGGTGTATTGGTAACGGAAGGTTGTCGTGGTGAAGGTGGTTACCTTCTCAATAAAGACGGCGAACGCTTCATGGAACGTTACGCACCAAACGCTAAAGACTTAGCGGGTCGTGATGTTGTTGCTCGTTCAATGATGGTTGAAATCCGTGAAGGTCGCGGCTGCGATGGTCCTTGGGGTCCACACATCAAGCTGAAACTTGATCACCTAGGTAAAGAGACACTTGAGTCTCGTCTTCCTGGTGTATGTGAACTGTCTCGTACCTTTGCTCACGTTGATCCAGTGAAAGAGCCAATTCCAGTAATCCCAACATGTCACTACATGATGGGTGGTGTTCCAACACAAGTTTCTGGTCAAGCTATTACGCAAACTGAAGACGGTAGCGATGTTGAAATTCAAGGCTTATTTGCTTGTGGCGAAATCGCATCGGTATCAGTACACGGTGCAAACCGTCTGGGTGGTAACTCACTACTTGATTTGGTGGTATTTGGTCGTGCGACAGGTCTACACCTAGGTGAGACACTGAAGAAGCAAGACGAAGCGAAACCAGCAACAGAAGCTGACATTGAGCGTTCACTAGAACGTTACAACCGTTGGGAAAACAGCACTGACGGTGAAGACCCAGCGCAAATCCGCAAAGATCTACAGCAATGTATGCAGAACAACTTCTCTGTATTCCGTGAAGGCAAAGCAATGGCGGAAGGCCTAGAAGAGCTTAAAGCGATTCGCGAGCGTCTGAAGAATGCACACCTATCTGACAAATCGACAGAGTTCAACACGCAACGTATCGAGTGTCTAGAGCTTGAAAATCTGATGGAAACGGCATTCGCAACGGCTGTTGCTGCAAACTTCCGTACAGAGAGTCGTGGTGCACACGCTCGATTCGATTTCCCTGACCGTGATGATGAGCAGTGGCTATGTCACTCTCTTTACAATCCAGAGTCAGAGAGCATGACTAAGCGTGGTGTCAATATGGAACCTATTCATCGTGAAGCGTTCCCACCTAAAGCTCGTACGTACTAAGGAGATATGATCATGAAACTTAATTTCTCTTTATACCGTTACAATCCAGATGTCGACCAGAAGCCTTATATGAAGGAATACACCTTAGAGGTGGATGAAGGTTCAGACATGATGCTTTTGGATGCGCTTATTCTGTTGAAAGAGCAAGATCCAACTATCTCATTCCGTCGCTCATGCCGTGAAGGTGTATGTGGTTCGGATGGTTTGAACATGAATGGTAAAAACGGTCTGGCGTGTATCACTCCATTGTCTGCGCTTTCTGGCCAAGACAAGATTGTGATTCGTCCATTGCCTGGCTTGCCTGTTGTTCGAGACCTGATTGTCGACATGACTCAGTTCTACGATAACTACGAGAAAGTGAAGCCATTCTTAGTGTCTGATGGCAATGTACCACCGGCACGTGAAAACTTACAAAGCCCTGAGGAACGTGCGCACTTAGATGGATTGTACGAATGTATCATGTGTGCATGTTGTACAACATCTTGCCCATCGTTCTGGTGGAACCCTGATAAATTCATCGGGCCAGCAGGCCTGCTAGCGGCGTACCGCTGGCTAATTGATAGCCGAGATACTGCGACAGACGAACGCTTGTCCGATCTTGATGATGCATTTAGCGTTTTTCGTTGCCATGGCATCATGAATTGTGTAAGTGTTTGTCCTAAGGGATTAAATCCGACGAAAGCGATTGGTCATATCAAGACCATGTTAGTGAATCGCTCGGTTTAAATGATATGAAAAATTGCCGCCCTAGAAGCTTTGGGGCGGCCTTTTAATAGCTCGGCATAGACCGCAGCAAACGTGAAAACTACTGGTTAAGGGAAAATATGCACAACGGCGTGATGAAGGCATGGCTCGAGTCTTCACACTTGGCTGGCGCCAATGCAACGTACGTAGAAGAACTCTACGAACTGTATCTAAGTGACCCCGACTCGGTAAGTGACGAATGGAGAAGTGTTTTCGAAGAATTGCCTGTGCAAGCTTCAGAAACGGTGGAACAACCACACTCTCGCATTCGTGAATACTTCCGTCGACTCGCTCAAGAAACAAAGCATTACAATGTCCAAGTTAGTGATCCAGATGTCGATGCGAAACAAGTAAAGGTTCTGCAACTAATTAATGCTTATCGATTCCGAGGGCATCAAGCAGCAAATCTAGACCCCCTAGGTTTATGGAAAAGAGCGACAGTTGATGAACTGGACCCTTCTTTTCACACTCTTACCGAAGATGACCTCAATGAGACGTTTAACGTCGGCTCTTACGCGATTGGCCAAGAGACGATGGTGCTTAAAGATCTCTACAAATCTCTAAAGCAAACTTATTGTGGCTCTATTGGTGCTGAATACATGCACATGACAAATACAGAGCAAAAGCGTTGGATACAACAACGTTTAGAGTCTGTATCTGGTCAACCCTCTTTCAATAAAGAAGAAAAGCAAGCTTTCCTAGAAGAGCTAACTGCTGCTGAAGGTCTTGAGCGCTATCTTGGTGCTAAATTCCCAGGCGCAAAACGCTTCTCATTGGAAGGTGGTGATGCGTTGATCCCAATGACGAAGGAACTTATTCGTCATGCTGGTGGTCAAGGTATGCGTGAAGTTGTTGTTGGTATGGCGCACCGTGGTCGTCTAAATATGCTGGTCAACGTGCTCGGCAAAAAGCCACAAGACCTATTTGACGAATTTGCAGGTAAGCACGACGATACATGGGGAACTGGTGATGTGAAATACCACCAAGGTTTCTCTGCGGACTTCGCAACACCAGGCGGCAACGTTCACTTAGCATTAGCATTTAACCCATCTCACTTAGAAATTGTAAACCCGGTAGTTATCGGTTCAGTACGTGCACGCCAAGATCGCCTAGACGATAAAGATGGCAGTCGTGTACTTCCAATTACTATCCACGGTGATTCTGCTATTGCTGGCCAAGGTGTGGTACAAGAGACGTTTAACATGTCTCAAGCTCGTGGTTTCTGTGTAGGCGGTACGGTTCGTATCGTTGTAAACAACCAAGTTGGTTTTACAACATCTAACCCTCGCGATACTCGTTCTACTATGTACTGTACTGATATTGCAAAGATGGTTCAGGCGCCTATTTTCCACGTGAACTCGGATGATCCAGAAGCGGTGGCATTTGTGTCTCGCCTTGCATTAGATTACCGAAATACGTTCAAACGTGATGTTGTTATTGATTTGGTTTGTTACCGTCGCCACGGTCACAACGAAGCCGATGAGCCGAATGCAACACAGCCCTTGATGTATCAAAAAATCAAGAAGCACCCAACACCACGCAAGCTTTATGCAGATGTGTTGATGGAGCGTGGTGAGTTTGGTATTGATACTTCTACGCAACTCGTTAACGAGTATCGTGATGCGCTTGATCACGGTGAAGTTGTGGTTAAAGAGTGGCGTCCGATGGCACTTCATTCAGTAGACTGGTCTCCTTACCTAGGGCACGACTGGAATATTGAGTGGGATAACAAAGTTGATCTCGAGCGTCTAAAAGAGCTTGGTAACAAACTTTGCCAATACCCAGACAGCCATAAGCTGCAAAGCCGAGTCAATAAACTGTACAACGATCGAATTGCCATGGTGAATGGTGAGAAACAAGTCGATTGGGGTATGGCTGAAACTCTGGCTTACGCAACACTGGTTGACGACGGAAAACGTATTCGTATTTCTGGCCAAGATTCTGGTCGTGGTACTTTCTTCCACCGTCACTCAGTACTGCACAACCAATCTGATGCTAGCACGTATGTTCCTCTTGAGAACATTCATGATAAACAAGGGCCATTCCAAGTGTTTGACTCCGTGTTATCTGAAGAAGCTGTACTGGCGTTTGAGTATGGTTACGCGACAGCAGAGCCTGGTGGTCTAACGCTTTGGGAAGCACAATTTGGTGACTTCGCAAACGGTGCACAAGTGGTTATCGACCAATTTATCTCGTCAGGTGAGCAAAAGTGGGCACGTTTATGTGGTCTAACAATGCTACTTCCTCACGGTTATGAAGGCCAAGGCCCTGAGCACTCTTCCGCTCGTCTTGAGCGTTACCTTCAGTTATGTGCTGAACAAAACATGCAGGTTGTTGTTCCTTCAACACCGGCTCAGGTTTACCACATGATCCGCCGTCAGGTTGTTCGTCCAATGCGTCGTCCTCTGATTGTAATGTCACCAAAATCATTGCTTCGTCATCCTCTGTGTACTTCTTCTATGGAAGACTTAGCAGAAGGCACGTTCCAACCAGCTATCGCAGAAATTGATGATCTGGCTCCTGAAAACGTAAAACGCGTCGTATTCTGTTCAGGTAAGGTTTACTTTGACCTACTTGACCAAAGACGTAAGAACGAGCAAGACGATGTCGCTATTGTGCGTATCGAGCAACTTTACCCGTTCCCTTACGAGGACGTGAGAGCTGCAATCGCACAGTACACGAATGTAGTCGATTACGTTTGGTGTCAAGAAGAGCCTCAAAACCAAGGTGCTTGGTACAGTAGCCAACATAATTTCCGAGCTGCTATCCCAGTGGGTGCTGATATTCAATACGCAGGTCGCCCTGCATCAGCTTCACCAGCTGTTGGCTATATGTCGGTACACTTGAAACAACAAAAAGCGTTAGTTGACGACGCTTTGACCCTACTTAAGAACTAGAAGTAAAAGGAAAATACGCACATGACAATTGAAATTCTGGTTCCAGATTTACCTGAATCTGTGGCTGATGCAACAGTTGCTACTTGGCACAAAAAACCGGGTGAAGCGGTTGCACGTGATGAAGTCATTGTAGATATCGAAACAGATAAAGTAGTTCTAGAAGTTCCGGCTCCTGAAGCGGGTGTTCTGGAGGCTATCATCGAAGAAGAGGGTGCTACGGTACTTTCTAAGCAGCTTTTGGCTAAAATCAAACCTGGCGCTGTCGCTGGTGAGCCAACGAAAGATAAAACGGAAGATACAGAATCTTCTCCTGATAAGCGCCACAAAGCTGCGCTTACAGAAGAAAATAACGACGCGCTAAGTCCAGCTGTTCGTCGCCTGCTTGCTGAACACAACCTACAACCAGCTGACGTTAAAGGCACTGGTGTTGGTGGTCGTATTACTCGTGAAGACATCGACGCACACCTAGCAGCAGCGAAATCGGCGCCGGCAGCTGCATCTGCACCAGCAGTTGAAGCGCCAGCAGCGGCTCGTAGCCAAAAACGCGTACCTATGACTCGCCTACGTAAGACAGTTGCAAACCGTCTTCTAGAAGCGAAGAACAGCACTGCGATGCTGACTACTTTCAACGAAGTGAACATGAAGCCAATCATGGACCTTCGTAAGCAGTACAAAGACCAATTCGAGAAGCGTCACGACACGCGTCTTGGCTTCATGTCTTTCTACGTGAAAGCAGTAACAGAAGCGCTAAAACGTTTCCCAGAAGTGAACGCTTCTATCGATGGTACAGATATCGTTTACCACAACTACTTCGACATCAGCATGGCAGTATCAACGCCACGTGGCCTAGTGACTCCAGTACTGAAAGACTGTGACACACTAGGTTTCGCTGATATCGAAAAAGGCATTAAAGAGCTAGCAATCAAAGGCCGTGACGGCAAGCTAACTGTTGATGAGCTAATGGGCGGTAACTTCACTATCACAAACGGTGGTGTATTTGGTTCTCTAATGTCTACGCCAATCATCAACCCACCTCAAGCGGCAATTTTGGGTATGCACAAAATCCAAGATCGTCCAATGGCAGTTGATGGCAAGGTAGAGATTCTGCCAATGATGTATCTAGCGCTTTCTTACGACCACCGTCTAATCGATGGCCGTGAATCAGTTGGCTTCCTAGTGACCATCAAAGAGCTACTAGAAGATCCTGCACGTCTGCTATTAGACGTTTAGTATCGCTAAAACGTCTAGTTAACCCCGTTAGCTAGACGTAAAAAGTTTCAAAGGCTAGGCTGCTCAACGTCTGGCCTTCACTTGAACTGTAAAGCCATTAGAAAATGGACAGCAGTTGATTTGAGAAGACCCTACAGACGTAACACAGGAAACTGTGTCGTTATGGAAATAATAATCCCTTAAGGGAAAATAAACGGAATATCAAAATGAATTTGCATGAATACCAAGCCAAACAGCTGTTTGCAGAATTCGGTTTGCCTGTACCAGAAGGTTTCGCATGTGATACTGCACAAGAAGCTTTCGAAGCTGCAGGTCGTATCAGTACAGCCAAGAAAGTCGTTAAGTGTCAAGTACACGCTGGTGGCCGCGGTAAAGCGGGCGGCGTAGAGCTACATGACACAAAAGAAGGCGTTAAAGAGTTTGCACAAAAGTGGCTAGGTAAAAACCTAGTGACTTACCAAACAGACGCTAATGGTCAGCCTGTAACAAAGATCCTAGTTGAAGAAGCATCGAACATTGCTAACGAACTTTACCTAGGTGCTGTTGTTGACCGTGCAACGCGCAAAATTGTATTCATGGCGTCAACTGAAGGCGGTGTGGACATTGAGAAAATCGCTGAAGAAACTCCAGAGTTGATTCACCAGTCAGCGATCGATCCTCTAGTGGGTCCTCAAGCTTACCAAGGCCGTGAACTTGCGTTCAAACTTGGTCTAGTTGGCGATCAAATTAAACAGTTCGTTAAGATCTTCATGGGTCTTGGCCAAATGTTCTCTCAGTACGACCTAGCGCTACTAGAAATCAACCCGCTTGTGATTACTGGCGAAGGCAACCTGCTTTGTCTAGACGGCAAGATCAACATCGACTCAAACGCGATGTACCGTCAGCCTAAACTACGTGAAATGCACGATCCATCTCAAGAAGATGAGCGCGAAGCACACGCAGCACAGTGGGAACTGAACTACGTAGCACTAGATGGCAACGTTGGCTGTATGGTTAACGGTGCAGGCCTTGCGATGGGTACGATGGATATCGTAAACCTACACGGCGGCAAGCCAGCAAACTTCCTTGATGTAGGCGGCGGCGCGACAAAAGAACGTGTAGCTGAAGCATTCAAGATCATCCTTTCTGATGATAATGTTAAAGCAGTACTCGTAAACATCTTCGGTGGCATCGTTCGTTGTGACATGATCGCTGAAGGTATTATCGGTGCGGTTAAAGAAGTTGGCGTAACCGTTCCTGTCGTTGTTCGTCTAGAAGGTACCAACGCAGACCTAGGTCGCGAAGTACTTGCTAATTCTGATGTTGATATCATTGCAGCTGAATCTCTAACAGATGCTGCTCAGAAAGTTGTTGCTGCTGCGGAGGCTAAATAATGTCTGTATTAATTAACAAAGACACTAAAGTAATCTGTCAGGGTTTCACTGGCGGTCAAGGTACATTCCACTCAGACCAAGCTATCGCATACGGTACGCAAATGGTTGGTGGTGTTTCACCTGGTAAGGGTGGTCAAACTCACCTAGGCCTTCCAGTATTCAACACAGTACGTGAAGCAGTGGAAGTAACTGGTGCAACAGCAACCGTTATCTACGTACCAGCACCTTTTTGTAAAGATGCAATCCTAGAAGCGATTGATGCAGGTATCGAACTGATCGTAACGATCACTGAAGGTATCCCTACAACAGACATGATCGACGTTAAAGTGAAGCTAGAAGAAACTGGCGTTCGCATGATCGGTCCTAACTGTCCAGGTCTTATCACTCCAGACGAGTGTAAGATTGGTATCATGCCTGGTCATATCCACAAGAAGGGTAAAGTAGGTATCGTATCTCGCAGCGGTACTCTGACGTACGAAGCAGTTAAGCAAACAACAGATGAAGGCTTTGGTCAGTCTACATGTGTTGGTATCGGTGGTGACCCTATCCCGGGTTCAAACTTCATTGATATCCTAAAACTTTTCCAAGAAGACCCAGAGACTGAAGCAATCGTAATGATTGGTGAGATCGGTGGTACTGCGGAAGAAGAAGCGGCTGAGTTCATCAAAGCGAACGTAACTAAACCAGTAGTTTCTTACATCGCTGGTGTTACTGCTCCTCCGGGTAAACGTATGGGCCACGCAGGCGCAATCATCTCTGGCGGTAAAGGTACTGCTGAAGATAAATTCGCAGCACTAGAAGCAGCAGGCGTTAAGACAGTTAAGTCTCTTGCTGAGATCGGTAAAGGCCTACGTGAAATCACAGGTTGGTAATCAGCTAACTTTTATCGAATGAGATAGAAGCTAACTGAACGATATTAAAAAGGCTTGGTCACTGACCAAGCTTTTTTTGTATGTCTTCAATGATACGAGATACGAGATACGAGATACGAGATACGAGATACGAGATACGAGATACGAGATACAAATCGTATGATTACGCTCGGGTTTTGACCATCTGAGATAGCATAAACATTGCAGCTGCACTGATAACCACAGAAGGGCCTGCAGGCGTGTCATAGAACCAAGATAAGCTTAATCCACCGAATACAGCGATAGAGCCAATAATCGATGCGAGGAATGCCATCTGCTCAGGGGTATTGGAGAACTTCCTTGCCGTTGCTGCAGGAATGATCAGTAGCGATGTCATTATTAACGCACCGACAAACTTCATACCCACCGCGATAACAATACCAACTAGTAGCATCAAGATAAGACGCATTAAATCAATGTTGATGCCGTCAACAGCCGCGAGATCTTCGTTAACCGTTGTTGATAATAGTGGTCGCCAAAAGATAGCCAGTACCAGCCCTATCACAGCAGCACCCGCATAGATGAACACTAAATCAGTCGGAGATACTGCCAGCAAGTCACCAAATAGGTAGCTCATCAGATCAACACGAACATTGTCTAAGAAGCTGACAGCAACCAAACCAAGTGATAGTGCACTGTGCGCCAAAATACCGAGTAGGGTATCGGTCGCGACGAGCTTTTGTTTTTGCAGTGTCACGAGCAACACAGCCAGCATCAAACAGCAAATCAACAGCGCAAAGTACAAATTAATATTGAACAGGAAACCAAGCGCTAAGCCCATTAGAGAGGCGTGTGCAAGGGTGTCACCAAAGTAAGCCATCTTGCGCCACACCACGAACGAACCCAGTGGGCCAGCAATAAGAGCAATGCCTAGGCCTGCAAGAATAGAAGGTAGAAGAAACTCAAGCATTAGTGGTGATGTCCGTGTTTATGGTTGGAGCAGTCGTGCACATCCCCAGAAACTGGCTGGCCGGCCAAGTCATGGTGATGGTGGTCATGTTGGTGGTGGTAGAAAGCCAAACTCTCTTGAACCGCAGTACCGAACAGTGCGATATAAGAAGGGTGATGCTTGATATCAGCCGGTGCACCAGAGCAACAGATATGGTGATGCAAACAGATCACATCGTCTGTTTTTGCCATCACTAAATGCAAGTCGTGTGAAACCATAAACACAGCGCAACCAAAGCGGTGACGGATGGAATCGATCAGATCGTAAAGATCGATTTGGCCTTGCACATCAACACCTTGTGCAGGTTCATCAAGAACGAGCAGGTCGGGTCTTTTCAATAGTGAGCGAGCGATCAGCACGCGTTGGTTTTCGCCACCAGACAGCTGATGCATATTGCTTTTCATCAGGTGTTCAGCGCCCACTAGCATCAAAGATTCTAGAATTTCTTGTTTGCTGAATTTTCCGGTGAGCTTAAGAAAACGCTCTACATTGAGAGGCAGAGAGTCGTTCAGCTTTAGCTTTTGAGGAACGTAACCAATTTTTAGTTTTTTTGATTTGGTGATCTTTC
The DNA here is from genome assembly GCF_027587105.1 of Vibrio sp. RW. Taxonomy (NCBI): domain Bacteria; kingdom Pseudomonadati; phylum Pseudomonadota; class Gammaproteobacteria; order Vibrionales; family Vibrionaceae; genus Vibrio; species Vibrio sp. RW. The sequence goes on from NZ_JAPPTM010000002.1 coordinate 288,171, forward strand.
CGACATATTTGTGCTGGAGCCCCAGTAGTACCTTAACTAAGGTTGATTTTCCCGCGCCATTTGGCCCAATTAGGGTAGTGATTCTGCCACGCTCTAAATTTAGAGAGATGTTGTCTAAAACTTTTCGACCGTCAAATTCGACGCTCACAGAATCTAGTTGGATTAAGTTATCCATGAATAGAACTCATTTGCAATTCGCTAATGTTATAATGTAACATTTACCTCAAGCCTAAGCTACTTTTCTATTATCGAGGAATTATGTCACGTCCATCTTTTATACTTGCTACTTTGCTTTTAACGCCAAGTGTTGCAAGTGCCAGTACTATTCTAACAAGCTTTAAGCCAATTCAAATGATTGTGACAGAATTAACACAAGGCGTTAGTCAACCGGATGTGCTGATGAACAGCAATGCTTCGCCACACGACTATGCGCTTAAGCCATCTGATGTGAAAAAAGTTCACAGTGCCGATATGGTCGTTTGGTTTGGTCCTGACCTCGAAGCTTTCTTGACTAAGGTGATTGGTTCAAAAGAAAACGTTATCCAGATCAGTGAGATCCCTGGCATTAATTTGAGAGAGTTCGGACATGAAGAGCATGATCACGATGCCCATGAAGGACATAACCACGGTAGCCACGACCCTCATTTTTGGTTGGGTATTGATCAAGTTGAAGTAGCAGCAAAATACATCTCAGCTAAGCTGATTGAAACTGACCCTGACAACGCAATGGCGTACCAAGAGAACCTAGACTCATTCTTGATTGCATTGAAAGGGAAGCAACAGTCTATTCGTGAGCAACTTGCACCGGTCAAAGACAAAGGTTATTACGTGTTCCATGATGCGTATGGCTATTTTGAGCAAGAGTTTGAGCTGAATAATTTAGGTCACTTCACGGTAAGCCCTGAACGTAAACCGGGTGCAAAAAGCCTGATCGCTATTAAGAAAACTCTGGTGCGTGAAAATGTTCAGTGTGTGTTCTCTGAGCCTCAATTTACCCCTGCTGTGATTGAATCGGTGACTCGAGGTAGCCAAACAAAACAAGGACAACTTGACCCGGTAGGTTCTGATGTTGAAGTTAAAAAAGGCAGTTACTTCGAATTTCTTCAGCAACTTACAGATAGTTATACAAGTTGTTTAGCAAAATAGTCTTTTATGATGAGTGTTTAATACTCTATTTACTTTCGATTATTGATTAATCATGCCGCATTTTGCGGCATTTTCGTGACCGCTAAGATAAAACCTTTCAACAAATAGCAAACCTCCTTTCTCCTTTGTTAATTTCAGCTAAAATAGAAAGATAATAATAAGCACAAAAAAACTCAGTTTTTGGTTAAGCAACGATAAGCGTTGTGGGCACACAAATTTTCATGTGTTTTTTCTGTTCAGGATTTAAAGTTGTATCGAATTATCTTCAAAATGTTCATATTAATGAGCATTTCATTTAGCGTTCTTGCGGTAAATACATCATCCTCTGTTTTCTACCCTTTGCCCGTTCAAGCGCAAGGGAACTTTCTTGCGGCTAAAAAGCTATACCTGGGTGCCGGAGGTGGGCTCTGGCTTCATGATGTACATGGAAAAATACTTTTTTATGATGGTCGAACCCTGTTTCCTAGAAAGGGTAGCCTTTTGCAATTCTCCTCAGAAAGGGTCGCGTTTCTTTATGATGAATTTTGGACTTTTTTCGATAATGAGGTGTATCGACATAGCCCAGGTATTGGCAATGAGCTTGTATTTAGTCTCAGCCCTGGTTCTGAGATCGCGAATATCGGATCATCTGGTGATTTTATATGGGTGACAGATGGCAGTAATTTTTATACTTACAACACCCAGTCTTTAGAATTTGATACCTATTCACTGCTCAAGTTATATCGATATAACAACAGTAGTGACATTGTAATTAATGACGCTGAAAAGGTGCTGTCGAAGTGGGTGTTAGCGACAAACGCAGGTGTTTACCTTTCAGAGGACCAAGAATTTACTCATGTCAAAGCATCAGAGAAGAACCATATTGAGACGGTTTATTTCTCGAAGGCAAGACGAGAGCTCGTGATTGGTACATTAAATGGTGCAGTGATTGTCGATCTCACTAATTCAAATAAAGAGACTTGGGTTCGTGGGTCGCATGTCCTCTCTTTTGCTGAAACGCCTGACCAATATTGGATAGGCACGGAACATGGACTTATTAGCTATAATTTTATTACGGGTAAAATTACACGATTTGCACAATCGACCAATCAAGGTTTTTCGTTACCAGGCGAGAAAATATATTCGCTGGTAAACGACCACGCTGGTGGAATGTGGATCGCGACGAATAATGGGATTCGGTACTTCTCATTGTTTAGCAAGACGTTCTCCAGAACGCCATTAGATGAGATTGACATGCATTCTAGTAATGTCGTGATAAATAAGGTATTGCCAGTTAATGACCGTAGGTCTTGGATTGCGTCTTCAATGGGGCTGTATTTAGCCGACTCTGATAGCGATGAACGTCCGATTCGTGTTTATCCCAAACCAGTTCAAGATATTGAGCTGTTTTCCTCCTCTATTTGGCTTGCGACCGAAGAGGGAATAATTAGCTTTGATACTAATACCTTAAAGCCTAGACCTCTAGATTTACCAAGAGCAATCGTGGGCGTACACGTCGAAAACTTTGCACTTCAGGCAAACCAAGTTCTTTGGATGAGTTCTGGGCAAAACCTTTATTCTTTATCTATTGAGGCAATGGAACTGACATCTTATGGAGCAGATTGGTTAGTTGATAAGTTTTTGCCGGCGAAAATAACGGCTCTCGATATAGGCTTAAAAGACAGCATTTATATCGGCACGGATCACGGTTTTTATTCCTTTGTTGATAAAAGAATCAGTTTTAGCCGTTCAAGTGAACGATTTGGCAAAGTGCTTGATATCGAGAAAGCCAAAGATGGGTCGCAGTGGTTTGCTAGTAGTTACGGCGTATACCGAATTCCTTATGATACCAACGTCATCGAAGAGGTTGCTCTCATTGAAGATAACATTAGCCCTAATTGCTTGATTAGTGACGATAATGGTATTTGGTTAGGGTCCTCAAAAGGTATTAGCTACTATGGACTCGATGGGCAATTGTATAAACACATCGGCTCTCCATTTGGTTTAATTAATAATGAGTTGTCAGTTGGCGCTTGCACGGTGTTTTATAGTGAAGAAAGTCAATCATCCAGACTGGTCTTGGGCTCTAAGTATGGTGTAGTGAGTGCATTGTCTAATGAGCTATTGGTATCAACAACTCCTCATAGCCGAGCATTGCTTAGTAAGATAAGTGTCAATCAACAAACCGTATCACTTGGCGGAAAAGCGGTTGATTTAGAGGAAATGCCTTACGGTTCATCCATTAGTTTTAAGCTTGGTATTTTACCTGCATCATTTGCACCCGCTATGGAATATCGACTGAACGACGATGAACCTTGGAGCGAATTTGAGGGGGGGCTATTAACATTGGATCATTTACTTCCTGGTGATTACACACTTGAAGTTAAACCAGTGCAGGACTCTCACTATCGATTTGTGTCTACTACCCAAAGCTTTTCAATTGCAGAGCCTTGGTACTTGAGTCGCTGGGCTGTAGCGAGCTCTTTTATTATATTAATCGGCTTGGTTACTGTTCTCGTTTTTTGGCGCTCGCGCTATGTCACTTTTGCCAACAGACACCTAAAAGCGCAAGTCGCATTAAAAACGGACCAAATGAGGCACCAAAGTCGCATCTTGTTGACAACCAATCAACAACTTAAAAAACAGCTGTTGGTTAAAAATGTTTTAGTATCTCATACAGCGAAAGAGCTTTCCGATGAAGTCAGCCATGTTGCTGCGCTGCTTCCTAGTTGGAATGATGACCTAGGTCGGTCACCAATCCTGGCATTGAAAAACGGGCTTGCTCAACTTAGTAATAGCCAAGAAGAATCGGGGACTGTTTGTTGCGATGTGATCTTAGTTTTGGAATCTGTGCTTAAAGCGTGGAAAAGTGAGTTGGCAAAAACAGGTATTGAGCTCGATGTTAAAGTTGAAACTAAGTACAGACATGTGTCGTTGCTGTATTTCAATCTGGATATCATTTTTAACAGCCTAGTTGCGAGCATCATTAAGAGAAATTTTAAATCGCAGAGCATGTTGGTCTTAGTAGAAGAGGTGGAAGAGCATTTAGTCGTTACCATTCGCGATCATGGCATGCCTTTCCCCAAATTAGTTTCATCGATAAATGAGAGCAATGGAAAGCCAACAGATATTAATATCGATAAATTACCGTTATTGATGAATCAAAGCGGTGGTCAACTTAACGTTTTTGTCTCTGACTCTCAGAATAAGATTCAGCTTTCGTGGCCTATCGAGTTTCAAGTGTTAGACAGGCTCGAAGCAAGTACGATTGAGAGAATTGAAACCATCAAACTTGCAACCTCAACGCCTGAGCAACAGAAACTTAGCGCAGAACAAGAGTGGCAAAATAAAGTGTCTCAGCTTGTTAGTGAGCACTATGCCGATGCGGAGTTTGGTACTGCAACTGCTGCTAAATACCTGTTTATGTCTGAGAGAAGCTTACAACGGCGCTTCAAATCTGCCTATGATAAAACATTTAAAGAACACCTTAACGAGGTTCGTCTGGAGCATGCGTGTGAAAGGTTATTGGCCGGAGAAAAGGTATCAGACGTCGCTTTTGACTCAGGCTTCAATGACCCTTCCTATTTCAGCCAGCGGTTTAAGCACCATTTTGGTATGTCTCCGTCTAAGTTTGCGGAAAATAACGAAGATTGATCAGTTGCGGCGCAAAAATAGATAAATATACAGGAGCCTCGACATTAGTGTTGGGGCTTTTTTATGAGATATGGGGGCTAGAAGTATTCAATGTTTTTGTGGATAGAAAGATTGGAAACGAAAAAAAATATCGTGGTATAGCCGGGGGACTATACCACGGGTGCCAAGGGCACCTTCGCTTGCTGCCGGAGTGATATGGAAAACCACATCACCTCTGGAATAAAATTAAAGAGAAGGAGTTTCTCTTCGATGGAGTAACTATACGGTTTGCTACTTATTTTACTTATAAAATTAACGCCAGATATCTGTGATAAATACGACAATGTTGTAACTTGTTGATATATATGTACTTGTTTGGTGTTTTTATGATTGATAGCCATAGGAAAGACCTCGATAACTGTTGAAAATAACGTTTTTGACGTAAACGGTTTTAACGAAATTTACGAGTATGTATTTCCGAAAACTTTGATTTTACACAATAGAATTGTGGTCATGCATGTGTATTATGACGCTAATAACAATATTTCTCATTATCAGTCACAGATTGGGTACTTATGAAACTCTCACAACTAGAGCAAGGCAAAGCGGCTTCTATTGTTGCGCTAACCGGTTTAACACCAGAAGTTAGAAAAAAACTTATGGTCATGGGTATGTTGCCGAAAACCGAGGTGACTCTGATTCGCCGTGCACCTATGGGGGATCCGCTTCAAGTTGAAGTGAGAGGGGTTTCAATTGCCATTCGTGAAAGCATCGCAGAACAAATCGAGGTTATCTAAATGGATTATCAAGTTCTCACTGTTGGTAACCCGAATAGTGGTAAAACAACATTATTTAATGCATTGACTGGTGCCAAGCAGCACGTTGGTAACTGGGTTGGTGTAACTGTAGAGAAGAAGACAGGTGTATATTCGCACGCTGGTGATCAGTTCCAGCTTACCGACTTACCAGGTATCTATGCGCTAGACAGTGGTAATGACGCGAACAGCATCGATGAGTCGATTGCATCTCGCGCGGTTCTTACTCACCCAGCGGACGTAATCATTAATGTGGTAGATGCAAGCTGTCTGGAACGAAGCTTATACATGACATTACAGCTGCGAGAGTTGGGAAGACCAATGATCGTTGTATTGAACAAAATGGATGTACTAAAGCGCGAGCTCCAGATGATTAACCTTAAAGCGCTTGAGAAAGAGCTTGGTTGTCCAGTATTAAGCTTGTCTGCAAACGACAAAGGCCAAGTGGTTCGCTTTAAAGAACGCCTACATAAATTGCTTGTTCAAGGTGTGAGCCTTGATCCTCTCTCTATTGATTACGACGCAGCATTAGAAGCGCTTATCCCTTCTGTTGAATCACAATTTGATGATGCTGATGTTTCTCACCGAGCTCTGGCAATTCGTGCTTTAGAAAATGATTACTTGGTCTTGAATGGACTGGCTCCTCAAACTCGTACTCAAATTGATGGCGTACGTCTTGGTGCTGACTTTGATATCGACCTTGTAGTCGCTGACGCGAAATACACATTCTTACATGACCTTTGTAAACGAGTGCGCCGCAGCGAAGGCAAACTAAGCCGCAACTTCACAGAAAAAGCAGACCAATTCATTCTGAACAAATGGGTCGGTATTCCTTTCTTCTTTGTGATCATGTACCTGATGTTCATGTTCTCTATCAATATCGGTAGTGCGTTTATCGACTTCTTTGATATCGGTGTTGGAGCTATTTTGGTTGATGGCGGTCATCACCTATTAGATGGTCACTTGCCTGTTTGGCTAGTCACTGTATTGGCTGATGGTATCGGTGGTGGTATTCAAACCGTTGCGACCTTCATTCCGGTTATCGCTGCACTTTACTTATTCTTAGCAGTGCTTGAAAGCTCAGGTTACATGGCTCGTGCGGCATTTGTACTTGATAAAGTGATGCAGAAGATTGGTCTGCCGGGCAAAGCGTTTGTACCACTGGTGCTTGGTTTTGGTTGTAACGTGCCTTCAATCATGGCAACTCGTACGCTTGACCAAGAGCGCGAACGTAAACTGGCTGCATCAATGGCGCCGTTTATGTCATGTGGTGCTCGTCTTCCTGTATACGCACTGTTCGCAGCTGCATTCTTCCCAGGTGCTGGACAAAACGTGGTATTCGCTCTGTACATCATGGGTATTGTAGCTTCTGTGTTTACGGGTCTGTTCCTCAAGAACACCATCTACCCAGGTAGCAGCGATAGCTTGGTCATGGAAATGCCAGATTACGAATTGCCGACAGTGCAGAACGTAATGCTTAAAACGTGGCAAAAACTGAAGCGTTTCGTACTTGGTACAGGTAAAACAATTGTAATGGTTGTGGCAATCCTGAGCTTCTTAAACTCGCTAGGTATGGACGGCAGCTTTGGTAATGAAGACAGCGAGAACTCTGTGTTGTCTAAAGCGGCACAAGTAGTGACTCCTGTGTTCCAACCCATTGGTATTACTGAAGAAAACTGGCCTGCAACGGTTGGTATCATTACTGGTATCTTCGCAAAAGAAGCCGTTGTCGGTACATTAAACAACCTATACACAACGCCTTCTGATGAGGAAGCGGCTGAATTCGATTTAGCAGCAAGATTGCAAGAAGCGGTGATGACGATCCCTGAAAACCTGTCTGGCCTGAGCTACTCAGATCCACTAGGTATTGAAGTGGGTGACTTATCAGACTCTGGCTCAGTGGCTGAAGATCAAGAAGTCGATTCATCTATCTTTGGTAACCTGAAAGACAAGTTTGTTTCTGGTCATGCGGCATTCGCTTATTTGATTCTGATCCTGCTTTACACGCCTTGTGTTGCTGCGATGGGGGCTTATGTGCGTGAGTTCGGCCAGACGTTCGCACGCTTCATTGCGGTTTGGACAATGGCGCTTGGCTACTTCGGTGCGACCTTCTATTACCAAGCAGCAAACTTTGCTTCACACCCAGTGACAAGTGCTGTGTGGATGGTGGTAATTGCTGGTGGCTTTGTGGTGACATATCGCGTGTTTAAGAAAATTGGTAGCAAGCAGAAAGCGCTAGAGGTGCAAGTCGTATGATCTTAACTGAACTTCATCAATACATAGACAGCCAAGGTGTCGCGGCTCGTAAAGAACTCGCTGCAAAGTTTGGTATGAGTGAAGATGGCGTCGATGCGATGCTGGGTGTGTGGGTCAAGAAAGGGAAAATTTCTCGCTTGGTCGATACTAACAATCATGGCCATACAACGCGCATTCGCTACACAATCAGCAAACAAGATGGCCTGTCGCTTAATGTGATGATGTAGTTTTGGTTTTATACTCTCGTTGAAACGGCGAGATTAGACAATAAAAAGGCCGCTCACTTATTTTTAGATGAGCGGCTTTTGTTATGTGTCTTGTCTGAACTGTTATGCTTTAAAGTTAATGTGATGAATTTGAATTATGCTTTCTTGAAAATAGAGCTCAGTGACAGCACGTTTTGAATACGAGTCAGAATAGCGGCTTGCTCTTCTTCACTGCGTTGTTCGCCTTTGGTGTTACCCCATACAGGGCCTGGCCACGCGATGTCGTCTTTGAAGCGTGCGATATGATGAATGTGCAGTTGAGGCACCATATTACCTAGCGCGCCTAGGTTGAGTTTGTCTGGTTGGAATGTGGCTTCTAGTGCTTGGCTTACCGCCTGAGATTCATGCAAGAATTGCTGTTGTTCTTTCATTGGTAAGTGGTGCAGCTCTTTTAGGTTGGCACGTTTTGGTACCAAGATAACCCAAGGTACGGCGCTGTCTTTGCTTAGCAGTGCTAAGCTCAGTGGAAATTCGCCGATAAGCGTGGTGTCTTTTGCTAACTGTGGGTGAAGTTCAAAGCTCATTGTTGTCTTCCCATTCATATAGTTTGAATCAGTATACGTCAGATAAAACAAAAGGTTGGCGCTTTCACGCCAACCTTTCTAATTTTCTCGAATCTCGAATCTCGAATCTCGAATCGCTTACATGCGCTCTAGCGTGTCGATACCTAGAAGCGATAGACCTTGCTTAATTGTCTTCGCTGTTAGTGCAGCAAGCTTCAGGCGGCTCTGTTTAACTGTCTCGTCTTCAGCCACAAGGATAGGGCACGCTTCGTAGAAGCTAGAGAACTGACCAGCAAGTTCGAACAGGTAGCTACACATGATGTGTGGTTGACCTTCACGAGCAACAGAATGCACGGCTTCTTCGAATTGTAGAAGTTTCGCGATAAGCGCTTTTTCTTTCTCTTCAGTGACTTTGATTGTCCCTTCAAGAGAGTCCATAGAAACGCCAGCTTTAGCGAATACAGAAGCAACACGAGTGTATGCGTACTGCATGTATGGTGCCGTGTTGCCTTCGAACGCAAGCATGTTGTCCCAATCGAACACGTAGTCAGTAGTACGGTGCTTAGAAAGGTCTGCGTACTTAACCGCTGCCATCGCAACCGTGTTCGCGATGGCTTTCTTCTCATCTTCTGCTAGTTCTGGGTTCTTAGACTCGATCAGTTGTGCAGCACGACCTTCTGCTTCATCAAGAAGATCAGCAAGACGAACCGTACCACCAGCACGAGTTTTGAATGGCTTACCGTCTTTACCTAACATCATGCCGAATGCGTGGTGTTCAAGAGAAACCGATTCAGGGATGTAACCTGCTTTACGAACGATAGTCCAAGCTTGCATTAAGTGCTGGTGTTGACGTGAGTCGATGAAGTAAAGCACACGGTCTGCGCCTAGTTCTTCAAAACGGTATTTAGCACAAGCAATGTCGGTTGTTGTGTAAAGGAAGCCGCCGTCGCGCTTCTGGATGATAACGCCCATTGGGTCACCATCTTTGTTTTTGTATTCGTCTAGGAATACAACTTGTGCGCCGTCATCTTCTTGAGCAATCCCTTTCTCTTTCAAATCCGCAACAATTGTTGGCAGCATGTTGTTGTACATGCTTTCGCCCATTACGTTATCACGTGTTAGAGACACGTTTAGACGATCGTAGTTGCGTTGGTTTTGAATCATAGTAACGTCAACTAGCTTCTTCCACATCTCTGCGCAGAACTCGTCGCCGCTTTGCAGTTTCACTACGTAGCCACGTGCTTTAAGTGCAAACTCTTCGTCTTCATCGTAAAGTTTTTTAGATTCACGGTAGAAGCCTTCAAGGTCAGCAAGTTCCATTGAAACTTCACCAGATTCAGCCTGAACGCGCTCAAGGTTTGCGATAAGCATACCGAATTGAGTACCCCAGTCACCGATGTGGTTAGCACGGATAACGTTGTGGCCTAAGAATTCTAGAGTACGAACTACCGCATCACCGATGATAGTTGAACGTAGGTGACCAACGTGCATTTCTTTCGCTACGTTTGGCGCCGAGTAGTCAGCAACAATAGTTTGCGTTTCAGCAACGGCAACACCAAGGCGAGAGTCAGCTAATGCTGCGTCTGCTTGTTTTGCTAGGAAAGCTTTATCTAGGAAGATGTTTAGGAAACCTGGGCCGGCGATTTCAACTTTAGAAGCGATACCGTCTAGGTTTAGAACGTCCAATACTTTTTGAGCAAATTCTCGTGGGTTAGTGCCTAGTCGTTTAGCTACGCCCATAACGCCGTTTGCTTGGTAGTCACCAAATTGTGGTTTTGCAGATTGACGAACAGCAGCAGGAGAGCCTGCAGGTGCGCCAGCGGCTTCTAGAGCCTGAGATACTTTGTCATTAATAAGTGCTTGGATATTCACACGCGTTTCCTTCAATTCAAGGATGATAAGAGTGGCTGTTAATTTTTGGTCATTAAATTGGTTAATTATGCTTCTAGTTAACGGTTTAATGCCCAAACTTGCAACAGACTCTGTTTAAGTTCATAGAAATGGCGTTAATCATACCAATTTTGTGCGGTTTCTTATAGGTGGAATTGATAGAAAATTAACATTTCATGAGGGGGTTTTGACAAACAACTTTTGCCAAGTCGAATTTGAATGTTTAAGGAATAGAATGAGCATACTTATTGAGTATTTTTTGCAAAAGCAACGCTTGTTGGAGAAAGCAAAAATGATAACATGCAGCTATTAATTGAAAAATACTGGCAATGATGATGAGCCTCAAACAAGCCGAACTAGAACCACAACAAATGATTGCCCGCCTTGATACGTTTATGGCGAAAATTGAGAACCTAGGCAACATACTGGGTTTGGACTTAAACTTTGCTCAAGCGGATCATATTGCGCTAAGAATCAATGAAACAGAACTTGCGAAATCTGCACATCAAGCATGGTCTGAATACGGTTCTACTATTTCACAGGCGATGATCAATGGTCGTCCAATTGTGGTGCTGGCTTTCGATGAGCCATTGCAAAGTCTTGGCTGGAGCATTGAATGCTTAGAGTTGCCATACCCAGCAGAAGGTAAGATTTACCCAAACCAAGATTGGGAGCATGTTGAGTTCGTGATTCCTTCTCACGCGCAAACGGCTGATGAATATTTAGCGGATCTTAAAGAGACTTACCCAGAGTTCGCGGTTAAGTTGGACTCTTTAGCGGAGCAAGGTATTAAGATCAAACTCTCTAGCCCGAAAGGCGAAGGTGAACGTTTGAATAACCCGACGGTTGCATTTAAGCATCAAGGGATTTGCATCAAGTTACACCCTCATTCTTTGAAGAAGATTGTGGAATCAGAGCAAGCTTAAGCTCACCTGATAATCAGATACAAAAAACGCGTAATGGAGAAATCCTATTACGCGTTTTTTATGGGTTCTAACGGTAAGTTGTACTTAAATAAGCGACTTACAGAATCACAGTCTTGTTGCCGTAAACAAACACGTGATCGTTGATCACTTTGTTGAGCGCCTTACTCAATACATTCTTCTCTACGTCGCGACCTGCTTGCGCCATGTCTTTCGCGCTGAAGTTGTGATCGACAGGGATAACATCTTGTTTAATGATCGGGCCTTCGTCCAAATCATTAGTCACGAAGTGTGCCGTTGCACCAATGATCTTTACACCGCGCTCATACGCTTGCTGGTATGGCTTCGCGCCGATAAACGCAGGCAAGAAACTGTGGTGGATGTTGATGATCTTGTGGTTGTACTTTTCAACAAACCCCGGAGTCAGCACTCGCATGTACTTCGCCAATACAAGGTAGTCAGCTTGATATTGGTCAATCACTTCCAGCATCTTTTTCTCATGTTCTTCACGGTTTAGTCCTTCGTGAGCAACATGGTGGTAAGGAATATCAAAACGTTCGGTTAGGCTTTGTAAAATGTCATAGTTGCCAACAACGGCTGCGATTTCTACGTCTAAACTGCCATCGAAGTTCTTCATTAGAATGTCGCCAAGGCAGTGTGCCTCTTTGGTTACAAGTATCACAACACGCTTGCGAGAAGAGCTCATTAGTTTACGTTTCGCATTTTCTGGCAGCGCTTGGTCTAAATCAGCTAGCAAGGTTTCGTCATTGAAATACCCTTCTAGCTCAGTACGCATGAAAAAGTGACCACTTGTGTTATCTACGAACTCATTGTTGTGGACAATATTGAGTTGGTGCTTGTAACAAATGTTGGTGATTTTTGAGATGAGGCCAGGGGCATCAGTACAATGTGTTAGTAAAGTTTTTCTTTCCATTTGCATCTTACTTCCATGAAATATTTTTATTTTTCAAATTAAATGCAGGCCGTCGAACGGTGAACTGAGCTGCAATATCACCGTTATAATTAATCTATTATCAAGTTGGTTTCAACAAATTCTGCCGCGTTATCTCGTTATTTGAATCGTAAGTAGTTAAGCAGCCCTTTTATTTGTTTTGGGCTAGGTTGGTAAGAAGAGCTTAGCCTACCATGTTTTATTCGATAGACTCCTCCTGTGATCAGTCATTTCTGATTCGCGCCAGCTCATTAAACCTGCCATAATTCGCCTTCTATTTTTTTAAATCTCGCACTCTATGATATCTAAAACGTTTTCTGCTGATGGCGCTCTGGGCAAAGCAATCCCTGGGTTTCAACCAAGACAAGCTCAGTTAGACATGGCTCAAGCCGTTTTACAGGCCATTCAACAACAGAGCCAATTGGTTGTTGAAGCGGGAACGGGTACCGGTAAGACGTTTGCTTACTTAGTGCCTGCGCTGCTTAGTGGCAAGAAAACCATTATTAGTACGGGGTCTAAAAACCTTCAAGAACAGCTGTTTCATCGCGATTTACCATTAATGGTCGATGCGCTTGGCTTTTATGGTCAGGTTGCTCTGCTGAAAGGCCGTTCCAACTATTTGTGTTTAGACCGCTTGAGCCGCCAGATGATCGAGAGTCATGGCACTCATACCGACCCAACGCTGTTAGCGCAACTGGTGAAAGTTCGTAGTTGGTCGTCAGCGACACAAACCGGTGACTTAGGGGATTGTGATGATATCGCGGAAGACAGCCCAATCATTCCTACAATTACCTCAACCAATGACAACTGCTTAGGGAAAGAGTGCCCAAGCTACACCGATTGCTTTGTGCTGAAAGCGCGTAAAAAAGCGATGGATTCCGATGTGGTCGTCGTAAACCACCACCTTTTCCTAGCGGATTTAGCGATTAAAGAGACCGGATTTGGTGAACTGATTCCTGAAGCCGACGTGTTCATCTTCGATGAAGCGCACCAGCTTCCCGATATTGCCAGCCAATACTTTGGCCAGTCCGTTTCGAGCCGACAGATTAATGAGCTCGCTAAAGACATCGAAATCGCCTACCGAACTGAAGCAAAAGATATGCGTCAGTTACAAAAGGTAGGGGACAGGCTTGTTCAGTCAGCCGCCGATCTACGCATTGTGTTGGGCGATACCGGCTTTCGTGGTAACTGGCGTGAGGCCTTAAAATCTGAGTCGATCGCCAGAGAACTTGTTCGCCTACAAGATGCGTTGCAACTGGCCGTCGATGTATTGAAGCTAGCATTGGGTCGAAGCCAACTGTTAGACACGGCTTTTGAACGTGCAAACATGATTAAGTCACGCATTGAACGTGTGTGCGATGTGTCGATTACGGGTTATTCCTATTGGTATGACACAACACCAAGGCAATTCGCTTTGCATATCACACCATTGTCGGTTGCGGATAAGTTTCACGAGCAAATCGAACTTAAACCGGGCGCTTGGGTGTTTACCTCAGCAACCTTGGCGGTGTCAGATGATTTCGACCACTTTACCTCGCGACTTGGCTTAAAACCGTCGGCTCAGTTTTCACTGCCGAGCCCATTTGATTATCCGAATCAGGCACGTTTGTGTGTGCCTCGTTATCTTCCAGAACCCAATAGTCCGGGGTTGGCGGATAAGCTGGTTCGAATGCTGACTCCTGTGATCGAGCAAAACCAAGGCCGCTGTTTCTTCTTGTGTACTTCACACAGCATGATGAAAGAGTTGGGCGAGCGATTCCGAGAAACCCTCACCGTTCCTGTTCTATTGCAAGGTGAGACAAGCAAGCAAAAAACCTTAGCCGAGTTCATGGAATTGGGTAACGCATTGCTCGTAGCGACAGGCGCTTTCTGGGAAGGGATAGATGTTAGGGGCGATGCATTAAGCTGTGTTATCATCGATAAATTGCCCTTTACGGCCCCTGATGACCCTTTACTTAAGGCTCGAATCGAGGACTGTAAGTTAAAAGGGGGTGATCCTTTTGCACAAGTACAGTTGCCAGACGCTGTGATTACCTTGAAACAAGGTGTCGGCCGATTGATACGTGACAAGCGCGATAATGGTGCATTGGTTATTTGCGATAACCGATTGGTGACTCGCGATTACGGTGGCATATTTTTGGCGAGTTTACCGCCTATTCCTCGTACACGTGACTTAGGGGTCATTAAAGAATTCTTAGCTAAAGACCATTCAACCGCTGCTGAGTAATTGGCATTGTTGAGTTTAGCCATTATTTTTAGATTAGATAACGAATATTTGAGACACAAATGAGCGCGAAAATTCTTGCAGTAGATACCGCAACTGAAAACTGTTCAGTTGCATTAGTAATGGGTGACCAGGTGTTCGCACGTAGCGAAGAGGCTCCTCGAGACCATACAAAAAAAATTCTACCTATGGTTGATGAAGTACTGAAAGAAGCGAATGTCGCTTTGACCAATATCGATGCTATCGCGTTTGGCCAAGGCCCAGGCAGCTTCACGGGCGTACGTATTGGTATTGGTATTGCTCAGGGCTTGGCGTTTGGTGCGGATTTACCAATTATAGGTGTCTCTACACTGGCAGCGATGGCGCAGGGCAGCTACCGTAAATTTGGTGAAACTCACGTAGCAACAGCGATTGATGCGCGCATGAGTGAAGTGTACTGGGCTCGTTACAGCCGTGAACAAGACGGTCGTTGGACGGCAGTTGATGCTGAATGTGTCACACCACCAAGCGAATTGGCTGCGCAGCTTGAAGCGGACTCTGAAACATGGGCAAAAGTTGGCACTGGTTGGGAAGCGTACGCAGAACATATGGATACGCTAGCGATCAACACCAAAGCGTGTGAAGTGCTATTCCCAGAAGCTCAAGATATGGCGTTCCTTGCTCAATTTGCTTATGCAGAAGGCAAAGCGGTTGCAGCAGAAGAGTCTGAGCCAGTTTATCTTCGTGACAAAGTGACGTGGAAGAAACTGCCAGGTCGCGAATAAGCGGCTAGTTTGTGAGTAAACTACAATTAAGGCGTGTTGTTTCACGCCTTGTTTTGGTTCTGTCATTCATTTCACAGAGCCAAAATTAAAACAGATAAAGAATCATTAAACTCAGGTACAAAATTCCTTAAGCATGGTTTCAATAAACGGCTTACCTCCTTCTTCGATAGGCAATACATCCAAAACCAATCGAACCAGTAAAAAGAACGAGGTAAAAAAAGGCGATGCAAAAACCTCAGTTGGTCAGCCAACTAAGGTTGCGAATGCTGTCTCGCATTCCATTCGCCAAGTCAAAGAATCTGAGATTCACAAAGCTCAGGTTCAATATGATCTTCCAGAAGGGCGTGGACGCCGTGCGATGGAGGAGTATATGGATGTGATGAATCAAGCTAAAAAAGAGGAACTTGCGAAGCTTATTGGGGTCGACATTTATATATAGCTTTGTGCTTTCATTTCTCCTGTTCTAAGGACCAGCATTATGTTTTCTCTCATGTCTAAATCTCGCTTATTTTTCCTTGTTGCCTTCTCTTTGATGGTGATGGGGTGCTCATCCCTACCTGAAGAACTGAATGCAAACTCTGAACAAGTGGTAACCGATTACCAAGAGTGGGTAAACACAGTACCAGACGCTGGTGATGTTCGTTTAGGTGGTGTGATTGCCAAGGTAACAAACTTACAAGATAAGACTCGAGTTGAAGTGGTTAATATGCCGATCTCAAGCAGCGGTAAGCCTGATATTGATGCTGAGCCCAAAGGCCGTTTTGTTGCTTATATCGATGGTTATGTTGAGCCATTGAGTTTTGCGGAAGGTCGTTTAGTGACCTTAGTGGGAACATCAAATGGCACGGAAGATGGTATTATTGGTGATTATCCTTACACCTTTCCAGTGATGAATGTATATAACCAACGACTGTGGAAAGTCACAGAGCGAGTCGTGATCAACGACTTTGTACCAACGTATTATTCTTGTCGCAGTATACATTGCCGTAGCTTCCAAACTATGCCTCAGCACGGGCGTGTGATTCAAGATGTGGAATAGTCGAGCCTTCATTCGACAAACTCAACTATAGGGGCAACATACAATCAATGATTGAAAAGTCATATTCCCTCGCGAGCGGGACGCTTGCTACACAACAGATTGGAAACCCAAAAACGACCGCAATGACGGTCGTTTTTATTCATGGTTGGTTAGATAATTCCGCGAGTTTCTCTTCTGTTCTCTCTAATCTAGCAACACTTTCACCAAACTCTCACTTGGTTGCGATTGATCTCTTTGGTCATGGCTTTTCGTCGCATAAGACGGACAGTTACTACCCGTTTCACGACTATATCGATGATTTGCACCAGTTGGTGATGAAATTATCGCCAAACAGACTGGTGTTAGTAGGACATTCACTTGGTGCATTGATCGCAAGTTGCTATAGTGCCGCCTTTCCTGAAAAGGTGTCAGGATTAATTCAAATTGAAGGTCACGGACCTCTTTCAGAAGCTCCCCAAGAAACGGTCTCTCGCTTGAGAGATGGGGTACTCAGTCGTCTTCGACAGCGAAGAAAGCCTTCACGTCCTCTAGCAAGCCTTGAGGACGCTATTAAACTGAGAGCTCACGCCAATCAAATCAATGCTGAATTAATCGCTCCTATTGTTGAGCGAGGGGTTATTGAGCAAGGAATTGTTAATCAAGGTACTGCTGAACTAGAAAACGCCTGGCAATGGCGATGCGACCCAAAGCTTAAATGTGACTCGTTGTATCGCATGTCACAGGCGCATACCGAAGCGATTATGGCGGCTATTGAATGCCCTCAATTAATAATTTTAGGGAATGATGGATTTCGACATTTGCGGCACAATCGCTACAAATCAGCCCATAATTCTCTGAATGTAGAGACGATCCCTGGCGGACATCATTGTCATTTAGAGAGCCCAGAGCTAGTTTCAGAACTAATTCTTGGTGTAGTTAACAAAATTTAAACAAGTGTTTGAGCCTTTTAGTGCTCATGCTCTAAAGCTGTGCTGTAATACTGCTATGATAAATAGCGGCGAGCAGTCGTCAGCTGATAAACGAGGAGTAACATCGTGGATAAACCTTGGCTTTCACGTTATCCAAGTGGCGTACCAGAGACGATCAACCCAGATCAGTACCAATCTCTTGTAGAAATGTTTGAACAGTCGGTACAAAAGTTCGCGGACCAACCTGCATTCGAAAACATGGGATCGATAATGACATTCCGTAAGCTTGAAGAGCGCAGCCGTGCTTTTGCCGCTTATTTACAGAATGATCTGAAACTGAAGAAAGGCGATCGTGTTGCATTGATGATGCCTAACCTGTTGCAATACCCAATTGCACTTTTTGGTGTATTGCGTGCTGGTATGATTGCTGTGAACGTCAATCCACTGTACACACCCCGAGAGCTTGAACATCAACTGAACGATTCTGGTGCAAAGGCGATTGTTATCGTTTCAAATTTTGCGAGCACGCTAGAGAAAGTCGTTGATAACACGCCAGTTAAACACGTTGTACTCACCAGTTTAGGGCAAATGCTGCCACGCGCTAAAGGTACGATTGTCGACTTCGTAGTGAAATACGTAAAAGGCATGGTGCCTAAGTACGATCTACCGGGGGCTATCTCCTTTAGAAAAGCACTACATAAAGGTCGCCGTCTTCAGTATGTGAAGCCTTTCATGGCTGGCGATGACATTGCATTCCTTCAGTACACAGGTGGTACAACTGGCGTAGCAAAGGGCGCCATTTTAACGCACCGCAATATGATCGCGAACGTACTTCAAGCAAAAGGCGCATACGGCCCTGTATTGCAAGAAGGTCGTGAGTTGGTCGTAACGGCACTGCCGCTTTACCACGTTTTTGCTCTTACCGTGAACTGCTTGCTGTTTGTTGAGATGGGGGGGCGCAACCTTCTAATTACTAACCCTCGTGACATTCCTGGCTTTATTAAAGAGCTGCAAAAGGTTCCGTTTACTGCAATCACAGGTGTCAATACACTGTTCAATGCGCTAGTAAATAATGAAGATTTCCACGAGTTAGATTTCAGTAATCTACGTCTATCTGTTGGTGGTGGTATGGCGGTTCAGCGCTCTGTTGCTGAGAAATGGAAGAAAGTGACAGGTATTCACTTGCTGGAAGGTTATGGTTTAACTGAATGTGCTCCGCTAGTTACAGGTAATCCATATGACCTGAAAGACTACACCGGTGCAATTGGCCTACCAGTACCGTCGACAGAAGTACGTATTGTTGATGATGAAAGTAAAGTCGTAGCCAATGACCAAGTAGGTGAGTTGCAAGTTCGTGGCCCTCAAGTGATGCAAGGCTACTGGCAGCGCCCAGAAGCGACCAAAGAAGTCATCGACCAAGATGGTTGGTTGTCTACGGGTGACATCGTTAAGTTCGATGACGAAGGCTTGCTGCACATTGTTGACCGTAAGAAAGACATGATTTTGGTGTCTGGCTTTAACGTTTACCCGAATGAGATTGAAGACGTCGTGGCTCTGCATGGCAAAGTGCTGGAAGTGGCAGCTATCGGTCAACCTCACGAAGTATCCGGTGAGCTGGTTAAGATCTACGTTGTTAAGCGTGACCCTAGCCTGACCAAAGAAGACATTATCGCGCACTGTCGTGAGCACTTAACGGGTTACAAGATCCCTAAATTAGTCGAGTTCAGAGAAGACCTGCCAAAGACTAACGTAGGTAAGATCTTACGCCGCGTACTGCGTGAAGAAAATGATGCAGAGCTTGCGAAACGTGCGAGCGAATAATCAGCCAGTTTATGGGTAACCACTACTCGAGAAACCATTGAGGCGCTTAATCTAAGCGAGCGCTGAAAAATGGTGTTAGAATGCCGACAGTTAATGTCGGCATTTTTGTGTCCGGCGATCAAATAGAAACCAGTGAGAGCTTTTGTGGATTACCAAATCATTACCCAATTGAAAGACCTTGAACGAGTTTGCCAACAAGCACGTCAAGCTGATGTTGTTATGCTTGATACGGAGTTTGTTCGTACAAGAACCTATTACCCTCAATTAGGCTTGATTCAGTTATTTGATGGTGAAACGCTATCATTGATTGACCCTATTGCTCTTGATGACATGACACCGTTTGTCACACTAATAAAAGATGCATCAGTGTTGAAAGTGCTGCACGCGTGTGGCGAAGATTTGGAAGTGTTCCAGAATGCATTTGGCTGTACACCAACACCAATGGTTGATACGCAGATCATGGCGGCTTTCTTAGGTCATGGTTTATCAACGGGCTTTGCTGCTTTAGTTTCAGAGTTCGTGGGAGTAGACCTAGACAAGAGTGAATCTCGCACAGACTGGCTGGCTCGTCCGCTTTCTCAAAAGCAATTGGACTACGCAGCGGCAGACGTGCATTACCTAATGCCAATGTACAATAAGCTTCTAGAAAAAGTGATGGAAGCTGGCTGGTGGGAAGCGGCTCAACAAGAGTCTGACTTACAAGTTGCCAAGCGCATCCGTAAAGTCAACCCAGACACTGCCTACCTTGATATTAAAGGTGCATGGCAGCTTAAACCTAAGCAGCTAGCGATTTTGAGACCGTTAGCCACTTGGCGTTTAAAAGAAGCGATTAAGCGTGATTTAGCGTTGAACTTTGTTTTCAAAGAACAAGATTTGTGGGCAGTGGCGCGATTCGCGATGAAAGATCCTAAGCACATGGAGCAAGAAGGTTTTGATTACCGCTCTGTACGCCGTCATGGCGCAAAGATTAGCTCAATCGTTAAGTTGGCTGAACACACGCCAGAAGAAGAATATCCAGCGCCAGTAGAACGTCTAATGGATTACCCAGGTTACAAACAAATCTTCAAAGTGTTGAAAGATGAAGTGAAAACGGCGTCACAACACAGTGGTTTAGCGACAGAGTTCTTGGCATCGAAGAAGCAACTTAACCAAGTGTTAAGTTGGGTTTGGAAGCACGATCGCAACCCAGAGAAGCTACCTGATGTGATGCAAGGTTGGCGTTTAGATGTGATTGGCGAGAAGCTGAGTAAAGCAATCAAATAATCTGTAATGGCGATAAAACGTCGCCAGCGACAGAGATAAAATTCCGACACAAAAAAGAGAGCCGAGGCTCTCTTTTTTATTCAATCAATATAAATCGCGTATGGCTTGTTGAGCTTGTTCAGAAAGATTATCGATCTTCTTCTGGCAGCTTAACGTTCAATTCTAAGACTGAAATGTCGTCATCTTTGTGTTCGAAAGTCAAATCAACCATTGATGGATCGACTTCAACATACTTAGCGATAACCTTAAGAATATCTTCTTTTAGCTCTGGTAAATATGATGGTGCTGGATCGTCATGGCTGCGTCGTTCAGCAACAATGATCTGCAAACGCTCTTTGGCTAGGTTTGCGGTTGTCTTTTTCTGTGGTCTAAAAAACTCTAATAGTGACATTGCGTATTAGCCTCCGAATAGTCGTTTGAAGATGCCTTTCTTCTGCTCCGTTAAGAAACGGAAGTCAACTTGGCTACCCAGTAGGCGTTCTACAGTATCATTGTAAGCCATACCAGCATCGGTTGCTTCATCAAAGATAACTGGAACACCTTTGTTCGATGCGTTCAGTACCGCTTGGCTCTCTGGAATCACCCCCAGTAGAGAGATGTGTAGGATTTCTTCTACATCTTCCACGCCCAGCATTTCTCCTTGAGTAACGCGAGCAGGGTTGTAGCGAGTGAGTAAAAGGTGGGTTTTTACTGGCTCTAAGCCATCTTCAGAACGGCGAGATTTAGAATCCAGAATCCCGAGAATACGGTCTGAGTCACGGACAGAAGAGACTTCAGGGTTAGTGGTTACAATCGCTTCATCAGCAAAGTACAGTGCCATCAGAGCGCCTTGCTCGATACCTGCTGGAGAGTCACAGATGATGAAATCAAAGCCCATTTCATCAAGTTCATCAAATATACGGCGAACACCGTCTTTAGTGAGTGCATCTTTATCGCGAGTTTGAGAAGCAGGAAGAATGAACAAGTTGTCTGTGCGTTTATCTTTGATCATCGCTTGATTTAGCGTTGCTTCACCATTGATAACGTTGACGAAATCGTACACAACACGACGCTCACAACCCATAATTAAATCTAGGTTACGCAGGCCGATATCAAAGTCGATAACTGCGGTTTTTTTTCCTTTTAAAGCCAGGCCTGAGGCTATAGCTGCACTGGAGGTCGTTTTGCCTACCCCGCCTTTACCTGACGTTACAACGATAATGCGTGCCATTCTTTTTTCCTTTTATTTCTTTTATATTGCGAGGACATCAACGTGTAATACATCGTTTGCCATACTGAACATGGTTTTTTTCTGCCAGTACTCGCTTTCAATTTGATCGCTGAGCCAGTAATTTCCAGCAATGGAAACCAACTCGGCTTGTAAATCATTACAAATTATTTTTGCTTCAGTTTGACCACTGGCTCCTGCAATCGCGCGGCCGCGTAGCGTGCCATGAATATGAATGCTGCCATCGGCTATGACTTCGGCGCCTGCACTTACATGATTGAGTATTAACAGGTCACTATCTTTAGCATAAACCTGCTGACCTGAACGAATAGGGGTTCTCACCACTTTAATCGGTGCCATTTCGGCTGGTGCTTGAGATGGAGACTTACTGGCTGTCATGACTGCAAAACCCGCTTCTTTCGCTAGGTTTTGGGTACGCCTATCTGAACAGCCTGCCACACCAACTGGGATCATCCCCGCTTGAGAGATACCCTTTTTCAGTTGCACAAAATCGATATCGCCAACCACTTTACTAATGTTGATGACAACAGGTGCAGCAGCGAAAAAAGTGGGTGCTTGGTCTACCTTCTCTTGGAGAAAAGACACTGCATTTTCGACTTGATCATCGGATAAGTGCAAAACAGATAGCGTGAAACTACTACCTTTTAGATCTGGGTTACTAGACATCGAAAAACTACAGGACCTCAATTGCGGATTGGTACAATTTCTTTATCAATAAAATAAAGGGCATTGCCTGAAACTAGGTGTATCATGTTATATTCACAAACCAAGCACAGCAAGTAATCTTGTTGTCAAATGAACGTTTTGTTCCCAATATTTCGTTAACATAAACTATTGCTCTCGCAAGTGAGAGTTTTGTAGTCATAAACATTTAAAAAAGGTTTGTCATGCTGTGTTCTATATATAAAAGTTCAAAGAAAGAAGGAACATACCTTTATATCCCTAAGAAGGATGATTTTTCACAAGTTCCTGACGCATTGATGCAAATGTTTGGTAAACCTAGCTTTGTAATGGTAATTAAAATGGATGGCCGTAAACTGGCTCAAGTGAACATCGAAAAAGTGAAAGAATCACTGAATACCGATGGTTTCTTTTTGCAAGTTCCGCCCCCACCAGTTAACGAACTTGAACGTCATAAAGAGCGTAAAGCTCAACAAAAAGTTCAAGACGAAGAGTGATAGCCACCTCAATTCAAGGAGGAGTGATCGTTGAGTAAATTTTCGAAAAGCATATTGGTTGTGTCGGCATTACTATTGGGTAATAGCTTGACTATAAGTTCCGTACAAGCTGAAGAACTGAGCTTCGAACAATATGTAGAAAAACTAAAGCAACAAGGCCGTGAAGAAGGCATTTCTGAAGCGATCATTGATGAAGCCTTTGATGGTGTCACGTTTAAGCCAAGAGCGGTGAAAGCCGACAAAAACCAACCTGAGAAGAAGCTGACTCTGGATGAATATATTCCACGAGCAGTACCCGATTGGAAAGTGAAGCAAGCCAGATCACTTTATAAGAAGCATTACACAGCGTTAAAGCGCATTGGTGATGAATATGGTGTTCAACCGAGATTTATTGTCGCGCTATGGGGCGTTGAGAGTAATTTTGGTAAGTTCACGGGTAATTACAGTGTTATTGATGCGCTAACGACCATGGCTTACGAAGGGCGCAGAGAAACGTTTTTCCGTAGCGAAGCAATGGCGGCATTGAAGATTCTTGATCAAGGCCATATTGCACCAAAAGAGATGAAAGGCTCTTGGGCTGGTGCCATGGGTCAGCCTCAGTTTATGCCAAGCTCATTCTTAGCGTTTGCCGCTGATGGTAACGGTGATGGTAAGAAAGATATCTGGGGGACTGAAGAAGATGTGTTTGCTTCGGCAGCCAATTACCTTAGCCAATCCGGTTGGGATGATAAGTACACTTGGGGCCGCCAGGTTCACGTACCGTCAACCGTGTCTATTGATTTGCAAGGTCGAACTGAAGACAAAGCGAAATACCTAAAAGAGTGGTCTGAACTCGGTATTAAGCGTTATGACGATCGCCCATTGCCAACGCTTGATGAAGACATTAAAGCTTGGTTGATTATGCCGGACGACGAAGCGGGTCGTTCGTACCTCATTTACAACAACTACAATGTGTTAATGAAGTGGAATCGTTCTTACTACTTTGCTTTGGCAGTTAGCCACCTAGCAGACAGAATCAAGTTTGATTAATCGGCCTAATTTGATTGGTAGACTTAATTTGATTAACAGATCTAGGTCGCTTAGATAGCATTTGGCCTACGATAGGCAGAACGAAATAAAGGACTCTTCGGAGTCCTTTTTGATTTTATATTTCAGAGATTTAAGAAGGTGGCCTTGTGCTAACAGATAGAGCTGCACAGATGGTGATATTCCATGCGTTAATTAAGTATGAAGGCTTTACCAGTGCTGCAAAAAGCTTGAACGTTTCCGTGTCTCACATCAGTAAGCAAGTTGCTTTGCTTGAAGACTCAATCGGCATCAAGTTGGTACAACGAACCACACGTAGTCTAACGTTGACCGAAGCGGGGGAGGTGTTCTATCAGCATTGTGAGCAACTGTTTAACACGGTAAAAGCAGCACAAATGGATATGGACAGCCAGCGTGAGGATATCTCTGGGATATTGCGCGTGGGGTTGTCGCAGTCATTTGGTACCTTGCACATCATTCCGGCGATTGATCAGCTCAGACAGCTTTATCCTCAGCTGAGAATCGAGGTGCACTTGTTCGACTACAAGGTGGACATGATTGAAGAGCGTTTGGACCTTTGGATTACCAACAATGAAGACCTACCAGAAGGTTACATTGCGCAGCGCCTAGCAGACAGTCAGTTCGTGGTGGCAGCATCGCCCGATTATCTGATTAAGGCAGGGACTCCTCATACACCTTCTGATTTGATTGACCATAACTGTCTGATCTATCGCAGCCGAGAACGAGATTACACATCGTGGGCCTTTGATAACGGCCAAGAGAACCTTAGCGTTAAAGTTGCTGGTGATTACTCGGTCGATTTAGCCGAGGCTGTACGAGACGCAGCGGTAGCAGGGTGGGGCGTTGCTTATCTGGCAACCTACTTAGTCAAAGAAGAGTTTCGAACCGGTAAGCTAATCCAAGTATTACCAGAATGGCGAGCGAGTCAGTTGATGCCATTTTATGCCGTGTACCCGAGCCGAAAGAATATGCCGAAGAAGCTTTCAGCTGTAATTGAGTTCATCAAAGATCATATTGGATCACCGACGTACTGGGATAAAAACCTCCAAACTTGCGTTGAACTGCATCACTAACTGTTTCCTAATTTATAAATATAATTTCCATATGGAAAAAGTATGCTTTTTAATCAATGCTAATTATTAAAATTCAATGACTTAATTATATTCATAGCTAAATGGTGATTACCCCAACATCACGTTAACAACCTCAACTTGCCGCAAACGATTTCCTCTATAGAATGCGTCGCCTTTCCTACCTACAACTTTTAGGTTGACGCACATGGCTTCCCTACTTGGAATTATCACTATTTTAGTTGCCGCTTGGTTACTATCTACGGACAGAAAAAATATTCCACTAAGAACAGTCTCTTTGGCTTTCTTATTACAAATCTCATTCGCGCTATTGGTTCTGTATGTACCAATGGGTAAAGAAGCGTTGAATGCAGCCACGGGTGCGGTATCTAGCTTGATCAACTACGGTCAAGAGGGGATTAATTTCTTATTTGGTGGCCTAACGAATAACGGATTTGTTTTCGCGATTAATGTTCTAGGCATCATTATCTTTTTCTCTGCACTGATCTCGGGTTTGTACCACATTGGTTTTATGCCAAAGGTGATCAACCTTATTGGTGGTGCGCTGCAGAAGTTCCTGGGTACAGGCCGTGCGGAGTCACTGTCTGCAACGGCGAACATCTTTGTTGGCATGATTGAAGCGCCATTGGTGGTTAAGCCTTACTTGAAGCACATGACTGATTCGCAGCTGTTTGCCGTGATGGTATGTGGTTTGGCTTCTGTTGCTGGTGGCACGCTAGTGGGTTATGCATCGCTTGGTGTAGACCTTAACTACTTGATCGCTGCGGCATTCATGTCGGCGCCTGCTGGCCTGTTAATGGCTAAAATCTTAGTACCGGGTAGTCCAGATGACGCTCAAGAAAATATTGAGTCTGATGTAGAAATTCCACGAGCAACAAACGTTGTTGAGGCAATGGCTGATGGGGCTATGTCTGGACTTCGTATTGCCGTCGCAGTAGGGGCGACACTTCTTGCCTTTATCAGTGTGATTGCAATGCTGAATGGTTTACTCGGTATTGTTGGTGGTTGGTTTGGCGTCACTCTAAGCTTCGAACTTATCCTAGGTTATGTGTTCGCCCCCGTTGCATGGTTGATCGGTGTACCCTGGTCTGAGGCTGTGGTTGCAGGCTCGCTGATCGGGAACAAGATTGTTGTGAACGAGTTTGTGGCTTTTATCCAGCTAATGGATGCTAAAGAAGCACTGAGTGAACACTCGCAAGCGATCGTGACTTTCGCTCTATGTGGTTTTGCTAACATATCAACCATGGCGATTTTGATTGGTGGCTTGGGTAGTTTAGTTCCAGAGCGTCGCTCTTTCATCTCACAATACGGCTTTAAAGCAATTTGTGCAGGTGTGTTTGCTAACTTAATGAGTGCAGCGATTGCTGGTGTGGTACTTTCGCTTTAACAGTGGCATCTTAAGTTACTTATACTTCTCGTTTTGTAATGGGTAATCATCAAAAAAGCCGCAACGTTCATCACGTTGCGGCTTTTTAATTCTGTTTATACCGTCATTCGCAGATTACTTCGAGTGAAACTGCTCACAAGCGATCATTGTGTTCTCGATTAGGCTCGCAACCGTCATTGGGCCGACCCCCCCCGGTACTGGGGTGATGAAGCTTGCGCTCTCTTTAGCAACATCGTATTCAACGTCACCCACTAGCTTGCCAGATTCTAAACGGTTGATACCAACATCGACCACAACAGCCCCTTTCTTAATCCAAGCTCCTGGAATGAAGTTAGGCTTGCCTACTGCAACCACAACAACGTCTGCTTGACGTACGTGGCCTTCAAGGTCTTTGGTGAAACGATGACAAGTCGTCGTCGTACAACCTGCTAAAAGCAGTTCTAGCGTCATTGGACGGCCTACAATGTTTGATGCGCCAACAACAACCGCGTGTTTACCACGTAAGTCGATGTTGTAGCGGTCAAGCAGCGTAATAATACCTTTTGGCGTACAAGAGCGAAGCTTAGGCATACGCTGAGCCAAACGACCTACATTGTATGGGTGGAAGCCATCCACGTCTTTCTCTGGTGTGATACGCTCAAGAATGTGAGTGCTATCAATGCCAGCAGGTAGAGGCAGTTGAACCAGAATACCGTCGATCTCTGGGTCTTGGTTCAGTTGGTCTACTAATGTTAACAGTTCATCTTCTGTCGCAGTGGCTGGCAAATCGTAAGATTTAGATACAAAGCCAACTTCTTCACACGCTTTACGCTTACTTCCAACGTAAACCTGAGAAGCAGGGTCTTCACCCACTAAAACAACCGCTAGGCCCGGAGCGCGTAATCCAGCTTCAGTACGAGCTTTTACACGTGCAGCAACTTCAGAGCGAACCGTTTGAGAAATTAGCTTTCCATCAATATTTTGAGCAGTCATGAATTTCCTTAGTATTGATATTCAAGTTAGTGGCTGATGTTTTTGGCGCATTATTCCAGAAAATCTTTTTGATTACCATCAAGCAAACGATTGCTTTGGTTTAATTTCCAACACTTATATGTTTACTGCCCTTTTTTTACCCACTTAGATCAGAATGTTACATAAAGCCGTTGCTTTACTGATTCGAATTCGTATAATTCGTTCCTGTAGCGCGCCCTTAGCTCAGCTGGATAGAGCACGTCCCTTCTAAGGATGTGGTCGAAGGTTCGAATCCTTCAGGGCGTGCCATTATTCCTGTGGGCACAGTCTTTCTTTTACTTAGCTAAGAGGACTGTGCCTTGCAAACTCCTACACATATCACACTTTCTAATCCCTCACTTAATACACCAATTCCTGTTTGTATTGAGTTCTATATCCAAGTTAAAGCCCAGTATCATAAATCGTATCTTGGTACTATTCGCTATCGTTTAGCTCGTATCAGTAAGCACTTTGCATCCTTCCAAGTTCGTGACCTAACTACTAGCCCTGATGCAAGAGAACATATCACCTCTTTCATTGATTCTCGCATGGCAGTTGTTAAAGCTGGTACTGTTCGTAAGGACGTAACTACACTGCAAGCTCTACTTAATTGGTTACGTAGGGATATTGGTCTACAAATCCCTGACATCTTCAAACAAATTAGAATCCCCAAAGATTACGGAGTAAGGCAGTTCGTCCCAACGGATGAACAGGTTTACCAAGTCATTGGTAATCTACCTACCGATGAGCTTAAAGATGTTTGTCTCCTGCTTAGTGAAACGGCATGCAGACGCAATGAAGTGTTAAAGCTTCGGATTCAAGATGTACACTTGGATAAGCGTTACATTCAGCTCTATAACACTAAGAACGGTGAAGATAGAAAAGTACCGCTCTCTAATCCTGCTATGGCTGTATTGTCTAAGCGATTACAACTTATTGAGGGGAAAGCAGATACATATCCTTTATTCTCTGTACTTCCTGAGTTTGTTAGTAAGCAGTTCAGAAAGGCGGCAGATATGGAAGGCTTACCAGAGTTTGTGCTGCATTCATTAAGGCATTATCGGCTTTCTAAGTTAATCGGAGCAGGTCACGACAGCATCCTAGTTTCAAAAGTGTCAGGTCATAAAGATCACCGAATGCTGAATAGGTACGTTAAGCTTGATGCTTCTGACTTAGCTAGTCTCTTATTTGATTCTTAGTTGAGATACTTAACCTTGTAAATTATGCCCTAGTTGCTCATCGCTTCTAGGGCTTTCTTGTTTATAGGTGGTGGTAACGCTAGAGCTTAAATATTTTTGAGCGTACATGTGAGCGGCCTTCTCCGCTCATGCAATCCTAGTTTCCCCCATAGGGTGCTTTGTAGTCTCTTTTCTGGAAATGGCAGAGCATCCACTAACTATTTATCTTCCGTCGTAAGTTGTGTCATTCGTACATGAAACGGACAGGCATACATCCTGTAATGCACAAGGGTTGTGTCCGTTTCTGTGCTGAGCAATGCGTACATTGTCCGAAATTAAATATTGACAGAAACGTACAGTGCATTTATCTTATGTCCGTAACTTAACAGATTCGGACAGGTGCTTGCCATGAAACATACAGCAGTCAAACTATCAGGCCTAACAACCTATGAAGAGTGCATGGAAGCTATAGAGGCTATCGAGATGACAGCAGAGAACTACACAGCATCTACACGTAGAGAGTTCTATCAAGGTGGTCACTGTACCCTGCTTAAAGGCGCAGAGGATAAGATAGCAGCCATTCAAGCTAAATCTGACAAGCTGAATGTATGTGAGGCAGAGGATGAAGAAGAGGAACACATTGAGCAAGTAGAAGTAGCTCAGGCAACTGAGAGTCTAGTAGGCTTTGCTCGTGTATCTTCTCAAGCTCAAGACCTAGACGACCAACTGTACAAGCTAGAGCAAGCTAGATGCACAAAGATATTCTCTGGTAAACACTCAGGTAAAGCAGACACAAACAAGGAAGCACTAGAAGAGCTAGAGGCTTATGTACGTGATGGTGATGTTGTAGTTGTCACCAAGCTTGACCGACTAGGAAGAAGTACGTCTCAGGTGGTTAGCTTGATAGAGCGGCTGCACAACAAAGGTGTGTTTGTCCGTACACTTGAGCAAGGCATTGATACCAGCAAAGACGATGCAATGTCTAAAGCGTTCTATCAAATGATGATGGTCTTTGCTGAGATGGAAAGGAGCATGATTCAGAGCCGCTTAGATGAGGGTAAGGTAGCAGCCGTTCGCTCTGGTAAGCATACGGCTCAGTCCGTTAGAGGTGGTCGCTCTAAGTCCTATACGCCTGAGCAAGAGCAAGATGTACTAAACAGACTGAGTAACGGACAGAGCATTAACTCAATAGCCAAGGATACGGGGCTTACTCGTCAGACAATATACAGAATCAAAGGCTAGTCAATCTATAGCGATTCTGGGCGATGGGCGGCTCAGAGGGCTGTCCTATTCGTGACAATGAGTATTGCAGTGACTAACGGGTAAAGCCGCTCTGGGCGTTCTAGGGTTATTTTCATACTTATCGAATTTGTTTCACAGTGTGAGACAGAATTAACATAACCTATTGGTAGAAGCAGTTCACGCTGTGAGACAGAATTAATTAGGTCGACGTATAGATAAATATCAGAATTTAATATATTTTATTCGCTCTGGCGAAATCTTAATTAACATAACCTATAGATACGGAGAAATTGAAATGCTCAATATTTGTGCAAAGTAGTTTCTCACCCTTTTCCGCTCTGGACTTTTCCGAGACAATGACTCGATTCATTGTTGCTCAGTATCGCAGAAAGATACGGTTTTCATTCAGAGCTGGCGCTTGTATGTAGTGATATATACGAGCCACCAACTTAGTGCAACAGCAGTCAGCTATCTACTGACGGTTATCACCTCATTGATAACAATGCGAGTTGCAACATGTAGGACTATTGGTCTAAGAACTTGAGGCACTCTTAGATACGTTCTACATGGCTAAGTTGGGGAGAGGCTTTTCAATAAGAGCGGACTAGACTTCCTAAGTCCACCCGAGCGTCCAACTCGGGTAAGCTCTGTTAGTAGTTATTACTACCTACCTTTTATTCCTTTGAATAAAAGTAAAGAAATGTACAAAAGCTACCAGACGCTCTTATTATTAGCATCTAAGATGCAAGAGAATATCCCTTTGTTTAGAGGGGTAAAGAG